>JBEKOK010000216.1:0-6736 GCA_049521875.1 Steroidobacteraceae bacterium
AATTTGCGCCACGTGCATTAATTTGATGGTGGCACAGGGCGAGCCACGACGTAGAATTCAAAGCCGGCCGTCGCACGTATCGGGAAGGCGCGTCGATTCTCGCGGCTAATAGATAGTCAAGATGGGCAAGAACTTCATCATGCAGCTCACCAATGGTTGCCCTAGCGCGTCGGGGACCGCTTGAAAGCGCACAAAGCCAAGTCAGTCCGGGTCCGGCTGGGCAACCGCAACTTCACCAAGATCGGCGTGCGCACCCGGGATTGGCGTGATGCCTATCACCTGATACTGGCACTGAGCTGGCTACAATTCTTCCTGTTGCTCGTCGTTGCGTACGTCGTCATCAACCTGATATTTGCGGCCGTTTATCAGCTCCAGCCAGGCGCCGTCGCCAACACCACCCGTGGTTTTCTCGATTGCCTGTTTTTCAGCATCGAGACGCTCTCCACGGTTGGCTACGGCTACATGTATCCAGTCACGGTCTACGCCCATGTCGTCGCCTCGGTGGAAATCTTCACTGGCCTGCTGAGCATTGCGCTGGTTACAGGACTGGTGTTCGCGCGCTTTTCGCGGCCGCGCGCGCGCATTCTGTTCAGCAAAATCGCCGTCGTCGGCCGTTTCGACGGCGCGCCAACGCTGATGGTGCGGGTCGCCAACGAGCGGCATAACCCTATTCTCGAGGCCGATGTCTCGATGACGCTGATCCGTCTCGAGACCACCTCCGAGGGCGAGCCGTTTCGGCGCCAGCATGATTTGCGCCTGATGCGGCATCACTCGGCCGCCTTTGCACTCAGCTGGACCATCATGCACCCGATAACAAATGACAGTCCGCTGCACGGCTTCACGCTTCAGGACATGAAAAAGTCGGATCTGCTCATCGCCGTCTCGGTCGCGGGCCTGGACGAAGTTCTCGAACGGACGGTGCATGCACGCGGCGAGTACAACGCCGAGAGCATTGTCTTCGATCGGCGCTTCGTCGATATTCTGATTCCCGAGGAAGGGCAAACCATTCTGGATCTGACCCGCTTTCACGACACTGAGCCCTTGCCGGCGCCAGTTGCAGCCGGCGAGCCGCGCCCCCACCCGCACCGGACAGCGCCAGCGGACTGATCCAGGCGCTGCTTGGTAGCTACCTCTCAGGGACTGCTTCGAGACACCATGCTTAATTTGCTTGATTACGTGCCGACCGTTCCGGACTTTCCGAAGCCCGGGATCGCCTTTTGGGACATTTGCCCGCTGCTGGCCAGTGCGGATGCCTTTCGACAGGCGCTCGATGAAATGATACGGCTCAGTCGCGCGTGGCCCATCGACCAGGTAGCAGGCATTGAGTCGCGTGGGCTGATATTCGCCTCGGCGCTGGCCAGCCGCCTGAATCTTGGACTGGTGCTGATACGCAAGCGCGGCAAACTGCCGCCGCCGACCGCTATCGCCACTTACAACCTGGAATACGGCCAGGATGCGCTTGAAATTCAGCCGCAGGTGAGACGGCCCAAGGCGGCGGTGCTGCTGGTCGACGATGTGATTGCGACCGGAGGCACTTTGTTGGCCAGCAGGGAGCTTGTGAACGGCGCAGGTGGCCACGTCAGTGGCGTCGTTGCATTGCTGGAGCTCAAGGCGTTGGCCGGTGTCGGTCGGCTGACGAGCGTGGGCCTGCCGGTGGCCACGGTGCTGAGCGTCTAGAGGAGTTCGGATTGCCGGTCAGCGGCTCGAGTGCCGATGAATCGCGGATTCTCTCAAGAAAATCGTGCAGGGTTCAGCGCGCTGTGGCGGCAGCTGGTGGAGCTGCCCTCAGCGATATTGCAACAGTGCTAGGAATGCATGCGCACCAGAATGGCCAGAGCGAACACTCCGATGATGGAGGCGATTACGACGATGCGCATGAAGGTGTCTTTGGTTTCCATGGGGCACAGCATGCGGAGAAGCGCAGGCGTGAACCATGATCACGCTCACGAATTGGAAGGTGCGCTAAAAACTGCGCAGATTATGGCAACGAAGACTGCCGCATTATGACCGTCGCCGTGTTTATCGGGCGGAATTTGCGCAAAAGCGCGACAAACCTAGCCTAGCGGCGAAATTCCGATCAGGTGCAGGTGCAGCCACATCAGCATCCAGACATAGAGCGCCAGGCCCACTATCACGGCGATAAAATCGTTCCAGCGCGAAGCGGGAAGCGCCGCCAGCGCCGGCTTCGGATGACGCTTGAGGGCCATGCGATCGGCGCCGGCCCACACCAGGAAAGCTCCGAACAGCAGCACATCGGCGGCCGTCCCGTTAGCCAGCAGATGGGCGAGCGCCCAGAGCTTCACCGCCAGCAGCAGCGGATGCTTCGTTGCTCGCTGGATCTTTCCCGGTAGGTACGCGGCGATTGCCAGCGGCAGCACCGGCACCATCAGGACCCGCGCCACGGTTCGCAGCCAGTGTGGCGGCGAATACCATACGATCGGATGCAGACGTGCGCGCGAGAACCCATAGAGGATCAAGGCGAAGCCGAGGATCGACAGTAATGAATAGAGTCCGCGCCAACGTCCGGGGCCCCAGACGGACTTGACCTGGTCGCGCCATGAAGGCGCCACGATTCCGATCGAATGGGTCCCTAGAAAAAGCACCAGTCCAAGGAACAATGCCAGCACATCACTCTCCAATATGAATCCGCCGCATCTACGCGCAATCCGCGTACGGCGCCATCCCGCAGCGCGAGCGCCTTCGGCCGCCGCCGGAATCATGCCAGAATCGGGCACGGTCCCGCGCTGCTAACCACCAGGTTTCGGGCGCGGCGGCACGCCTGCATCTCGATGCCACTGCACATGCGCGCGCCTGGAGTCTGATGTCACGAATACTCATGCTGCTCCGATCATGTGCTCTGTCTGTGCTTGGCAGCGGCGCATTGTTGCTGCCGGTACGCGGCTCAGCCGCGGCAGCCGAAGCTTCAAGCGCATGCGATGCGCTGGTGCAGCAGGTGGATGGCCAGCCCGGTGGACCGCTGTTTCTGCCGAGTTTTCCGACCGTAACCGAGGGGCCGCTCTATAGAACCACCTTTGTCTATGACCAGTCCGTTGCGGCGATTGCGCTGATGGGATGCGGCCATGCGCAGCAGGCGCGCCTGCTGGCCGATGCGCTGCTCGCGGCGCTCGAACGCGACCGCTACTGGCATGACGGGCGGCTGCGCAATGGCTACGCCGCCGGCATCGTGGCTGCGGGTCCCGGACCGGTGAAGCTGGGTGGCTGGTGGGACAAGCAGCAGGGACGGTGGCTCGAGGACCGTTACCAGGTGGGGTCGGACGTTGGCAATATGGCTTGGGCGATCCTGGCTTTGCTTGCAGTCCGCGGCAGCGAACGTGAGTCTTCCTATGTTGCTGCCGCGCAGCAGATCGGTCATTGGATCGAGAAACGACGGGACACCCGCGGCGCTGGCGGATTCACGGGTGGCACCGAGGGCTCAGAGCCCACGCCGGCCGAGAATGGCTGGAAGTCGAGCGAACACAATACCGACCTGGCAGCCGCCTTTGGAGAGCTCGCGACTGCGACCGGTGACGCGCGCTGGCGCCGTGATGCCGCAGCAGCAGCACGCTTTGTCGGTGCCATGTGGGATGCGCACTGTGCCTGCTTCGCTGCGGGCACGGGCGTCGACGGCGTCGCCCGAAATAACCTCCTGGCGCTGGATGCGCAGGTCTGGCCCCTGCTGGCGATACCCGGGGCAGCCGTACGCTACCGCGCCGTTATCGGAACTGTTGAAAAGCGGCTGAGCGCCGCAGGCGGCTTTGCCTACAGCGAGGCGGGCACGGGCCTTTGGACCGAGGGCACCGCTCAAATGCAGTTGCTCTACGCACTGCTGGGTCAGGAAGCTACCGCGGCCACGCTGCACGCCGCCGTAGCTGCGGAACGAACCAGTGACGGCGGTTACTTTGCTACGCAAGATGCAAGCAGTCCGACAGGATTCGCGCTTGCCAGTGACCCGAGTTTGCCACGACGGTATCTGCACCTCTCACACCTCGGTGCCGGCGCGTGGGCCGCTCTGGCCGAGCAGCGATTTAATCCCTTCATTGCCCGCAGTGCTCTACCCGTCGCTGTCGCAGCGGTGCCCGCGCATCGCTGAAGCGCAACGCGGATCGCTGGAGAACGAGGTGGCGCGGGTTGCCATGCCCCTTGGAAATTCCGCGGCGAGCGTGTTAACTGCGGGCGAACGCCCAAACCAAAGGCTCCGCCGGTGCAAACTATGAGAAAAACACCATGACGGTATCGGTCAACGCCCCGCGCTGGAAATGGCTACCCGCGGTCGACACCTGGAAATATCACCTGCTGCTTGGTGCCGTTGGCATCCTGATTCTCGGTCCGCTCGGCGGCGTAACCGCCTCCTACATGAATTTTTCGCTGGGGTTCTTTGTCGGCGGTCAGGTGTTGGCCGGAATCCTTGGCTCAACAATCACCTTCGGGTACGGGCCCGAGGGGAAGCACGGCGCAAATTACATCCAGACCACGGCGGCATCAGTCGCCGGACTGGGTGCCATGGGCGTCGTGATCCAGGCCATGGTCTGGATGGGCATGCGGCAGCCACCGGTGACTTACCTGGTGCTCTATATGATGTGCATCGGTATGTACGGCGCCGGCGTGGGCATGCTGTACACGCCCATCCTCGTGGATCGGCTCAAGCTCCCTTACCCGAGCGGACTTGCCGTAGCCAACATCCTTCGCGCCCTGACGGACCCAGTGCTGCTCAGGCGCTCGGTGTCGCGCCTGGGTAGCGGCATCTTGGCGGGCCTGCTTGGGGGTCTGGGTGCAGCCCGCTATGCCTGGATTGGCGCGACGGGGCTCTCGATGTCAACGCTCGGCGCCGGCATGATTGTCGGCGCACGGGTCGGCGTCCCTGCTCTGGTCGGCGGCCTGGTGTTCAAGGCATTAATACCCTATTTCATTTCGATCGGCTGGCTTCACGAGGGCGAGCCATTTCGAAAGATCTCGTTTCTGATCGCGCTCGGCATGGTGATGGGCGCTTCCATAATTGATCTGACGTTAATCTTCTGGGGCGCATGGAAGCGCGCACGTACCGTGCAAAAGGAACCCGCCGAGGAGATCGAGCCTTGGAAAAAGACTCAGCTGTCGCGTCTGGTGATCTGGGTAATCTTCTGGGGCATAGGCGTTGTGATTGTCGGCACGCAGCTGTTGGGACAGCCTGCCTTCTATCTGATGTTTGCACTCGTACTGGTGTTCGTCTTCGCGATGGTCAACGGCATATCGCAGGGGCTTACCGACTGGAACCCGATCTCCTCTGCGTTTGTAGTCACCGTCGTGCTGATGGCCGAGCTTGGCCTGAAAGATCCGGTGGTCGGGCTGATGGCCGGCACGGCGCTGCTGGTAGCCATCAACGTCGGCAGCGACATGCAGCAGGATCGATCCACCGGCTATCGGCTCGGAACTAATCGCACCTACCAATTTCGCTACCAGGTTGCAGGCATCGTAGTCGGCGCCATCACCGGCGTCGGATTTGCCAAGCTGTTCATGACGGCCTACCCGATATTGCAGCAGGATCAAACGGTCATGAGCGCTGCGCAGCAGCCGGCAGCCTGGAGCTCGGCGATGACCTACAAGTTCGTGGGCGCGCTGCGTAGTCTCACCGACGACAAGCCTTATCAGCGTACTGCCATCGTGGTGGGCATGGCGATTGGCTTCGCCACAGAACTGGTGCGCAAATTGATCGCGGCTAATCGCCGCTACCGCGAATATATAAAAACCGGCGCAGTTGCGCGGGCGGTAGATTTCACGATCTTCGGCGTGCTCTTGCCCTCGCCGTACGCTTCGTCCTTTGGCGGATTCGTCAATCTTCCCACTTCCGCCTGGTTCGCAGTGGGCAGTGTGATCTCTGAAGTCACAGAGTGGGTGCTCAAGCGCACGCGCAAAGGGGCTCAAGGCGCCCTGCCGTCGGACATGAGTATCACCTCGTTGGTCGGGGGTGGATTTATTGCAGGGGATGCAATAGCGGCGCTGAGCATCGGCATTTACGGGCTGTTAGGTACGCTGCTGGCCTCGTAGTGCTCGACCACCCGGCTTAGGATGCCTGCGTGACGGCCTGCGATGTCAGTTCGCGCCGCAGCCACGGCTTGATTATCAGCAGCAATAACCCGCCTGCGCCCACAATCGCGGCGTGGATCAACCAGAAATTGGCCGCGCTGTAGTGCTCGTAGAGTGCGCCCAGCCGCCCGCTGATCGTGCTGCCGGCGAATAGCGACAGATAGTACACGCCGACCATCGTCGAGTTCGCCGCGGCAGGCGCAGCACGCGTAAAGAGCGTGACGGCGCTAGGGGCGAAGTAGACCCAACCGACATTCGCGCACACGTGAAACACCAATACCCAGAGCAGCGTGACCCTGTAGCCCGAGCCGCCCATAGCACAGCCAACGGCAAGCCACGTCACGGCCGCTGCGAAGATGAGGCACCCGGTCGCGAGCTTGCTGATTTCATCCGGCGCACGGCCGCGTTGCCCCTGCCAGCGCCATAACAGCAGAATCGGCGGTAGCAGCAAAACTGCAGCGAGGTTGTCAAATGCGCTCAGCCATGGAACCGGTACCGCCCAACCCAGAATCAACATATCCACATGATCGCGCGCCCATAGCATGTAGGTATTCCACACCTGTGCCTGGGCGATCCAGAACAGCGCGAGCAACGGCACCATCAGCGCGAGCACGCACACAACGCGCCACTCGCGGCCTTCAGGTCGAGTCCGTACCTGCACCGAGCGAGCGCGATT
>JBEKOK010000217.1:0-6730 GCA_049521875.1 Steroidobacteraceae bacterium
CGAACCATCGCTACCGTATCGAAGCGGCATCCAGCTGCTCACCGCATAGCGACCCATAGGATTGTCGACAAAGAACGAATCGGGACCGTACATAGTGATGGACCAGAATGCGTTTACCGGAGGGGTATTCCCTTTCTCGAAATGGAGTGTGTACCGATTCGAACCGTTGAGCGCGTTGCCGTCAGCGTCGACGTAGCTTGTTGGGTAGACGGCGTCGGCAGGGAGGTTCG
The DNA here is from genome assembly GCA_049521875.1 of Steroidobacteraceae bacterium. Lineage (GTDB taxonomy): Bacteria > Pseudomonadota > Gammaproteobacteria > Steroidobacterales > Steroidobacteraceae > FEN-1191. The sequence goes on from JBEKOK010000217.1 coordinate 231, forward strand.
CCCCGAAGGCGATCCAAGTGATGAGGGCCCTAGCAAAGTACCCAGTCCCGAAATTACCTATGGTCGTGGGCGGAATGCGCCAGCCATTCGCCGAGGCGCTGGTCCCTACCTGGGCGACCGCTCGCTGCAGCTGTTCGATCGCCGTCGACACGGAGCCCTCGAGCGCCTTGGCAACAGCCGGATCCATGTGCGAGGGATCGAATGGCTGACCCGGCACGATACCGATGTGCGCAAGCTTGGCGATAAACGGGGCATCCGCTGGCGTCGGCGGATTTGACCTCAGCAGTCGCACCAAGACGCCGAAATATTGCGCGGCGCTCATGGCCTTCAGCTTCTCGACGGGCGGTGTTTTTGCATCAAAGGCCGGATCCGGTGCGCCCGTCGGCGGGGTGTAGGAAGTTCCGAACCTCGACAAAGGGGTCAGCTTGTAGCCGTCTTGAATCGCATGCACGGCCGGATAGTCCGCCGGTCCATTGGTCTGGGTGCGGCCCAATAACCAGGCCATGTTGGTCGGCGATTTCAGCACCTTGAGTCCGGGAGGCGCGGTTCCGCTCCAGTCTGGACCAGCGATAACGTAATTTGACCCGGCATCGCCCGTCGTCCGCGTGCCCGGGCTCGCGAACACATTGGTCCACGCATCGAACAGAGGAAGGAGAAAATACCGGCCGTGGGTGTCGGGTACCGAGAGCACGAGTGGTTCTTTAGAAAGATCGAGAAACGCCGACGAATAGAGCGTATCGACGTTCGCACGGACTATTTGCTTGAAAGAGGCGGTTGGAAAGCTCCTCACCTGAAGGAACTGGTTTGCCGGCGCCCCCTTGGGGGGCGGCGCGTTAATAAAGTTCTGCATCGTGAGTTCCATCATCACAAGCGGCAGGCCGTAGATGACCGCCTGCACCCCTGTCTGTTGCGCCTCCTGTTCCTTTGTCATAGTCATATCGTTGCTCCCTGCCGCTGGCGCGCTTGGTACCTCGTTATCCGCACAAGCCATGCACGCCAAAAGAAAACAACAAGAAGCGATGGTCGCCGATGCCAGGCTGTGGCAAGTCATGATTGCTCCTCTCATGTTTGTACGCTGACGGTACCCCGTCGATGGATAGACATACATGTGGCTCTGAACGACGGTCTCCATAGCCATTTCACTGCGTTACCCACACTTGGCGCCCGACCAGCGACGTGAAGCGGTTTCGAGGCTCAATACTCCGCCGATTCTTTCCATTGCCGTACGTCTGCCGATGCCAACCAAGGGTGACGAGAATTCTCCCGCTGCGCTTATAAGCGCAGCGCCATCGACTACTGTAAACGCTTATCGCGTTTGATTTTCTTGGCTCGACGAGTGATGCGGACTGCGCGCGACGTCCCCCTGCTTGAGGGCAAACACGATCGGCTCCTCGGTATATCGGGTCTTCTTCATCGCTTCCTCTCCTTGCCGTACAAGGACTCCGGAAGCACCTTACTCCAGTTCTAATTGGCTACGAAAAATATGGGTGACGTCACACGCACGAAACGATTTCCTTGACAGTCTTGTCCTTGGAAATCTCCTGGTTGGCCTCGCGGAGATTGTCGAGAAGCGCCTCCTTATCGGCGGCCGCAACATTCATTGCCTCGATGAGTCGCGCGAGCGGGGAATTGCGAAACTGGCGGAGATCGTTCTCCACGTCACAAAGAGCGGGCAGAAACACGACCTGAAAGGCCTGAAGGTCGGAGAACCGAATAGCAGAACCGACATCGGTGTCCCATTCGATATCCGGCAGGTCCACTGCCGGATCTCCGCCGCCAGCGAGTACCCAATGACAGTCCTCAAGAGTCAATTCGCTGTCCGCAATCTCCCCGGTGAGAATGTCTTCTCGAACTGCCAGCTTCGGGCGGAAGCGGTAAATGAGCCGCGCAAGTCCTGGCTTTGTCAGCCTAGCGCTGACGAGTGCCTCTTCATTCACCTTCCCCTTGAAATCGACAATCTCAAGAGCAACGAGAGCCTGGTTTGCGCTCGTGAAATCGGCGGCGGAGTGGATGTCATTCTGTTGCAACGCTTTACAGCTCGAGGTTAGTCCCGAGTCAATGCAAAGGCGAATGGCCTGCAGGAGATTGGATTTTCCAGAGTTGTTTTCGCCAATGACGCAGGTGGTGTTTTCAAGCAGCGTGGCAGCCAGCAGTTCGAAACATCGAAAGTTCTTGATGACGACCCGGCTGATGCGCATGCGCCCTCTTGGTTCTAATTGTTACCGCAGTTCAGGTCTTTCTCACGCCCGCAAATAGAATTGCCCGGTTTCCATGGAGCAAGCAATTAGAACCACGGATTAGGCCGGTCAGTCACAAGAATGTGTGCCCGCAACCTCCGCCTACCGTGGACTTGTCCACTATTGAGGCAGGTTATCTTTCTTCACCTAGCGGTGTCTCCTGCTCCAACTGAAATCCAGGCCCCTCAATTTGAGCCAGACCCTGCACTTCACCCACTACGGCAACGACTGAGGCAACACCACCTTGCAGTGCTTTTTCCCGCCTAGCCCAGCGCTGCATTGTCACAGTCCGTTCTTGCTCAAGTTCCTTGCGCATGGTGGCAAAGGTTTCGTAAACCGCCTTCAACTTCTGCGCAAACTGCGGTGAGGTTACGTAGTCGAACACCGCCTCCATTTTCTCGCCCTTCCCAGCCGACACCATCCGTTGCTTGTAGACCTCCAAAAGCGTGACTCGAAGGGCTTCGGCCAACTGTAGCGCCGTACTCGGCACCGTGATCCACAGGTCCTCACAAATCCCGAACTGCTGACCCACCGGCCAGTCCTTCGGTAATGCAGTCGGCATTGTGACGAGGACACCGACGTCCGCACCAACAGCGCGCACGTCGTCCTTCAACTTTGAAAGCCATGCTGGGCTAAAGTCCCTAGCGCGCTTGGTCTCCCACAGCAGAATTCCCGCCTGTTGGCCGGTACGTGTCGTCACCCGCTGAAGCACATCCCCACCACGGGCCCCCTTCTTGACTTCCTCAATCGCATCGATCGGGAAGTTACGGCGAAGGCCCTCCTCAATAGCCAGCTCCAGCACTTCGCCGTGCAACTGCTGCGATCCTTGCTCAGCTTTCTGGTTAGCCTCCAAGAGTTTGGCCTGCATGTCCTCAATGGTTTTCCTAAGCTCTGCCTTGTCGAGCGACGACTTCTCCTGCTCTTGGGCGCGGGCCTTTGCCTCAATGTCGGCGCGCTGCGCATCCACCTTGCGCGCGACCTCCACTTCGAGCGCCGCCGCCCGATCCTCAACTGCGGCCTTGTCCTTGCGCAGCTGCAGCTCGGCGGCGCGAGATTCGGCCAGTTGTTGCTCCCGATTCTGCAGCTGCTCGGTAAGGTGCTTGCGCTCCCCGGCCACAAGCTCCGCGGCCCGCGCCGCGGCAACAGAGGCAACCCGCGACTCGAAGGCACTCTCCCTCGATGCGATTGAGGCCTCCCTCTGATCTATCGTCGCGACCTTCTCCTGGACCTCGGCGAGTTGCGTAGACAGCGCGGCCAATTGCCGCGCGTGGGCCTCATCTGCAATCTTTTGCACCTGCGCCAAAGCCCGTTCGTGCGCTGCCTTACGTTCCTTTTCAATGGCGGCCGCCTGGCTGGCCGCAGCAAGCTGTTCGTCCTGCCGGATTTTCGCCATCGCTGCACTGCTGGCGCTGTGCACAGATTGCAAGGCAATTTGAGCGAACCCGTCACTCAAGGCAAAAGCCTGGCCACAGTGAGGGCAAGTAAGCGACGCGGTAGATTCTAGGAGGAGTGTGGTCATGGTGTTCCTAAGGCGTGGCGTGGATCCCAGGGGCTTCTTCCACACGCGTACCCTTGTACGGATCCGTCTGCACGCGCGGATGATCGGTCGCTGCTCTCAACTCTCTTACCCGTTTCCCGGCCTCGTAGAATCGTCCACGCTTTTCGCCATGCGCAACCAAAAGCCCTGCCGTGAGCAAAGCCGTCAGATCGCGCGTCGCCACGGCCTCGCTCACATCCGCAGCGATTCGGTAGTCCGCGTTTCGCACGCGATACCCGTAAGCTGCATTCAATAGTGCCATCACGGTACGATCATTGAGCCCCAGCCTCTGTACTTCCTGCTCCAGTAGTCCCGCGAGGGCGCCGGTTTCCTGTGTTCTACGCAACAGCGTTTCCGCCTGACGGTAATGCGCTGTTAGACAAAAGCGCACCCACGGCGTGACGTCATTTGCCGGATGCCACGCGCCCTGACCAACCAGCCCCAACACTTCGTAGTACGCTGGCGTGTTACGTCCAAGGTACTCCTCGATGCTGGAGAAGGTCGGATCCAAGACGCCTTCGCGCGCGAGTACCAGCGTCTGTAGCGCGCGCGACATGCGCCCATTGCCGTCCGAGTAAGGATGAATCATCACAAGATTCAGGTGAGCCATCGCAGCGCGCACCAGCACGGGCACCGCGGTTGTGGCATTCAGTTGATCGACTAGTTCGGCCGTGAGTTGGGGCAGCAGCGCCGCATCCGGTCCTTCATAGACAATCTCCTGGGTGCCATCGCGCTTCACGTAGATCGCGCCAGGTCGCCACCGTCCGGGATTCGATTTGAGGTCGAAGTTTGTCATCATGAAATGGAGGCTCCGCAGCACGGCCTCGTGGTGCACGAAGTGCGGATCGCTAGCCGCCTGCAGGATGAAAGTCATTGCCTCGCGGTATCCACGTACGGCATACCAGGCCTCCGTCTTCTCATCGAGCGGCTCCTCACCATCCACAGCCGCAGCCGCTTCATCGACCGTGACCTGAAACCCTTCGATCGAGTTGGATCCCTGAATCGCGCGCGCAAACGTCGAGCGGCGCAGCATGCCGCTCCAGCGCCTCGGTGCCTGTTGCAGCATGAATTTCAGGCGCAGCCGCATCTCATCGACTTGAGCAATGACCTGCAAATCCTCCAGGGATGGGTTTGGCAATGGGTAAATCATAGTTTGATAATAATAGACTCAAAGTCTGTTATTAACAACCTTATTGTCTGTTTAAAACGAGATAACACTCAGAGCCTCAAGGCTACGCCACATTCACCGTGTAGAGGCCAATCGTTAACTCATTGTTTGTAAAGGCCTCGGCTAATAATGGTTCTTTGGGGCTCAACCGGGCGCATCCCAAAGCGGGGGTGGCCCCCCCGGTTCCTCCTTATGAATAGTTCTCCCTTCCCGCCCCAACTGGAGATTCCCATGCGCGCTCTCATCGGCCCATCTCTACTAGCCACCCCCGTACTCAAGCCGCGCCAAAAGCCCTACGAGATTTATGACACCCGTTTCGCCGGCTTCACGCTTCGCGTCCAGCCCAGCGGAGTGCGCGCCTACTACGCGCGCTTCGGTCGCAATCGGCGCATTGCCTTGGGCAAAGTCGGAGCGATCAGTCCGGATGAAGCCCGCGATCAATGCCAGCGAATATTGGGCAACATCGCTTCGGGTCGTCACCCTATGGAGGGTCTTATTGGCACGGCAGGCATGACCCTCGGCCGATTTTTGATTGAGACCTATGAACCTTGGGCTCGCGCCAACCGCCCGCGCACTGCACGAAACACGCTCGAAAAGGTACGGCTCTTGTTCAAGCCCTGGATGGCCGAACCCTTATCGGCGATCACGGTTGAGCGGTTGGAGCTTCGGAGAGGTAGACGTCTGAACGGCTGCATCAAGCCGACCACCGTGCTCCGCGACCTGTTTGCTCTCTCGAGCTTGCTTACGCGAGCGGTGCGCACAGGCATGCTCAGCACCAACCCGATCCGGCTCGTGGAAAAAACGCGTATCGATCGGCGCCCACGAGTGCGGTTCTTCAGTGTTGAAGAAGAGACTCGCCTACGCGCTGTATTGGATGATCGCGATCAGCAACTAATGGCAGCCCGTGTGTCCGGCAACGCTCACCTAGAAAGCCGCGGCAAGCCGCCGCTCCCCGTACTGCCCCACTTCGGCGATCACCTGACGCCAGCCATTTTACTTTCGATGAACACGGGTCTCAGAATGGGCGAGCTTCGGCGACTTCGCTGGGATTGGATAGATCTGAATCGACGGTGGCTTACGGTGGATGGCGCATACGCCAAAACGCGCCAGACGCGCCATATTCCATTGAACGCGGAAGCGATGCGCGTCCTGATGAAGTGGCGTGCCCAAACCCAGCCAACGAACCAAGTATTTCACGTCATCACTTGCTTCAAGACTGCCTGGGGCCATGTGATGGAGCGAGCCGGCATCGTCGCGTTTCGCTGGCACGATTTGCGGCACCACTTTGCATCCCGACTCGTGCAGGCAGGCGTTCCCCTCAATACGGTGCGTGACTTGCTCGGCCACGCCTCGGTCGCGATGTCGTTGCGCTATGCGCACCTTGCTCCAGACCAGCGGTGCGAGGCCGTGGCTTTGCTGGACCACAAGCCGCTGATGAAGGTCAGCGTCAAACTACCTTGGCAGCCTGATCGATCCCTTGGATGCGAGCGAGCGCTTTAGGCGGAATTGCCATCGCTCAGACGTGGTTCGGATCTGCGCTTATAAGCGCGATACCCCA
>JBEKOK010000218.1:0-8414 GCA_049521875.1 Steroidobacteraceae bacterium
ATTGCCCTCGGCGAGCGTGACTGCTCCAGTCAGCGCCGTAACCAAAAGGTGATCGAGGAGACGCCAGCGCCAGGCTTAAGCGCGGCACTGCGCTCCGCCCTCGCGGCGGCAGCGATCCGGCTTGGCAAGGCCGTCCAGTATCGTTCGGCTGGGACGGTAGAATTCATCGTCGACGCCGACCGCGCCGGCGTGGCGGCGGCCGCCGACGAAGCCTACTATTTTCTCGAGGTCAACACCCGGCTCCAGGTGGAGCATGGTGTGACCGAGGCGGTCACCGGCATCGATCTGGTGGAGTGGATGCTTCGAGTGGCCGCGAATGAACCTCCGAATCTGCGCGACTATCGCCATATCCCGACGGGTGTTTCTATTCAGGCGCGCCTCTACGCCGAGGATCCGGCACGGGGATTCAGACCTTCAAGCGGTGTGCTCTCTGAGGTTGTATTGCCGACCAGCCTGCGTGTAGATAGCTGGATCGAACCGGGTACCGAGGTATCAGCATTTTACGACCCGATGCTGGGAAAATTTATTGCGCACGCGGCAACGCGCGAGGCCGCAATCAAACAGCTCCATACGGCTTTAGGCGATACGGTTGTGTACGGGGTTGAAACTAACCGCGAGTACTTGCAGGCTATCGTATCCAGCGAAGTGTTTCGTACTGGACAACACACCACTCGCTGGCTCGGTACCGTGCCATTTCAATCGCGAACTTTTGAAGTGCTGCAGCCCGGGACGCATACGACAGTTCAGGATTGGCCAGGACGATTAAGATACTGGGACGTAGGGGTACCGCCATCGGGTCCGATGGACGCTCTGGCGCTAAGATTGGCAAATCGCTTAGTCGGGAATGCTGCAGATTGTGCGGCACTGGAACTCACGGTTACCGGCCCGACCCTCAAATTTGGTTGTGATGCCGTTGTAGTTCTGGCTGGTGCGCCGATGCAGGCGAAGCTCGATGGCAAGCCGGTCAGTTTTTGGCAAACCATCGCAGTAAAAGCTGGCAGCGTACTGGCAATCGCCGGGCTCGCCGGCGACGGCCAACGTGCGTATCTGGCGCTGCGCGGTGGCCTGGATGTTCCCCACTACATGGGAAGCCGAGCTACATTCACGCTGGGACAATTTGGCGGCCACGTAGGCCGAAGACTTCGCACCGGCGATGTGCTGCACTTCGGCGCGCCAGCGCCCCAGGACAAACTGCCCGGGTGGGATGCGCTACCCGAAATGGCGCAGCCAGTGTATCGAGAGCACTGGGACATCGCAGTGATCTACGGGCCGCACGGCGCCCCCGACTTTTTCACACAAGCTGACATTCAGACCTTCTTCGAGACTGACTGGCGAGTGCATTACAACTCCAGCCGCACGGGCGTTCGCCTGATCGGGCCGAAACCTCAGTGGGCCCGACATGACGGAGGCGAGGCTGGGCTTCATCCCTCGAATATCCATGACAATGCCTATGCCATTGGTGCGATCGACTTCACAGGGGATATGCCGGTCATTCTCGGACCCGACGGCCCAAGCCTTGGCGGTTTTGTCTGTCCTGCCACGGTGGCTCTCGGTGATCTGTGGAAACTGGGACAGCTGCGCCCCGGTAATACCATCCGCTTTCACCCGATCTCAGCGCTCAGCGCCCGGCGCCTGGTCAAATATCAGGACCACTCGATCGAGCAACTGGGCATGGCCCCTGGACTCGCCCAAACCAGAGTTCCCTTACGTCAAATGAGTGCGATTCTGATCTCATAGAGTACGGCGAGCCGCGTCTCGACATCGCACTGCGATTTCGCGTCCAAGCGCTGCTGGATGCACTTAATGAGCGAAAAATTCGCGGCATCATCGATCTGACACCGGGAATCCGCTCATTGCAAGTCCACTTTGATAGTCGCAGCGTGAATCGAGCCCGTTTACTTCGCGAACTGCGACGACTTGAAGATTCTCTGCCGCAGATTGGAGACTTGGAGGTTTCCAGCCGCATCGTTCATTTGCCGCTGTCGTGGGACGACCCCGCGACCCAGCTCGCGATTGAGCGTTACATGCAATCGGTGCGGGCGGACGCTCCGTGGTGCCCCAGTAACATCGAGTTCATTCGGCGAATAAACGGCTTGCACACTGCCGAAGAAGTGCGCCAGATAGTATTCGATGCGAGCTATCTGGTCATGGGACTCGGTGATGTCTACCTGGGAGCGCCCGTCGCTACTCCACTGGACCCTCGCCATCGACTGGTGACCACCAAATATAATCCGGCACGCACCTGGACTCCGGAAAATGCCGTTGGCATCGGCGGAGCCTATCTGTGCGTTTATGGAATGGAGGGTCCGGGCGGTTACCAATTCGTGGGCCGCACTCTTCAGATGTGGAACCGCTATCGACAGACCGCTGAATTCAATGACGGCAAGCACTGGCTGCTTCGATTCTTCGACCAACTGCGCTTCTACCCTGTTTCAGCCCACGAGCTTGAGCGGCTACGGCGTGATTTCCCATTTGGAAAAGTCGGCCTGAGGATTGAACCGACAAGCCTTCGGCTTCGCGACTACGAAAAGTTCCTGGCTGACAACAAGGCTTCCATTGCGGAATTCAAGACCCGCCAGCAAGCCGCGTTCGAAGCCGAGCGAGAGCACTGGCGTGTGCTCGGCGATCATGACATGCAAGAACGCGCCGGGAGTGCAGATGGAGCCTCCGACCTTGCACCCAGTGTCAAATCGACCTCGGCTCCTCAGGATTTGCCGGCGGACTGTATCGCCGTGTGCTCGCCGGTCAGCGGAAGCGTTTGGAGGGTCGCGGCAGAGGCTGGCGAGCAGATAGCCGAGCACGGGCAGCTGCTGGTGATTGAGGCGATGAAGATGGAAATAGCATTGCAGGCTGACCAGGCCGGAACCGTAGTCGAGCTTCGTTGCCGCCAGGGTCAGGCGGTTGCGGCGGGAGAGACGCTACTGGTTTTTCGACCGAGGACCGCTGCGCCATGAAATCATCAAATCCAGTGCCAGCTCACAGCCTCTTAATATCTGATTTGCAAACTTCTTATCGCACTGGGCAGCTAACTCCCGTCGCGCTGGTGAAATCAATCTATGACCGCATCGGTTTATTTGCCGATCGCGGCATCTGGATCTCGCTCTTGCCGATCGAGCGCACCTTGGATCTCGCGCGCGCCTTGTGCGAGCGCGATCCGGGATCATTACCTCTGTTTGGTGTTCCATTCGCCATAAAGGACAACATTGATCTGGCCGGTTGGCCTACGACCGCGGGGTGCCCGGCATACGCCTATACACCGCAGCAATCCGCACCCGTGGTAGCACGCCTAATCGAGGCGGGCGCGCTGCCCATAGGCAAGACCAACCTTGATCAATTTGCTACGGGACTGGTCGGTACTCGATCACCCTATGGCCCGTGCCATAACAGTTTCGATCCCGAATTTATTAGCGGTGGTTCAAGCGCGGGCTCAGCGGTCGCAGTGGCCTTGGAACTCGTGAGCTTTTCGCTTGGCAGTGATACAGCGGGTTCCGGGCGTGTACCGGCCGCCTTCAATAATCTGATTGGCCTCAAGCCCAGCCTCGGCCGCCTGAGCCCGCGCGGTATGGTTCCTGCGTGCAGAACCCTTGACTGCATGTCAATCTTTGCGCTCGATGCCGAGGATGCAGTTCGTGTCTGCCGTGTGGCGGAGGGCTTTGACTCCGAGGAACCCTACTCCAGAGCTGTGCGGGCACCAACGCGCTTCCCGCCTGCTGGGACCGGCACCTTTCGGTTTGGCGTGCCACGCGCCGAGCAACTGGAGTTCTTTGGCGATCCCGATTCGGCGCAGCTGTTTGAGCAGGCGGCAGCGCAGCTTGAGCGACTCGGGGGGTCGCGAACCGCCATCGACTTCGAGCCATTTACCGAAACAGCAAGGCTGCTTTACGAAGGACCGTGGCTAGCCGAACGCTATTTGGTGGCTGAATCCATGCTCGCAGGTAGCAGTGAAGCTGTGCTGCCGGTGACACGCCAGATAATTGAACAGGGGCAGCGACCGAGCGCAGCACAGGCGTTCACCGCTCAGTACCGGCTCCAAGCCTTGCGCCAATTAACCGAACGTGTGTGGCGGGAAATTGATGTCCTGGTGACCCCGACTGCGGGCACGATTTATCGCATCAGTGAGATCGAGCAAGACCCAGTTCGGCTAAACACCAACCTTGGCTATTACACCAACTTCATGAACCTGCTGGATTTGACCGGTGTCGCGGTCCCAGCCGGATTTACAAGTCGCGGCCTGCCGTTCGGGGTCACGCTCATCGGACAGGCATGGAGCGACTACGAATTGCTGGCGCTGGCCTCGCGGCTGCAACGCAGCGGCTCGGGGCCACTGGGAACCCGACGCAGCCCACATCAATGGCCGAAAACTACCGCTTTGGCTAATCCAGCGGATGGAATCGCAGTGGCTGTCTGCGGCGCGCATATGGATGGCTTGCCACTCAATTACCAGCTGCGCGAGCGCGGCGCCATTCTCCTGCGACGCACTCAAACCGCCCCGGAATATCGTCTCTACGCTCTACCGGGTGGGCCACCGTTCCGCCCCGGCCTCGTCCGCGTATCTGCCGGTGGCGCATCCGTTGAAGTCGAGATCTGGAGCATTCCCAGCGCAGCATTCGGCAGCTTTGTGGTCCAAATTCCCTCGCCGCTCGGCATCGGTAAGCTCGCGTTGGCTGATGGCGGGTTCGCCTGTGGCTTCATTTGTGAATCGATTGCCGTCGTGGATGCCGAGGACATCACCAGTCTAGGCGGCTGGCGAGCGTACCTGAGCCGTCCAAAGTAGCGCCGTACCGTCCGCGGCCACGCTCCGATCAATGCATGACGCGGCACCGTAGTGACGCGCATTCGGCCCCAAGTCGCGGCGCTCTGCACCCTAACGAGGCAATACAGTTTCTGCTCCTGCACGATCGCCGCCGCGAAAACGTGCTCCGTGCAGCGCAAGCTGCTGTTTATTCACTAAAGACAACGCGCGCTGCCCTGACCATTCGGGCCGGGCACACTACTTGCAAGTTCGCCTGACGAAATGTGCGTCTAGGGTTCCGGCCTGCAATGCAGGCGACTGGTCCGAGAGAGGCAGTCCGAGATTCTGCGGTTGGAAACGAGTTCCTCATCAAGGCTTGAGGCCCTGAGCGAGACACGTACAACGGCGACATTCGGATACACGGCGGGACAAAAGCCCGGGAGATCCTCGCGGGGAGGCGCAGAGCCCCGGGTTGGTCTCTTGTTGTCGAGACAAAGCCCAGGTTCAGCTCCGAGTCTCCCCGAGTGTTCGGCAAGACACCGCTAGAGACAGGAGATTGGCCCGATGACTCATCCGCGCACAGCATTCCCCGCGTTCAACCGCATCGCTTGTTCCCTCCTGATTACCGGGTTTCTGATTGCCCGCTCGGCGTTAGCTGCCGACCCATCGACTTCGGGCCCTGTAGTGGTCGCACAGAACAGCGCCGCCGACACCGGCACGCTCGAGGAGGTCGTGATATCGGCCAACAAGCGCGCGGAGGACATCAAAGACGTACCGATCAGTGTCACGGCCATCAGTGGCGATGACCTAGTTGAAAAGCACCTTGTCGATTTCGACGACATCGTGCGCGACGTACCGGGTGTCAATTTCAATTCCTTGGCTGGCAGCGAAGGCACAACCAACATCGAGATCCGGGGCGTGAGCTCGACCTCAGGCTCGGCGACTACCGCCCTGTACATTGACGATGTGTCGATCACGACGAAGAATTTCTTTTATGACGGCGCCGCGCAGCCGCGACTGTTCGACCTTGAGCGCCTAGAAGTACTGCGTGGTCCGCAGGGGACGCTTTACGGCGACAGCGCGGAGGGCGGCGCTATCCGCTACATTACCCCGAAGCCCGATCTCACGCAGACCAATGCAAGCTTCACCAGCGATTTCTCCCAAACTGAGCACGGCGGCAACAACTACTTCGAAGGCGGCGTCTTCAATTTGCCCATAGTCTCGGGCGTTTTTGCGATACACGGCAGTGTCGGCTACAGCAGTGACGCCGGCTTCATTGACCACTACACCAATCCGGGGGAAAGTAGCGCTGCGACGCTCTCCCAAGTCACCCCTTACTTCGAACTCCAGAAAGCCGGCGTCAATGACGACGAAATATTCGTCACGCGACTGACCGGCCTGATCCAGATTACGAATGCGCTGACGATTTCGCCCGCCTTCTTCTACCAGCGGTTCAAATACGGCGACAGCGATGCCTTTTACCCGCCCGGTCAACTTTCATCGCAAGACCCCGCGGGGCCGCCAATTCCGGGGCTATGGATTCAGGACAAGGAGGTTCCGGAGCCTGGGCTCGACGCGCTGATCCTGCCGAGCCTCACAATCGTCGACAAGCTTGGTTTCATGGACGTCACCAGTGTCACTGGGCTGTTTCTCAGACAGTACGCACGACAAATTGACGGCACCTACTACAACAGCGGGGCATTCGCCTCGTTGATCAATGTGCCCTGCCCGACGCCTGGACCCGGGGTGATCACCTATCCCAATGGCACTCCCAATTGCGACCAGGCACAGATGGGGCTAGTCAACTCGATCATTGCAAACCTGCCCTCCGCCGTGCACTTGAGTAACCACTACGGGCAACTCTCCCAGGAATTGCGGTTTTCATCACCCGTAGACGCGGGCGGCGCCTTGAAGTGGGTCGGAGGCGCGTATTTCGAAAACTCCTGGATTCACGATCTCGACTTCCAGCAGATTCCAGGCATCAGCACGGCATTCACCAAGATCTTCGGCGTGCCGATGGAAGACACCTACGTCAATACGCTCTATGGCCCGCCAGCGCCCGGCACGACCCTGCTGTTTCCGAATGATGTCGATGAGTCCGATCATCGCTTCTATAACGAGGTCCAGCTGGCCGTTTTCGGCCAGCTGGACTACGACTTTCTACCGACGCTGCATGGCTCGCTGGGAGGACGCTATGCCAGCACTCACGAGTCGTACGTTTCAACGGAGAGTGGTTTCTATCAGATTCCGAATATCAGCCCCTACTATCAGTCAGGTGCCTTTGACGCGTTTACGCCAAAGGCCGTACTTACTTACGACCTGACCAGCGATACGAATATGTATGTGTCGGCGGCCAAGGGGTTTCGCAACGGTGGCCCCACCGGACCTATTCCGTTCGGTGGTCTAGGCGGCGGTGTATGTGGTTCGAACCTGGCCACTTACGGCCTAGACTCCGGACCAACCAAGTTTGACTCTGACTCCCTGTGGACCTACGAGCTTGGCAGCAAGAGCCGCTTGCTGGGGAACCATCTGTCGATTGATGGCGCGGTGTTCGCCACCAACTGGAAGAATATTCAGCAATCGCTGTATCTGCCGACTTGCGGCTATTACTTCACCGCCAACGTCGGTGACGCCAAAATCTACGGCACCGAAATGGAAATCAATTACCGGCCGATTACTGCATTGACAGTCTCACTGTCCGGCAGCGCCGAGCATGCCTACATCTCCACTGCAGCGAACTCGAGCGAGGCAACCGTGGGATCCTGGTTGATTGACGTGCCCGAATACACCTACGATGCGTCCGCCACCTACAGCCTGCCGCTGGCAAGCGGTTCAAGCTTTGTGGCGCGCGCCGACTACGCCTACAGCGGCAGTTCCTACGGCAGCTACCAGCCACTCGACTATCTGAACGATCCAGCAACGACCAATCCGAACTATCACAACCCCGGTTACGGAGTGCTCAACTCCAGTCTCGGGTTTTCAGGTCGGGGCTATGAAGTGTCTGCTTATGCCAAGAACCTGGGCAATGACCGCAAGATTATCCAGCAGCCTGAAGTCAACACCGTGTTTGAGGCCTACACTGTTCATCCGCGGACTGTTGGTCTAACCCTCAAGCTGTGGCTCAACTGAAAAATTATCTAACTGGCCTTCATTCGGAATTCGCGTGCGTCCGCGCCAGAACCGGATGAAGGCCGGAATTATCGAAATTTATGATTGTTAATTCAATGGCTTGCGCTTGTTTTTTCAGGTAATACATAGATATCATTCGAAACTCGAATTTCGCCTCGTACTGGCGTGAGGCCCAGCGCTTCGCAATTTGCGGCACTCAAGAATTTATAGCCCATCAACCGCATTCTGTTTTGCTGCAATGGCTACGCTCTGCCTTGCATCGTCTGCAGTAAACTCAATAGCTACTAACCGGTGTGCACGACCGTCCAAGGCGCGGCATGTCACGGGAGGCCGCAAGAACATGAATGCTGGACGTTGTGGGTGGGCCGAGGACGACCCTCTGATGCGCACTTACCACGACTTGGAATGGGGTGTTCCCCAGCACGATTCGCGCATGCTGTGGGAAATGCTGATGCTCGAAGGGTTCCAGGCCGGACTGTCTTGGCTCACGGTTCTCAGAAAGCGCGAAGCGTTCCGCAAGGCGTTCGTCGGCTTCGAGCCGGCGAAGGTGGCG
>JBEKOK010000219.1:0-6693 GCA_049521875.1 Steroidobacteraceae bacterium
AAACGCCTCGATGCCGGGCTCAGCGTATTCTCATTTGCGGTCGGTTCCGAGCGGCTCTACCGGCTGATCGATGGCAACGGTGCGGTGCGTGCCTGCGCCGTCGATTACACCAATTTGCCCGATAACATTGCGCGTAACGACCGGGTTGTTTCGATCAACAACACCACGCAGATGGACCTGCAGGGCCAGGCGGCCTCGGAATCCTGCGGGCACCGTCACGTCAGCGGCACCGGGGGCCAGCTGCAATTCGTGCGCGGCGCCTACGCCTCGCACGGTGGCAAGTCATTTCTGTGCCTGGGCTCGACCTACGAGAAATACGGGCGGCGCGAGAGCCGTATTGTCCTCTCGCTCACACCCGGCAATATTGTCACCACGCCACGCACCGATACGATGTACGTCGTGACTGAATACGGCATCGTCAACCTGAAGGCCAAGTCGGTTGCCGAGCGCGCGCAGGCGCTAATTTCCATCGCCCACCCAGATTTTCGCGAACAGCTCGAGCGCGAGGCGCGGCACAATAACCTGATCCCCAAAGGCTGGAGTTGACTCGGCGATACCCTCACGCGGATGAGGCGCTGCGCGCCAGTGGCAGTGCAATCTCTATCGCCACGCCATTCTCGAGATTCCGGGCCACGATGCTGCCGTGCATCTTCATGACCAGTTCACGCGCGACGAACAACCCCTGGCCCTGATGTTCACCTGCGCCCGGTGTCAGTGACACACCAAACTCGAACATATCCTCCAGCTGCGCCGGCGGGATCTGCGGGCCGCTGTTCGCAATGCTGATGATCGCCTTGCCGTCGGTGATGACAAGTCCGATGCGGATCGTGCTGAGCGGCAGCCGAAAGCGATCGGCATTGTTCAGCACTTGCACGATCGCATCGCTGAGCGCACCGTCATCGACCTCCACCGGTACCGGCGCGTCGGGTCCGGAGAACTCGACGGCATTGATGCCGATGTGCGAAGCGTTGCCGGCCAGCTGCGCCAGAAAATCCGCGAGATCGATACGAACGGCTTCGCCATACATGCGGCTGAAGGCATCGCGCAGCGCATCGCCGCCGAAGACCGCCTGCACTGCCTTGTTAATGCGATCGATGTAGGGCCAGCTGCGTGAGGTGGGCGGGTTCAGCGCCAGCAGCGCCTGGATGGGGCTGCGGATATGGTGGCCGATGACGCGCAGCGTCTGGTACTCGCGTTTTACGCGCTCCTGGCTCTCGCGTTCGCGCCGTAGCGCATCCTCGCGGATTTGCTCGATCAGCGCGCTCAGGGTACGCGAAAGAATGCCCAGCTCATCGCTCGAGCCGCCGTACGGCAGATGCGTCGGCACCGTGCCGCCCGCGCTTGCCGCGGCCGCCCCCGCCAGGTGCATCAAGCGGCTCAGCACGGCACGCATCGTCGCCACATACAGCACTGCGACTGCCGCCAGCATCGCCAGAAAGCTCAACGCAAGCCGCGGTGCAAACTCATTCCAAACCGCAATCGCACTGCTGGCCGGGATGCTGGCGCGCGCCTCGTAGCCAGGCGCCGGCCCGGCCGTGCTGGCGACCCTCATCGGGCTGGTATCCAGCCAGCGTGCGCGCCAGCCCGACCAGAAGCGCCGCCCGGGCTGGTGAGCGCTCGCCGCCGGGTACAGGCCACTCCACAATGCCTGCGGATCACCATTCTTATAAAGCTCGACGGTCTCGCCGGTGCCCGGCGAGATATACAGCGAGCGCGCCGACACCAGTGGCGTACCGGCCTGATCGACGATCGCGCCGGCGCGCTCCTCGTAGGTGGCGCCACGCAGCTCGGCAGTGCTGCCACTCGCATTGCCACGCAGGTGCGCGAAGCGAATCAACACGCTGCTGCCCGGAATCGGCCAGGGCTCGGTGAAACTGCTGAGCCCGGTCATGTCCACCGCAAGGCTCAGCATGCGTTCCTGGCCTGGCATTGGTGCGCTGACGAATGAACCCCTGAGGTGGTGATCCGAGTGACGCGCCGCATCGGCCGATATCTCCCACTGCGGATCGGCCCGATAGGCCGTGATCTGATAAGAGCCAGGGTCCACGCGTTCGTCGCGTGCGTAGCCCTGCGCATCGAGCAAGCCTTGAGCCGAGAATTGATCCAGCACCAGGACCCAGCGTGCCAGGGTGCCGTCATTGCGCAGTATCTCGAGCTCAAAGAAGTCGCCCATCTTGATCGGCGCGCCCGATGAGAGGTGCGAGACTATCGAGCTGCTGTCAAAGCGCACAATCAGATACAGGTAGCGGCCAGGGTTGCTGACCGCCGAAGTGGTGCGATCCACGGCCGCGCAGGCGTTGAGCGCCTCGAGGCCCGCCAACTGGAAACTCAGGTAGCAGGGCCGGCCGACAACATACTCATCCGGTAGTGTCGCGCGCATGACGCGCGTGCGCGTGGCAACCTGCGTGGGCCGAAGCTCGCGCGCCTCGGCATGAAAATCAAGGTTTGCCAGCACCACCTGGCCATCGACCGTATCCAGCTGGCGCAGGAACAGATCGAGCCGGTAACGCTCCTGTGCGGCGATACTCTCGCGCACCTGCTGATAGCCGCGACGGTCAGTCCAGACGGCCAGCACTACCAGGCCCAGCATTACGCTGCTGAACAGCACATGAAAAGTCAGATGCAGGCGCCGCCAGCCCCGCGTTCGCTGCGCGCTGCTCGCTATTCCTGCCACAGATAGCCGACCAGCGGCACGTTGATGATCTTGCTGAAGTCGGGGTCGACGGCCTTGAACGCCGTACGGATCGTGCTGACGTGCGTCTTGACCGCACCCTGGGTACCGGCATACGGCATGACCTTGATCAGATCGCTGAAGGACACTGGACGGCCATTGCTGCGCGCGATCTGATACAGGATCCGCTGCGCGGTCATCGGCAGGATCAGACGCTGACCGCGCCACAGCGGGTGTTTCTTCTCCAGCGGATTCAGCTCCAGGCCCGGCGGCAACTCGGCATCACTTCCGGCAGCGCCCGGCATCGTCAGCGCGGGCTTTTCCTTCAGGGCATTGCGTACCACGGCAATGAGCGCCGCCTGGTCGGCCGGCTTCGTCAGGTAGTCCCATGCCTCGAGCTGATACATGATGCCGCGATAGATATCGGCCGGCATGCCAGAGACCACGATGACCGGACAGTTCTGGCGCTTGCCCAGGTCATGAATCAGGCCCACACCGGCGTTCGAATCAGTGCCCATGCGTATGTCGAGCACGACCAGATCAAAGGCACGCTGTGCAATGGCCGTCTCGGCGGCGGTGCGTGAACCGAGCTGTTCGATCTCGAAGGACTCGTCGTACTCCTTGAGCCAGGTGGCGAAGGTCTGGCTGGTCGGCGGATCATCTTCAACGATCGCGATTCGGGTCATGGCAGGCGCTCCACCGGCGGATTGGGCCTATTGTCGCGGATCCGGCACTCCGCGTCCGCTGTAGCCGGTCAGCATTCGTTAACCTGCCGATGGCTGAGTGCTGACACGGCAATTCCCCGCGATGCCCTCCGGCACGCTCTGGCGGCAACGCTCCTCGCGACCGAGGTGCTGCCTAAAGTCAGCAAACGCTGATTCTCCACGCGGCCAGGTTAATACCTGGGCGCTCCACGGTCAGTCATCCACCACCAGGAAGCGGGGAATATGGCTCCCGCGGCGGACCTACGCGCGCTGACAGGAACCTTCCTCAGAGCTGCGTTGTGCACCCGCCCACTGCTGCACTACCTACCCAAGGAGTTGACCATGAACACTGTAATGTCCCCGCCGCCGGGCCGCCGCCTCAGATACCTGCTGCGCCGCGCGGCCCTGCTCGTCGCCGCTGCAACCGCCTGCGCCGTTGCGGCCGCCGCATCGGCCTCAACCGAGGGCGGTGCGCCCCAGAGCTGGAACCTGCGTGCCGGACCAGTCCGGGCCGAGGCGCGGCTGCTGCATCAGGATCCGGCCGGAGCGCAGAGCAGCGGCCAGTATGTCTTTGCGATCACCGTGCATGGCGATGCCGGGGATCAGTTCATGACGACCGCGATCCGCGCAAGCTCCCTTGATGAAGCGGTGAAAATCGTGCGCGCGGCCAGCGTGTGGCGAGCCCCCTACCTGTTTGTGCACCTGGATCGGGGGGTCGGCAACCGGCCCGACGGACGACGCGAGGCGGTCTTCGAAGTGCTCAACGGCAAGCTGCTGAGTCTGGGGCAGTTGATTGACCTGGGGGATGGCCTGAACAACTACCACGGGCGCCATTTCGTCGACTACTGGGTGCCGGACTCGGCGCAGCAGCTGAGCCTGTGTCGCGATTGCTCGCCAGTCATGCGCATCCAGCTCGTGGATCGGGACGGTCACCTCGAGGTGCAGCGCAGCGTTACCTGGTCAGCCAACCAGGATAGCTGGCTCGCGAACGCGCAGGTGATCGCGCACCCGCCTGCCGATGTAAGCGGCGACACGCAGGATTCCGCGGACAGTGATTTTGCCGCGCGCCTCAGCTACTTCCAGGCCGTCGTGAAGAACGCGATGCTGGCTAAGTATTGCGGCAAGACCGCGGACTTGCTGGATCTGCTGAATATGACGGCGCCACACCTGAACGCCGAACAGCGCCAGGATCTGCGGGATTCGCTGGCGATGCTGGCGCCGTTGACGCCGCCGAGCGAGGCCCGGCCGGCACTCTACGCACTGAATGTGGAGGTCAAGAGCACGCCCTGATTCCCAAGGCTTGCGCAAGGAGCTCTCTTGTCAGCAGATACGCCGCGGCGGCAGGCCGCAGCCCGATCGGCAAGCGTCTGGCCCGGTCTTATCCGTGCCGTCGCGGCGTCCCCCGCATCAGTCGTGCCGCTTGCCGCTCGGCACCCACTTGTCCGCGTACTGCAGCAGGAAGATCTGCGTGCTGTCCTCACTCGCATTGATATACCGCGGTTTCCAGCTGTCATCGTGGATATCCATGTCAGCATCGAATTCGATGTTGCCGCCAAAAGGACTGCGGAAATACCAGAAATAGTTGGAGCCGAGGATGTGGCGGCCCGGCCCCCAGAAGGACTTGTACCCCTTATGCGAAAATTCCCACCCGCCTTTGAGCACTTCATTGGCGCCGGCAAAATGAAACGTGAAGTGCTCCATGCCGACGGCGGGTGCCTGGATCAGAAACAGCGTGTGGTGATCCTGCGTACCGGCCGGGCGCATGAACGGGCCAAGATTGGTGAAGGCATCCACGGTGCGAAATCCCAGGCGCTCGGCGTAGAAGCGCTCGGAGCTGACCTTGTCCTTCGTGAACATCACCACATGCGAGAGCGAGCACGGCTTGGGCTCGAGTTCGTTGCTGGCCGCGGTCTGATTCAAGCCTCGTCCCGGGGACTGCCACGGTACATTGATGCCGTAGAGCGGACCGCTCAACTTGCGGCGCAGCGTCAGCGCAAAGGAGATCGGGTAACCATCATCGTCGCTGGAACGCAGAATGCCCTCAGCAAGTGTCTCGACCGCTCGATCCTTGCCCAGCTCGGCGCCGATCGCCTGCAGCGTCGCCGCATCGGCTACGCCATAACGGGTTTCGCGCAGATTGGGGGTCGCGGCCGTCGCCGCCGGCAGGCTCGCGTCGCCGGCCTTGCGCAACTGGATCCCGGTGCCGTCGAGCGCCTCGAAGCTCGCGCCGCTCGGTGCACGTTCGATAAGTTTCAATCCGTAGTCGCTGGCGCAGCGCATGGCGGAATCCAGATCATCGACGCCAAAGATCAGCGTATCGGGTCCGAGAATATTCATGGGTTCTCCTGGTACAGCGACACTGGTCTCATCAGAAATTCAGATATCGACGCGCAGTGCGGCCTCGGACTCCGCCATCAGGCGCTTGAGTGCGCCGGGGTCGGCGTGCGTTTGCTCCATCTGTCCGATCTCGACCGAGTTCTCGACCACCAGCCGGCAGCGCTCCCAGCGCCGCTCTTCGAAACGTGCCAGGGCCTGCTCAACACTGCCGGGCGCCGCAAGCTCATCGCTGAGCACCAGGGCGTCCTCGATCGCAATACCGGCGCCCGAGGCCAAGTGTGGCGTCGTGGCATGCACCGCATCGCCGATCAGCAGTACCCGCCCGCGATGCCACGGGCGCGGCAACAGAATCGCCTCCAACGGCCGCACGACGATGGAGGAATGCGCTGACAGGCCATCGCGCAGCGCGCCAATCAAGCCCGAGAACGGCGCCATCAGCTCACGCAGCCGCAACCACTGGCTGGCCTCCTCGATGCGCAGTTTCTCGGGCACGTGATGCAGCAGGAACATGTACATCTGGGCATCCGAGGTCGGCGTCACGCCAGCGGTCACGGCCCCGGCCATATAGAAGTGCACGCCATCGATCTCCGGCGCGCGCGCGGCCACGAGCCGCCAGCAGTACTGCCCGGTGTAGCGCGGCTGCGGGGCCTGCGGGAATACCAGGTTGCGGGTCTTGGAGAAGGCGCCATCCGCGCCCACGACCAGCGTATAGCTTTCACTGCGACCATCGCTGGTCAGTGCGTGCACGAGGCTGTTCGATTCGGTGTAGCTGCTGAGCGTCACGCCGAGGCGCACATTGACCCCTGCGGCCCGCGTACGCGAGGAGAGAATTTCATGCAGCACCGGACGCATGATGCCGCCACCGGTCGGCAGACCAGGCTCGATCGGCTGCGCCGGAATCTCGGCCACCACCTGCCCGCTGGGCGTACAGATGCGCACGCCGCGGTGACTGCCGTAGCCCCGGAACATCAGCTCCTCGGC
>JBEKOK010000220.1:0-10331 GCA_049521875.1 Steroidobacteraceae bacterium
TCACGGCCGCGGCGACTCACCGCGGTAACGCTATCGAGTGGCCTTAGATAAATGGGACTCTGCCAGAGTTGTCTTTCATAATTCTCGCCCCGCGCGGGCTGAACGGTTAATCGCAATTGTGATCGATCACTAGATCAATGCGGCATCATGCTGCTTGGGAGAAATAGCATGAAGAGATCTCGACTATCGATGGTATGGCTGATCTGGGCTTGCTTGGCCTGCTCAATCGCAGGCGCCGCGATCGCAGGCTCATCCGAGGAGTCGTCACCCGTGCCGGTGGGCTGGGGCCCGCACGGCAAGAAACTCTATTACTTTATTGTACTCAGTGATGCCAAGCCCGGCATGGACGCAGAGTTCAACCGCTGGTACGACCGCATACATGCTCCGGTGATGATCGAGTCTGGTGACTTCGTTTCCGCGCAGCGCTTCGCATACAGTCCAGTTCAGCTTGGGGGCAGCGAGTTGCCCAAACGCAGCTACATGGTACTGTTCACTATCGAGACAAATGACATGGACCGGGTTCTGGCCGATGCAAAAAAGCGCTTGGGCTCGGCGCGCAACGTGCGCGGCGACGCGATGGATTATAAGAGCTTGTTGTCTTACACATTTGAGGCCGTCGGGCCGCCCATTAGTCAGCGGCAGGCACGCAGAATTCTGGCCGAAGAAACGGCGGCAGGCCGTGTGCCTGCGGCGGACCCGGGCGCTCCGAGTAATTAGTCGGGGATGCCTGCGCCTATCGCGTCGCCGCTTGTGCGACAGGGCTACTGGGTGTCCGGTATGCGTGTGCAGTGCCACGCGACCATCTGCCAGCGCCCGTCTCGCTTCACGTACACGTCCGTGTAGCGTAGTGCAAAGGTACTCTCGTGCCCCTCTGCTCCGGTTGCGAAGGTGGCCACGCCCTGAATGACGCCGACTTCTCCATAGATGTGCGGCTGTTGCTCTTTGATTTCAATGTGGCGATAGACAGCCCGACCCACCTCGGTATCGTGAATGTGCTCACTCTTGTTTTGCCGGGTACTGGAAGAATGCACGTAAACGAGCTCATCCGCCAATGCGCGATTCAGCGCGGGGATGTCGCGGTCAACCATCGCCCGGAAGCGCCGCGAATCCGCGTCCAGTAGGCTGGCCTCCGACCGTGATCGATTGAGAACCGCAGCTGCGGCAGCCTCAGCTGCCCGCGGCGTGCCGGGCACTCCCATGAGGACAAGCAGGGCGCAAGCGATTACCAAGTGAGGCTTTAACGGGGATTTGCGCACGTTGGCATTCTCGGCTGCTCCGCAATCGGCAATAAGGCATTTGACTAGCATATAACGTGCGTGGCTCCGCTGGACGGAGCTTCGGTGGCGCGACCGGCATGCGGACCTTCCTACGTCCGCGAACCGGACGCTGGGAGAGCTCCAGGCGATACGCCAATAGGATGAGCGGTAGCATGGCTCGGTGCAGAGGCGGCCGCGGCCAGTGGGGCATTCATGCGCAACACTCAACTCAGTCTCGACAACAACGCCATCCACGCGCGCCAGATGCTGGCCCTCGCCGTCGGACTTACCGTTGCGATTCAGCGATCACGTGCAAGGTGGGTGAGCGCGAACCCCAAGAGGCCCGCACGCTGCCGCTGCATGCATCTCGCCACGTAGGGCGCTCGTCGATTTACCTGTGAGGCTAAATCACATGACAACAGACGCTACTGCTGGTTCCACGCAAAACCGCGTTAACCGCTCGCGGCGTGGCCTGCTGCGCGGCGTCGCGGGTCTCGCCGTAGCGTGGCCCGCAATCCGTGCCCTGTCGACTGCTGAGGCAGCGGAACCACCTAACCACCTCGATCGACGCCCGCAACATACAATGGGCGACTATCGCGTGATCACGGATCAGCTGACGACCCCGGAGGGGCCGATCGCGCTGGCCGATGGCAGCGTACTCGTTTGCGAGATGGTAGAGGGTCGCGTCAGCCGAGTGTTGCCTGGTGGGCGCGTCATACCGCTGCCCAGCCTCGGTGGTGCTCCCAACGGTGCGGCCATCGGGCCAGATGGGGCCTGCTATGTGACCAACAACGGCGGCTTCAACAGCGCTCGCGGACCGAGCGGAAAGCTCGAGATGCGGCCCGGTCTGCCTCCAGGCTATAAGGGCGGCTCTATTCAGCGTATTGATCTCAAGTCCGGAGAGATCAAGACCCTGTATACGGAGGTCGATGGCAAGAACCTGCGGGGCCCGAACGATTTGGTATTCGACGAAAGCGGTGGATTCTATTTTACCGATATGGGCAAGATTCTCGGCGAAGATACATTGGACTTCGGTGCGCTGTGCTGGGCTCGACCCGACGGATCGGAGATTCGCAAGCTCGCCGGTCGGCTGTTGACCCCCAACGGTGTTGCGCTCTCGCCGGATCGGCGCACCCTCTACGTGGCACTCACGGAGAAGCGACAGGTTCTGGCCTTTCATGTTGTCGGCCCTGGACAGCTCGAGGTCGATGATAAGGGGCGGGCACGCAGGGAGGTGCTCGTAAGTATCGGCGGCGATTTGGCGTTCGATTCCATGAAGGTCGAGCAGAATGGCAACCTGGTTGTGGGGACCCTCCTAATCGGATGCCTGTCGGTCTTCTCGCCCAGCGGGACACAGTTGCACCAGATATTCTTGCCAGATCCCGGCGTCACCAATCTGGCCTTTGGAGGCCCTCATTTGAGGACCGCCTACGTGACCCTGACCAACACCGGGCGTTTGGTCGCCGTGCCCTGGCCCAGGCCCGGGCTCAAACTGGAGTTCCAGGATCTACAAGACGCGCACCAGTCGCCAGCTTGATTGTCGACGTTGGTGCGCCACCGGGTGCTAACCACGGCCGCCGACTCGAGCGCATGAAAGACGCGATTTCATTACGATCGGCGCACTTTGAGACCCGGTTTCCACATTCGCGCTGGACTATGCCGCAGGTCTTTCGAAGATGACTGGGTTCAATACTTGGCGACAAAGGTAAGCACTTCGCGATTGAACGCCGTGGGGTTCTCCCAATAGGCGTTGTGGCCGCTCTCGGCAATCACCGCGCCTTGGCCGCGCCGGAGATGTGCGGCGAACATGCGCATAACAGAGGGTGGTGTGTAGAGATCGGCATCGCCCGTGATGATTAACGTCGGAATCTGCCAGCTGTCGAGTTTCGTAAGAGTTACCTCATACGGGTTGGGCGGTGCGGGCGGAGGAGCGCTCTGGCTCGACGCAGCTACCGCTGGCCTTGGCGAGACGGCGCTCCGACCATCCTCCTCCATGCTCAACCAGTGCTTAACGCCCTCGGGGTCTGCAGCACGATACGATCCGCTCAATTCGCGAAATTCCTGCGGCAGCTGATTGAATCCTTGCGGCCGTAGGCTGAGCTCCAAGGCGTTGAGCTGCGGGTCGCGAAGCCCACCGAGACTGTTTGTTATCACGACGGATCGCACCTTATTCGGATAAGCGATGCCAAATTGGATGGCTACCACGCTGCCGCCGCCAGTGCCGACGATATGAAATCTGGGCAGCGCCAACCGTTCGGTTAGCTCGTCAATGCGGGCAATGTTGCCAGCTGCGGGGACTGGATCGGCGGCTCCCGCACTGCGATTGCGACTGTCGATTGCGATGACGCGGTAGCGGGCCCGAGCGAAAGCGGCGAGCTGGTTCTGCCACATCCGGGGGTTATTCGGATGAACGAATACGACTGGAATGCCCTTGCCGCCGGAATCCATATAGAAAACAGTGCCGCTCGGAAGTTCCACGACGGCTTCGGTGAGCGGCGGCTCACTCGTAGTCGACCGGGACGATGAAGAGGTAGCACAGCCGCTGGCAATCGCGGCGCCGATCAGTGCCAGCACTTGCCAGCGGCCCACCAGATGATTCATGTCATACCTCCCGGCCAGTGATAGCCGAAGCTGAGGCCAGGGCGCCCACCGAGCGAGCCGCCACGCGGAAGCAGGATAACGCCTGCGTGCGACCAAACGACGGCCTTGCTGGCGGTGTCTCACACTGCGGACGCCTACCGATGAGGGCGGTCGCTACTTCCCGCTGGCGGTTATCCTTGCGTGATGATGGCAAATGGGCGTGGCAGGAGTTTCGATCCTAAGTTGAACACCGTAGTCTTGAGGGACGATTGGCCTGCGCGTTGCCTCACCGATCGTGCGGGCTGCTCATCGCTGGCGTGTTTTGGATAACTCCGGTCAAGTGGCTCGCGCACCATTCAGTCGTTCCCCACGATGCCACCAAGTCGGCAACTCTCTCAGGCACGGTGTCCGAGTTGTATTAAGGGAACCCGCATGTATTCCTTCATATTTAGTGGGCACTGACGCTGTGAATTGGACGGTCGAGGCCGGTACCCCACAGCTGAATGTCCGGCACGACCGGAGATACGATGACGTCATGCTGGGCGATAAGGTAACCGTAGAGATATATCCCGCACGCGACGGCACATCACGCGGAAGCCTCGAGCACATCATGCTCGCCGATGGACGCAGCCTCAGGGCGGCCAGAGAGTTCCTGACCGTACCGCCGACACCCGCTGACAATGCCACTCTGGGCTCGAGCCCAAGCACGTGACGCGGTATTACTGAAGAGTGCGTCAAATGAATATCAGATACACGGTGACACATTTCATCGATTGCAGGCTGGCCGTTTGCCCAATAGATTCGGGCGCGGACTAAGCGCGCAGTTCGTCGTAGCGTCAGTATTGGAGAACAACAGATGCATAGAGCTACCCCCCGGCAACGGGCGTATTGGCGATCATTGATGTACTCAGCGCACGGCGACATCGTACTGTCACCGTGTGACCCAGTAGCAAGCGCACCAGGGGTTATTCCATGAACATATATTGGGATCGTCGGTCCGTAATCCATGCGGGCCTGGGGGCAGTCACTCTTGTCGCTGCGTCGCCGTATAGTAAGGTGAGTGCGGCGGCTCCCGCTGCGCCGGCCTACATAAAGTCACCCTACTACAAGAGCATCGCTTTTCTGAATCGTCTGCCCGGACTTACTCACGAGCAATTTATCGACCATTGGGTCACGGTGCACGCCCCTCTGTTCAAGGCTATGCCTGGCCTCGTCAAATACCGACTAAATATCATCGATCCGCTTCGCTCAAAGAACGCGCCCTACGATGGTGCAGCGGAGGTCTGGTTTGAAAGTGAGGAAGCCATGCTGGGCAGTCGTAACAGTGAACTCTCCAAACGCAGCGGCGCAGACGGGAAGCTTTTCATACAGCCGGGCGGACTGGTTCTCGCGACGACTGAATATGTCATCGTCGAGCCACCGACCGGGGCACGCCACCCAGGGGTCAAGCGGCTCGGAGTAGTGCAGAAGAATCCAAGCGCCTCTCACTCGGACTTCGTGCATCAGTGGGTCGATGTACACGCACCAGATTACCTGGCGAATACGCCGGGTATACACGGCTATACGATCAACGTAGTGAACGAGTCAGAGAAGAGTCCTTGGGGTGGATATGCATCGTTGTGGTGGGACGATCAGCAAAGCTATGATGAGGCGGCTAAGGTCAACGCCGCGGACATGGCGAGGCAACGGCAACAAGACAGCCATGAACCGTCGGCCTTCGGCAATGGCTTTATGTCCGCGATTGCCGATGAGCAGGTCGTACTGTAACGATCAGTCATGGAGGCACAGCGCGCCTAGCTGGCGCTGAAATCAGTATTGCGAGGCGTTCGAGGCTACGCGGGCTCTGGCGAAGGGGCGTCATTGTCCGCTTCTCGGACACCTGCGCAGCGCCCGCGGTGTGCGCCGAAGCCAATGGGATAGCATGTCAATGTCGGGCACCTAGACGATAGTGGGGGGCGGACCGACTAGGATGGGCCATCGCCTTGCGGAGACTGCGAATGAGTGAAGGGCAGATAACGTGGGTGCAATGCCGAGGTGCAGGCTGCAAAGGCTCGGTCACCATACTGGCGCTTTGGCTATGCGCGCAGTTCAGCGCAGATGCGTTTGCAGGCGAGCCCGCTGCATTGGATCTGACACGCGTGCCGATTCCCAAGTTACAACTGCGAGGCGGGGATTCGCTGGACCCGCTACCTGCCGGTGCTCCGACGCCCTCGAGCGATCCCCGCAATTTTGAGGGCATCTGGGTGGCGCTGGGCGCAAAGCAATCAGCCGATGGAAGTCCGCCGCCGTATTTGCCGGCGGTCAAGGCAGAGCTACAACGGCTAATGGACCTCGATCGGCGCGGCCAGCCCACAGTCGCAAAGGGAACGCTGTGCCGACCCGGGACCGTGGTGGACGTCGCAATAAATCAATTTCCCACTCAGATCCTGCAGCGGCCCGATGAGATCCTGTTTATTGCTGAGGAGGGCCGCTCGATCTGGAGGATCTTTTTAGATCGGCCGCACCCAAAAACTGTAAAGCTCAGTCTTTCCGGTGATCATGTCGGGCACTGGGAGGGCAACACCCTCGTCGTCGACTCCATTGGGTTTAGGGCAACACCCATCCAGATGTTCGGAGGCGGCAACTCTAGTGCGTTGCACGTCGTTACTCGCATAGCCAGGGCCAATACGGGAGATCCGCGCAACGGCGATCGACTGGTCATCAGCCGCACGATCGACGATCCGAGAATATACAGTCAACCATGGACGCAGATCGGGGTCGCGCGCTGGCGCCCAGATCTGGACATGCTCGAGTTCAATTGTGAAGAGAGTCCGCCGGATGTAGCTGCGGAAGGTTTGACCGTGAATTAGCAACGCCAACCGTCAAGGAATCGCATCATGTCATGCTCATGTCGTGTGCTGCTAGCTTTCGTGTTGATCGGATCAGGAGCCACCGCGGTAGCACTGTGTGCAACCCCCCAGGTCATTACACCGGTCGCTCCGAGCAGTGCGCCAACAGGAGCTGCGGCGCGGGTGCCGGTTGGTAAGCCTTTCCTGGGCCCAGGCGTAGCATTTCCCGTTTTGAAGGGGGAGTATCCGAACGGCGTGGAGGCGCTTTTCGATCTGACCTACGCGCAGATTTCAGGTTACCGGCAATTGACGCTAGATCTTTATCGCGTTCCCACCGCCGGGCCGAAACCGGCCGTGGTCTTCGTGCACGGCGGCAGCTTCTTAAATGGGAGCCCTCGTGCCAATACCCCATTGTGGGGCGGGACGGATGGCCTGATGGCCTACATTGCCGCCCAGGGATTTGTCGCAGTACCCATCACTTATCGTTTTTCCGGCGAGGCGAAATGGCCGGCCCAGCTTGAGGACACCAAGGCAGCGATCCGATGGCTGCGCGCCAATGCTTCGAAGTACGGCATTGACGCGGAGCATATCGGCGTCTGGGGGGAATCCGCAGGCGCGGGTGTCGCGTCGATGGCGGGAACCACCTGCGGCGTCAGCGAATTCGAGGAAACCGGCGGGAATCCGGACCAGTCGAGCTGTGTCCAGGCCGCAGTGGTGTGGTATGGAGTCTCTGATATGAATCAATTGGATGCACAGGCGCCTGCCAATGCAACGCTGATTCATAATTCGCCGGATTCTTCCCAGTCCAAAGTACTTGGCTGCGTGCTGCATTACGAGTGTCCGGCAAGCGTGGTGACCCGGGCCAATCCGATTGCCTACGTCGGACCGAAAACTTCAAGCGCCGCCTTTCTGATTATGCATGGTGACGACGACAAAGCCGTGTCGTGGAAGCAAAGCCAAATCCTTTACGACGCGCTCAAGGCCAAGGGCGTTCCCGCAACATTGAAGATCATTCCCGGCGTGGATCATTACTTCACCGGGGCGACGCCCGAGCAAGCTAAGGCGATTCTCGACGATCTCGTAGGTTTCCTGCAGGCAAGTCTTGCAGGCGGCGCGGCCAAGCATTAACCAAGAGGGGCCGGGATAGCCTACGCCGGCTACGGTCATGAACAGCATCGCCGCGTCGGACTCGCCGCCATTGGTACTGCATGTCGCGACGCTCGATGCTCAGGTTAGCGCCGCCTGGGCGCGAGCTGGGATTCCGATGACTACCATTAACAGCATGGCCTAAGCCACCGTGATGTGGGCGCCGTGTGTTGCGCTGCGAGAGCGCATGGTCTTGATTGCGCGACCGTTCCTTCGACATGGTGCGAGCAGCGGTTAGCCGCCGCAAGGAGTGTAGGTTCTACTGGTCACGGGAGGCATCTACCCTCTGATTCGTTCCTGAGTACGCATCACATCATTCGGCCATTCGCTTGTCCGTGGTATCAGTTGGTCGCGAAGCCTATCCAGCGGCCAAAGAAGACTACGCCGATCCAGAGCAGTATGGACAGTCCGCCCGCAGCACGGGCTGCTTTTGGGGGCGGAAGTTGATTGTCCCAGCCCGCGACTCGACGGTAGATTCCCAGGTGAAACACCAGCATGTTGATGCCGGCCAGGACTATCAATGCAAATTTGCAGCGGAACTGCACATTGAACCAGTAGACCTCGGCCCTGGACATAAACAGCAGTGAGCCGCTAAGGGCTGCCAGCGCAAAGGCCGTCCAGGTCCAAGGTAACATCTCAGAAGATAGCCGAGATACCGCGTTATGACGCGAAGCCAATCCGAGCAGTCGCAGGTCCATCATGAGAATGGAGCCGACGACCAGCGAGAGCGCACAGACGTGCACGATTTCAATGATGGGGAATAACCACTCGCCCCGATGTATGGCGACGGAAAGAGGCAGCACTTTGATCCGCTCAAGAAATTCGGGAATTGTCAGCATCATGTATGCGACGCAACACTAGACATTGGCAACCTTTGAACTAGGCGTACGACAGCCAGACGTAGCCGATTAGACGACCGCACACAATGATCGCCAACCAGAGCATGAGCGATACGACGGCAAATACTTTGGCGGATGCCGGACGTGTACTGGGATTGTCCCAGGCTGTCGAGCGGTGGTGCACGGCGCGCGCGAACCCGATGGTCAGCAGTGTGACGCAAACTATCATGCACATTTTCAGCCAGAACTCGGGCGTCACGAATTGGCGCACAGGCTCAGCGATGGTCTGCAGGCTGCCGGTCAAAAGGAGCGCTCCTAGTGCCCGATACATCCACGGCACCAAGGTGCCGACGAGCTGAGAAATACTACGGCCCGAGGCGCTTACGCCAAGCAGGCGCAAGCTAATTACGCCAGCGGAAGTGAAGACGATGGCAATCGAGAGAATGTGTATGGACTGTGAGACAGGGATGATCCAGAGATGTTCTTGAAGAAAATGACTGAGGGGCGTAGTCGAGGTCCAATCGGCGAGTTGGCGGATGGCGGCGCTCATTGGTGCCTCGATTCTCTGGATCTGCGCACGCGAGTGCTATCCAATGCCCGAAGCTGCCATCATACCGTGCGCTTCGGTCGGCGCACCCCGTGTCCGTCTGGCGTACGCATCCGAAACTCCGGCAGAAGTTGTTCGCCTCGCGGACGCCCCTGTGTCGAGCTCTTACTGCAATGGCCGCGGAGATGACAATAGCGAGCGGTCAGGAAATAGTGTGCCTCGCAATGGGGGCACTTGGCTGTCATATTGCGATGCCGCTGTCACACTACGGCAACCCCCGACGCATCGTAATCCTGTGCGCCGAGCGATGAGCCCGGCGCAATTTTTTGCGTACCTTGGCGCGATGGGGATTCGCGCAAGCGTTCCTGTTAGTGTGACTGATCGGTCGGCCCGACGGAATAACTCCAAAACCAGCTAATGGGGGAACATGCTAATGCGGCGCGCCAATAGAAGGACGGCATGTTTTGGTTTCATTGTGAGTCTCGTGGGTTGGCGCGCGTACTCGATGCTACTTTGCCTGGTCGCCCTAGGCGCCCAAGTAGCGCCTGCAGCAACGTACACTGCGGAGGAGCAGGGAAACCTTAAAATCGTGGCGGACTTTTACGCCGCACTCGATGAAGGTGAGGCGCACGGAGACCTCAAACAGCGGATACGGGCCGTTGCCGAGAAGTACCTTGCGCGCAACTATCTTCAGCATTCGGAGTCCGCACGCGATGCCGAACCCGGACGTGAAGGATTCATCCAAATGTTCGAGAGTCGCGCTGCAACGCCGGCCCCGAGGGTGACGGCCTCGCCACCCAAGGTACTTGCGCTGGTGGCGCAGGGTGATTTAGTCATTCGAGTGTCCGCACGCTCCACGCCGGGAACAGTAGCCGATGACAGCAAGATCAGCTACATCTTCAATATGTTCCGCGTGGCCGAGGATAAGCTGGCGGAGCA
Organism: Steroidobacteraceae bacterium; assembly: GCA_049521875.1. GTDB lineage: Bacteria > Pseudomonadota > Gammaproteobacteria > Steroidobacterales > Steroidobacteraceae > FEN-1191. The sequence continues at coordinate 10,136 of JBEKOK010000220.1, forward strand.
TTGGGACGGGTCATCGGGCGGCATGAGAGCGCCGAGGTCTGCCGCGGACGGTCGGGCATCGACCGCGGCGGGCAATCAATGAGAGAGTCTCGACGTTCTTTGCGGCTGATGTGATAAGGGATCTGCTCGGATTGTATCTGCGCGGATGAGGCGCACCTGGAATGCGTTGGACGACCCATAACGGCAGACCGAGTGA
>JBEKOK010000221.1:0-6675 GCA_049521875.1 Steroidobacteraceae bacterium
GCGACGGCTCGCTTGAGGATGCCCAGAACTGATACGCAGTCAAAGCGCTCCAGCGCCAGAACCAGTTCCCCAAGCAGGACCTCGAGGTCGCTCCAAGACAGGGCGTGCTCCACCGCGCGCAATATCCGCGGATGCTCGGTCGCATGCGCGTTTTGGCCAATGATCAATTCTTCGTACAGCTTTTCGGCCGGCCGCAATCCGGTGAATTCAACCTCAATGTCCCCATCGGGATGATTCTCATCGCGCACGGTCAGGCCCGAGAGTTCGATCATGCGTCGCGCCAGGTCGGCGATGCGCACCTGCTTGCCCATATCGAGCACGAAAACGTCGCCACCCTGCCCCATCGATCCTGCTTGCAGCACGAGATTAACGGCCTCGGTTATCGTCATGAAGAAGCGGGTGACCTGCGGGTGCGTCACCGTGACCGGGCCACCACTACGAATCTGTTCGCGAAAGAGCGGCACCACAGATCCCGAAGAGCCGAGGACATTGCCGAAACGCACCATGCAGAAGCGTGTTACCCCGCCGCGTTGCTGCAATCCCTGCAGCACGATCTCAGCCATGCGCTTGGTCGCGCCCATAACATTCGTCGGATTGACAGCCTTGTCGGTGGAGACCAGAACAAAAGTCCGTACGCCACAAGCGATGGCGCTGTCGGCCATATGCCAGGTCCCTATGACGTTATTTTGCACGCCCTCAATGATGTTGCTCTCGACGATCGGCACATGCTTGTAGGCAGCCGCATGGTAAATGGATGCGATCTCATAGATTTTCAGTATCTGTCGGATCCGGCGTTTATGGTGCGCATTGCCCAGCAACGCAATCACCTCCACCGTCAGCTTCTCCACCGCGGCCACAGCGAGCAGTTCACGTTCGACCTGATAAAGCGCATGCTCGGATATGTCGAGCAGGATAAGGCGACGGGGACCCAGCCGCAGGATCTGCCGGCTGAGTTCGGCTCCTATTGAACCGCCGGCCCCGGTGACCAGCACATTTTGATCGCGCACGCACGCGTCCAGCAGACGATCGATCGGGGTTATCGGGTCGCGGCCGAGAATATCGGCCACGTTAATGTCCTTCAGATCATCTACGCGCGCCACACCGGTGACAATGTCGGTAAGATCCGGGACGGTACGAACGGCCACGCCGAGTGGCAGTAGCGCCTCTATGATCTCACCGCGGCGGCGGCGGGAGAGGCTGGGCATTGCCAGCAATACCTGGCGCACGCCGAGCCGCTGGACCAGATCCGGCAAGCGCGCGGGTGAATACACGCGAATACCGCGCACAGTCGCGCGCTGCCGCTGCTTGTCATCGTCCACAAAGGCAACGATTCGCCAGCGCCCGGACAGCAATGCATCTGCCAGTCGACGACCCGCTTCGCCGGCGCCATACACCAGAATCTTGGACATATTGGGGCTTGATCGGCGCAGCAAATCACGCGCAATCAGGCGGCCACCGCCGGCCAAAACCAGCAAATAGAAACAATAGCGGTAGATCACATCGGCCGGCACATACGTTTGCGGCATCAGGCGATTGGTCACGGCCAGTAGGCCAGCGGTAATCAATGCCACTGAACCAATCGCAAGCGGTCCATGCGCACCGGTGGAGCGCACCACCGTGCGATACAGGCCGAAGACCCAGCACAGCAACACCGACAACAGCGGTACGCCGATGAGGAGCAGGGTGAGCCCGGGCGTTGCCACTTTAGCGCGCGGCGCGTGCAGCGCGATGGTCAACGCGATCGCGATTGCAGCGAGATCGAAACCCAGCAGAATGAGCTGCTTGGTGGTGCGACTTAGCTCGGAGGCCATGCTGTGTAGCTGCTTGGTTAGAAAGGCGATTCGATTCGTCACAGCTAAGCAATCCTTTGACGATCTGTCTTCATGACATACCAGTGCGAATGCACCTGCCGCCTCAATGCGGCGAATGCCCGCCATCCTAACGGCTCTTGGCCGCCAGCACCCTCAGTAGCGCTACGTAATCTGCCGTAGAACGACGGATTCTCGATCTCGTTGACAGCTACGATGTCGCCAAACTACTACAGACGATGGCCCAGATCGACGTGAGTCCAGGGATTTGGGCCGGGTCAGCCGCGTCGAGCTCGGGGCAGGCCCCGCCGGCACCGACAGCATTGCCCATGTGCAGTGCAACAGAGCCGTCCGGGCCGGCAATTAATTCCCGAACGATGCTCGGCGGCGAGCCGCCGACTAGACCTCTAAAATGAGTGTATCGCAGCGACCGCGATTGCAATGTTGTACAGGATCGTAGTAACTGACTGCCACATTGGCAGCGCCGGTTCGCGCTCAGTATCCAGCGGCACCACGATCGTATCGCCTGGCTGCATGGCCACTGAAGCTCCTGCCTTAAGCCAGCGGGTACTGCCGGCGACGACGCTGCCGTCGGCCCGCACAACATAGATCCTTCCGCGGTCGGCCAGCCGGGTCGTACCGCCGCTAAGCTGCACGTAGTCGTCGCGGCTCAACTTGGGTTGATACAGATGAGAAGTCACGTTCTGCACTTCCCCAATGACCGTCACTTCCTGATTGCGCCTTGGCACAATCAGCTGGTCGCCATTCTTGAGCACAATGTCATCCGGGGATCCGGCCGGGGCCGCAATCGTAGCCTCCAGGTTGATAACCAGCCGGCCGACGGCCCTGCTGGCTTTGAGCTGTCCAAGCAACGATTGACCGATGGTATAGGTCTGCGTCGGATTGGCCTGATTGGTGCGGGCGAGCATCAGCGAAGTGGCGGCAAGTTCGTTTTGCATCCGGTCGGTGAGCCGATTGATCTCATCCTGCTCGCGCTGCCTGAGCTGCGCGCGCGTGAAGACACTGCCACGTGCGAAGGCCAGATCAGTCAGGCCACCGGCCCGTTCGATTACCGACTTTAGGGTTTCACCGCGTTTGATCGGATAGGTGCCAGGGAAGCGCACTTCCCCGGCTAACGTCACCTGCTCCTGTTCGCTCCAGCCCGATATCTCTTTAACGTAGAGTCCATCGTAAGGCTGCAGTATCAAGTCGGCTGCGGGGTCACCGCGCAGTGCCGCCGCCAGGTCAATCGGAATGACTTCCGTGCGCCGCGCCTGCCCGTTCTCCACTATGTAGCGCGACAGCTCGGCGGTCCCGCCATAGGCGGCATCGTCCAGACTCCCCCCTGCCCGCACCAGATCACTCACTTTCATCCCGATTTCAAGCGGATAGTCGCCGGCTACCTTTACCTTGCCGCTGACCGTTACCGTGGGTGTCGGCGCTGCCAGGCTGGCCTGCAGTTTCAGCTCGTCCATCAACGGCTTTATGACTCGTTCTCGACCGGACTGCAGATCGAATACCGTGATCTGGTCCTGAGGCTCCAGTAGGACATTGGCTGAGGAGGCTGGGTCCTTCAGGGCGGCGACCAGGTCGGCTGAAAGTACCGCAATGTGTCGGTCCGGCGGCTGTTCACGCCGTATCAGCAGATAATGTTGATCAGCGTCGGGCTTGAGCTCATTCACGGATCCGATGATGTCCGTCAATCTGAGCCCTTGGTGCCACGCAAATGCTCCGGGGCGGAAAATCTCACCCTGCACGATCACGCCAGAATCGAGCGTCGGCCGCAGACGCGCCACGCGCAAAACATCGCCGTTGCGTAATTCCTGGCTGCCAGTCGGCGCAGTAAAATCCACATCGAGCGCTATTCGGCGTTGTCGCTCATCGACTCGCTCAAGGGCGCCGCGGCGCGCATCGGCATCGACCGTGAAACCGCCGGCCATCTCGATCAGGTTGGCCGTGCTGGTCGCGCCCTTGATTTCGTAGATCCCGGGCCTGCGCACCTCGCCGTCCGCCGCCACCGTGGCGCCGATAGTTGGGATAAAGATCACGTCGCCCGGCAGCAGGTGGGCATCGTTAGAGGTATCGCCGCGCATCAGCAGGTCATAAAGGTCCAGATGGCGAACTGTTTGGCCCGCGCGCTTAAGCTGGATATCGCGCAGCGAGCCAATTGGCCGTACCCCGCCGGATGCAAAGAGCGCACTGGTGATCGTGCTCAGGCCGCTCACGGCGTACGAACCGGGCGCGTTCACCTCACCAACAACGAACACGCTGATCGAGCGCACGGCGCCCATGCTCAGACTGGCGCGCGTGCCGACCAGCTGGTGATTGACCCTCGATTCAATCTCTTGCTGAACATCCCCAAAGCGGCGCCCGCCGACGGAAATCGGCCCCAGCTCGGGAAAGGCTATGCGACCATCGCGGCTTACGCTGAGCGTCAGCGTCCGGTTTTGGCTGCCAAACAACTGCACCGCGAATACGTCGCCCGCACCTACCACGTAATCGGCCGGGACCGGTGCATCCATTGAGGGGACTATGCCTGCGGCGGCACCGCTAAAGAGCTCGTAGCCGAAGGGTTTGAGGTCCGCCGTACCTACCCGCGTCAAGGGCAGCAACGTGAGCTTGATATTCAGGTTGGCCAATGACGGTTCAGCCGCAATGCGTTTAGTCGCTAGCGTTTCTGTCAAGCCTCCGATAAACATCGGGGCAAAGCCCGGCAGTTGCAACGCGCCGTTGCGATCCAGGACATAGGGGTTCCTGGACCGAATCAAAGTCACCAGCGCCCAGAGACGCCTTTGCATCTCTGGCGAACGCTCCGCAGAATCAGTCTCTGAGCGAGTTTGCGCGCTGCCATTTACCGTGCCGGAGCCAGCATCGCCGCCAGCCCTGCTCGGCTGCTGCATTCCTGGCGGGATCCCGCCACCACTTTGGAGGGCGTCCGGGGCGTTTTGCCGAGCGTTAGCCGTGCCTGAAGCGTTCGACAGATCGCTCTCTGGCCTGGCCAACTCAATATCGATGAGGACCGTATCGGACGCCTTGAGTAACGGCGAGCCGTCCGGCGCATAGCGAGTTTGATCGCTTTGCGCGGCCCGGCGGCGCGCCTCCTGACTGAGCTGATCCTGCGTGCTGAGCAAACCCGAGTTTTGTCGACCCGCAACGCCGGGACTGAACGATGAGCTGTTGATGCCGCCTGCTCCTGCGGCGGCGCCTGCACTGAACTGCTGAATAAGCTGCTGCTGCTGATCGGGCGGCAGATTATTAAATATCGACAGCAACTGATCAGAGCTGACGGCCTGAGACTGAGCGTCGGCAACAGACCCGCACAACAAGGCGGCGGTGATAACTGCGAATACAATCCCGCCGGCACGGCAGGCTGCCAATAACCGAGTCCGAAATTCCATGGAGGCAATGGCCCTTGCTGAATGGCCAGCGATTGTACCGATTTTTCAACGCCTGCGGCGCCAGCCCTCGGGACTTCAGCAGCACGCCCTAGCTCAGGCACCGGATCGTCTGCTCTGGAGGAGGCCATCCGCCGCTTCTGTGTCGCCTATACTGTGCCGAAAGGGATGGCAGTGCTGTATCTGGCTGGACAAATGCACCCTCGCAGCAACGGCGCCAGCGCGATATTGTGCGGATTGCCCGAAGCCATTGAGGTTCTGCCAGGCGCTCGACCTCGATATCGGAGCGGCGGCCAGGCCGCAACTCTCAGTCAGTTGACCCCGGCAAGTGGGGAGCTGCCTGATACGCTTGCACCGACATCAGCTGGTTTTCGTGCACTGAGGGCACGGACGACATGTGTGGGATCACCGGATTCATTCAATCGCCGTCAGTGGGTGCAGAAGGCCTCAAGGCCCAGGCGCTCGACATGGCCAAAGCGTTGCAGCATCGTGGCCCGGATAGCTTTGGAGTCTGGGTTGATGCTGAATGCGGCCTGGCACTCGCGCATCGCCGCCTCGCAATTCTCGATTTATCGGAGAACGGGGCGCAACCCATGCTATCGGTCTCCGGACGCTGGGTGCTGAACTACAACGGGGAGATCTACAATCATCGGGCGCTGCGAGCCGCACTGCAAGCAGCCGGCGCCCAGATCCAGTGGCGCGGTCATTCCGACACCGAAGTCATGCTGGCGGCGATCGAGCACTGGGGTTTGGATCAGGCGCTTCGGCGATTCGTCGGGATGTTTGCATTCGCTCTGTGGGACCGCCAGGAGCGGCGGCTCCATCTCGCGCGAGACCGGTTTGGCGAAAAGCCCCTCTACTATTCCGTCGCCGGTCGCGCGTTGCTGTTTGGTTCAGAACTTGGTGCGCTCCAGCGCTACAGCGGCTGGCGCGGCACTGTCGATCGCGATGCCTTAACACTGCTGCTAAGGCTCAAATCCATACCGGCACCATTTTCAATCTATCGCGACGTCCGCAAGCTGCCGCCGGCAAGTCTGATCAGTTTCGAAGTCGGCGACGCGGCCAAGACCTCCCTTTCCAACCCGGAACCACGCTGCTACTGGGACCTGCAAGCCACCATAGACCGATCGTTGAATAACCGATTCGCGGGCACGCGGCTCGAGGCCGTGGATGCGCTCGATGAACTGCTGCGAAGCGCTGTTAAGGAGCGCATGGAAGCCGACGTGCCGCTGGGAGCATTCCTCTCAGGGGGCGTGGATTCTTCAACCATCGTCGCACTCATGCAGGCCCAGTCGAGCAGGCCCATCAAGACATTTACGGTCGGCTTTGACGAGCAAATCTACAACGAGGCGCCTTACGCTTCCGCGGTTGCACAGCATCTGGGCACCGACCACTCCAACCTTTACGTCTCCTCGGCAGACGTGCTGGCGGTAATTCCGCAGCTTCCCACAATCTATGACGAACCCTTTGCC
>JBEKOK010000222.1:0-6671 GCA_049521875.1 Steroidobacteraceae bacterium
GAAGTAGCCACCAGAATCTGCAGCGGCCGCCGGGCACCGGCGCGCAGCCGCGCAAAACTGGCAGCCAGAAATCGTGCGCCGAAGTCCTTGAAGGCGGCCGTCGGTCCATGGAACAGCTCAAGCGCCGACAGTAATCCGTCATCGCCCAGCGCGCGCAGTGGGGCTGGAAAGTTGAAGGCCTCCGCTGTGATCTGCGGTAGCGTGGCGGCCAGTGGATCGGAATCGGCAAAGGGCGCCAGGAACTTCGCCGCTAGACTTGCCAGCGACTCAGTCTCGCCCAGCAGTCCAAGATCGAGGCTCGGCCAGCGCTCGGGCAGGTACAGGCCACCCTCGGGTGAAAGCCCCTGGATCAGTGCCGTGCTGAGATTGACGCGATGCTCGGGATCACGGGTACTGATAAACCGCATCAGTCCACCACGTGGGCGCCAAGCGGCTCGATTGCCGAGATCCAGTGATCGGCCTGCAGTCCGTTATGGGAGAACTCGACCACCATCGCCTCGCGCACCGCCATCACGTGTGTCTCGAGGCTCCATGCAAATACCGTCGGGCCGGCGCCGGAGATCGAGCAGCCGAGTGCGCCGGCGGAAATTGCCGCCCGCCGCACAGCGTTGAATCCGGGAATCAACGCCGCCCGCTGGGGCTCGATCACGACGTCTTCGAAGGATTCGCGCACCATATCCAGATCATTCGTATAGCAGCCCGATATGAAGCCGGCGAGATTCGCGGTCTGCCAAACGAAGTCCTTCATGGCCACAGAGCCGCGCAGGATGGCGCGCGCCTGACGCGTGGATAAGAACATGTGTGGGTGCACAATCGCTGCCCGCACCGTGGGCGGCACCGGGATCTGCTTGACCCGGGGCTGATCGATGCCCACGGTCAATACCAAGCCACCGTAGAGCGATGGGGCGATGTTATCGACGTGCAGCGAACCGCTGGCGACTTTTTCGCCCTGCATCGCAAACTTGAGTAGTTCAAGTGACGAACGCGGCTCATCGAGCAGCGCATTGGCAGCAACGACGGCCGCGACCGCGGACGCGGCCGAACCGCCGAGGCCGGAAGCCAGCGGAATGCCTTTATCCAGTTCCAATTCGAATCCAAACGGCAACGAGAGCGCGGTCTGCATGGCCTCGAGTGCACGCCCGGCGGTGTTCTGCGCCGGATTCAGTGGCAGGTCACGCACGACGCCGCGAATCGCCCGTATCCGCACGCCGGGCGTGTCCGTGCGCCGCACGGTGGCGCGATCACCGATGGCGTTTACCGAAAACCCGAGTATGTCGAAACCAATCGCGACATTGCCTACCGAAGCCGGTGCAAAGGCGGTGGCCACAGTTCGGCGACTCAAATCCGTGCTCCCAGATACGCCGCGAGCCGCAGTAAATCGGCGAACACACCCCCGGCCGTGACTGCGGGACCCGCACCTGGCCCCTGCACAATCAGCGGATTGTCGCAGTAGCGCTCGGTGGCGAAGCGCACCACGTTGTCGGTCAAGGCGATGTTGGCAAAGGCGTGCCTGGATTCGAGTTCAACCAGACCCACGGTGGCACTGCCATCAGCGGACACGCGACCGACGTAGCGCAGTACACGACCACGCTCCCGCGCCTGCTCGAAGCGCTTGCGCATCGCGGCATCGAATTTTGGCAGCTGCGCCAGGAATTCTTCACTGCTGCCACCAGCCAGACTGTCGGGCACCAGAGATTCGACCTGCACGTCACTGAGTTCGAGCTTCAGGCCCATCTCGCGCGCCAGAATGATGAGCTTGCGGGCGACATCCGTACCGGACAGATCATCGCGCGGATCCGGCTCGGTGTAGCCGCGTTGCTTGGCATCGCGCACGATCGAGGAAAAAGGCGTTTGCCCATCGTAAACGTTGAAGAGATAGGCCAGCGTCCCGGAGAAGATGCCCTCGATTGCCGAGAGCTGGTCGCCAGTCTCGCGCAGATCGCGCAGTGTCTGGATCACCGGGAGCCCGGCGCCAACCGTGGCTTCGTACAGATAGTGCGCACCGCTGCTGCGTCGCGCCGCCTTGATACTCTCGTAATAGGCAAACGAGCCGCTGTTGGCCTTCTTGTTGGGCGTCACGATGTGCGCGCCGGCGCCAAGCCAATGGGCATATTGATCGGCAATGCTCTGGCTGGCGCTGCAATCGAGCAGCACGGTATGCGGCAGATAGTCCACCCGCAGATGGCTGAAAAAGCGCTCCAGATCCGCGCTCTCGGCGCCGACCTCAGACTCCTGGCGCCATCGATTCAGATCGATTCCGCCATCGCTCAGTTTCATTTTCTTGGAACTGAGTATCCCGCGCACCCGCAGATCGATATTGAACTCGCGCGCGAGGCGCTGGCGCTGCGAAGCGAGCTGGTCGAGCAGTACCCGCCCGACAGTGCCCGGGCCGATCAGCCCGATGGAAAGCGTATGCGGCGAGAGATAGAAGCGCGCATGCACTGAGCGCAGCGCACGAGCTGCGTGCCGGCCCTCGACAACCACCGAAATATTGCGCTCCGAGGCGCCCTGGGCAATGGCGCGAACATTCACGTGCGCGCTGCCCAGCGCGTTAAAGACCTTGCCCGCCACGCCGGGCATGCCGGCCATGCCATCGCCGACAACCGCCAGAATGGCCAGATCCGTCGTGACCTCAACACTCTGAATTTGGCCATCTGCGAGCTCGCGCGCAAAGGCATGCGACAGCAGGTCGCGGGCGCGCTCGGCCTGCTCGGCGGGGATCGCGCAGCAGATCGAGTGCTCGGAACTGCCCTGCGAGATCAGGATCACCGAAATATCGCGCTCGCGCAGCGCCCCGAACAGCCGGTAGGCGGTGCCCGGAACGCCGATCATGCCCGCGCCTTCGAGGTTGATCAGCGCAATGTTCTCGATGCTGGTAATGCCCTTGACGGGCTGGTCAGACTCCGGTCGCGCACAAATCAGCGTCCCAGGCTTCTCGGGCGCAAAGGTATTGCGGATCCAGATCGGGATATCGCGGCCGACGGCCGGGGCCATCGTCTGGGGGTGGATGACCTTGGCGCCAAAATAGGCCAGTTCCATCGCTTCGCGGTAGGAGAGCGCGCTGATGACCTGCGCATCGGGAACCCGGCGCGGATCGGCCGACAGTACGCCGTCGACATCGGTCCAGATCTGGATCTCAGCCGCCTCGAGCAGCGCGCCGAAAATCGAGGCCGAGAAGTCGCTGCCGTTGCGCCCGAGCGTGGTCTGGATGCCGGCCGGATTCGTGGCGATGTAGCCAGTGATCACGAGTGTCTGTGAAGACGCCTCGATCTGTGAGCGCGTCTTCTCGGTCGAGACATCCCATTGCACGTGCGGCCCCAAGGGTCCCCACTCCACGATCACACAGCCGCGGGCATCGAGCCACTGGATGCCGCGGCGCAGCTGGCGCTGCTGCAGGTACCGCGCGAACAGCCGTGTTGACCAGATCTCCCCGTAGCCCGAGACCTTGTCGCGAATGGTCCGGTCCGCGGTGCGCATTACCTGCGTGGTCTTGAGCACGCTGCCGAGCACCGCGCAGTCACGATCAAATTCACTGAGATACGCGGCTGCACCGTCAGCGGGCAGCAGGCTCGCCGCGATCTGGGCGTGGCGAGCGCGAATTGCGCCCAGATTCGCTTCCCAGTCGGCCGACTGTTGTTCGGCTTGCTTGACCAGATCGAGCAGCGCGTCGGTGACGCCTTTGCAGGCCGAGAGCACGACCGCGAGTCGCTGGCGTGCCTGCGATTCCAATATGGATGCCACGCGCTCGAAGCAGGCGGCGTCGGCGACACTGGATCCACCAAATTTATGTACGACCCAGGCGCGGGGGTCTGATGAGCTCATCAAGGACTACTTCTGGCACGAAAAACCCACGAACTCTACTGACCAGATGCGCGTCCCGCAAGCGAGCTTTCGGATGCGTCCATGCCTTGCCCGGCGCGGCTGCCGGGCTCCGGCTCCGCGTACCGGCCGCGCTCGGCGGTGCAGCCGGCGGAAGCGTGCCGAACCCGCCGCCAAGCCCCGAGCCGGCGACTGCGCCCTACTGCACCAATCCGGCCTGGATCTCCTCCTGCGATATCAGCCGTACGGGCACCGGCGACACGTGCCAGATGTCCTCGCAGTACTCGCGGATCGTCCGATCGGAGGAAAACCGGCCGGAACGCGCCACGTTCAGGATCGACATGCGGGTCCAGTGCTCGGTGTTGAGCCAGGCGGTGCTGATCTGCTGCTGGCAGTCGGCATAGGCCTGATAGTCGGCCAGCACCAGGTAGGGATCGTGGTAGAGCAGATTGTCGATCAGCGGACGAAACTGCTCGGCATTGCCACGGGAGAAGAAGCCGCTGCGCAGCAGGTCAATCACTTCACGCAGCTCCGGATTGGACTGGTACCACTCATAGGGCCGATAGCCCGAGCGCTGCAGCGCCACGGCTTCAGCCGCGCGTAACCCGAACATGAAGAAGTTCTCCGCACCTACGGCATCGTAAATCTCGATGTTGGCGCCATCCATCGTGCCGATAGTGAGCGCACCGTTCATCTGGAACTTCATGTTCCCGGTTCCCGAGGCTTCCTTGCCGGCCAGCGAAATCTGCTCGGACACATCCGCGGCCGGATAGATCTGCTGCGAGTTGGTGACGTTGAAATTCGGCAGGAATACGACTTTGAGCCGCTCGCGCACACCCGGGTCGCGATTGATCAGCTCGCCGACCGCGGTGATCAAGCGAATGATCAGCTTGGCCAGGTAATAGGCCGGCGCCGCCTTGCCCGCGAACACGAATACGCGCGGTGGCAGGTCAAGCGTGGGCTGCGTCTTGAGTCGATGATAGAGCGCGATGATGTGCAGGATGTTGAGGTGCTGGCGCTTGTACTCATGGATACGTTTGACCTGGATGTCGAAGATGGCATCCGGATCCACCAGTACACCGGTTCGTTCACGAATCACCTCGGCGAGCGCCACCTTGTTGGCCCGCTTGATGCCACGCCATTCCTCCTGGAAGGCCGCGTCGCCGGCCAACGGCTCGAGGCGCTGCAGTTCCTCGAGGTTGCGGATCCAGCCCTCGCCGACCCGGGCGGTAATGGCCGTGGCCAAGCGCGGGTTGGCAAGCACCATCCAGCGGCGCGGCGTCACGCCGTTGGTCTTGTTGCTGAACTTCTCGGGCCAAAGATCGTGAAAATCGCGCAATACGTCGCTGCGCAGCAACTCGGTGTGGAGGGCGGCGACACCATTGATCGCATGACTGCCGACACTTGCCAGGTGGGCCATACGCACCGAACGCTCGCCGCTCTCGTCAATCAGTGAGAGCCGGTTGATACGTCCCTCATCTCCAAAGAAGGCCATCCGCACCTTCTCCAGAAAGCGGGCATTGATTTCGTAGATGATCTCCAAATGCCGCGGCAGCAAACGGCCGAACAGGTCAAGGGGCCAGCACTCCAGCGCCTCGGGCAGCAGCGTGTGGTTCGTATAGGAGAAGGTTCGGCTGGTGATCGACCAGGCAAGCGGCCAGTCCATTGCCAGTTCATCGATCAGCAGTCGCATCAGCTCGGCCACAGCGACCGAGGGGTGCGTGTCATTGAGCTGGACTGCAAACTTTTCGTGGAAGCGCTCGGCCGGAATCTGCTGGATGCGAATGATCCGCAGCATGTCCTGAAGCGAGCAGGAGACAAAGAAGTATTGCTGCTCGAGTCGCAGCTCCTTGCCCCGGACCTGTTCGTCGTTCGGGTAGAGCACCTTAGTGAGATTCTCGGAGCTGACTTTCTGGTTCACCGCGCCGTAGTAGTCGCCGCGGTTAAATACCGAGAAATCGAACGACTCCGGAGCCTCGGCACGCCATAAACGCAGCGTGTTGGCGGTATTGTTCTTGTAGCCCAGGATCGGCGTGTCGTAAGGCACGCCGTTGACAATCCGGTTGGGCACCCAACGGCTGTAGGTTCGACCGCTCGGATCGGTGGCGCGTTCGGTATGACCACCGAACTTGACCTCGACCGCCCACTCGGGACGCACCAACTCCCACGGGTTGCCGTAGCGCAGCCATTTGTCGGTTCGTTCGACCTGCCAGCCATCAATAATGTCCTGCTGGAATATCCCGAACTCGTAACGGATGCCGTAGCCGAGCGTCGGAATCTGCAGCGTGGCGAGTGAATCGATGAAGCAGGCGGCGAGCCGGCCGAGGCCGCCATTGCCTAGCCCGGGCTCATCTTCGTGGCGCAGTAATTCATCCAGGTCCATCCCCAGTTCCGAGACCGCCTGGCGCACCGTCGATTCAATACCCAGATTGATCAGGTTGTTGCCCAGATGCGGGCCCATCAGGAACTCTGCAGACAGGTAGGCTACGGTGCGTGAACCCTGGGTCGTGTAGGCCGCCGCGGTGCTGATCCAGCGCTGCAACATTCGGTCGCGCACCGCGAATGCGAGCGCCATGTAGTAATCGGTCTTGGTGGCCAGGGCCGGGAACTTGCCCTGAATGTAGAACAGGTTGTCCAGAAATGCGTGTTTGAGCGCCTCCTTGGAAAACCCGATGCGGTCATCGACCAGTGGCGTCGTCGCAGCGATTTCGGGCATTGTCATGGCGCCAATCGGACCCCTCGAAAAATTTATAATCCGGGCCGCGGTTGCCGACCGACGCCCCCTGCGCCTGACATCTGCAAGATCTGTGCTTGAGCCAGAGCGCAGTTGTCGGCCCAATCAGGGCTGTTTG
>JBEKOK010000223.1:0-6577 GCA_049521875.1 Steroidobacteraceae bacterium
AGAACGATCTGAAGAGTCCGGTCGAGACTTCCTTTAACGCCTTCCTGGTCAACACCGGCACGAAACTCGTGTTGATCGACACCGGCGGCGGCGCGCTCGATGGCACGACGCTCGGGCACCTGCTCGGCAATCTGCGGGCCGCGGGCTATCAGCCCGAACAGGTTGATGAGGTCTACATCACGCACATGCACTGGGATCACGTCGGCGGTTTACTGAGCGGTAGCGAGCGCGCCTTCCCGAACGCGGTGGTGCGCGCCGGCAAGGCCGATGCCGACCTGTATCTGAATCCAACGCTGATGGCCGCGGCCCCGAAGGATGCCCAGGACACCTATCAGCATGCGCAGGAGCTGATCACGCCCTACATCAAGGCCGGCAAGTTCGTGCCGATCGAGCATGACGAGGTCCTCGTTCCTGGCATCAGCGCCTACGCGACGCATGGCCACACGCCGGGTCACACCAGCTACCTGATTGAGAGCAAGGGCCAGAAGATGATCGTGCTCGGCGACATCGTGCACGTGGCGAGCGTGCAGTTTGCCAAGCCCAGCGTGGCAATGCAGTACGACTCGGATCCGAAGGCCGGCGTCGCGCAGCGCGTGAAGATCTTCGCGGAAGCGGCCGCCGGAAACTACTGGGTGGCCGGAGCGCACCTCTCGTTCCCTGGCATCGGACACCTTAAGGCCGAAGGCGCCGGCTACCGCTGGGTGCCGATCAATTACTCGACCAAGTTCTGAGGCGCAGCGCGCCGGCTACTTAAGATGCGCGCGCATTTTCTTCAGGCCCGCTGCGGCGCAAACCTCATCCTGATGGCCGATCGGTGTGCCAGCGGCGCCGCTGACACCGATCGCGCCAATGATCTGGCCGTTGACCATGATCGGTAGCGCGCCGCCTTCAACGAACATTGCCGGGGTCACGCGCTTGAGCAACGTCTTGTCCTGATGCACTTCGGTATCGGCCTGGGAGCTGGGCATCTGGAACGCGAGCGCGGTGATTGCCTTACGCATCGCGACAAACACATGGCTGCCATCCGAGCCATCGGCGGTCAGCATCGCACGCGCTTCACCGGCTGAATCGATGACCGTGGCGCCGACGCGATAACCCACCGCGGCACAGGCGGCCACGGCCGCGTGCGCACCGGCGATGGCGAGCTTGAGATTCGGGCCCGGTGCAGTGGATTCTGGCGGGGAGCCCGGACCACGATGCAAGGCCGAGGCCGGAATATTCGGGAACGGCGTGAGATTGCCTTGATCATCGAGCATCCCGAAGGGCGGCAGATTGTCGGCCGGAAGACTTCGCGGCGATGCCGGCTGGTCGTTGAAGGGACCTGCGGCCAGGACCTGACTGTTAAGGCCAGTGACTGCGAACACAGCGACAATGAGCAGCATCGAGTGGCTGAATGATTTCATCTTTGAGTTCCCCGCAAAGCTTTATTAATGGCACGGGCGCCCGGCCGTCACGACAGGAATCCTACCACTGCCCGGCGGCGCCCTGAGTGTGTTCTGGTATCTTCCGATGCGAACGCTACCATGGCGAGTATCAAAAGCGGCTGGGTGCATGTTGTGATCACTGCAATGACGCCGGAGCCGATGAGTGGCCTGGTCATCCGGCCGGCCGTGGCCGCCGACGCCCGCGGTATCGCCTCGGTGCACGTCGCGACCTGGCGCGCTGCGTACCGCGGTGTGTTTCCGGATGCCTATCTGGCAGGTTTGTCGGTCGATGAGCGGGAAGTGCGGTGGAGTGCCGCGCTCGCGCGCGGCAGACCGGAA
Source organism: Steroidobacteraceae bacterium (assembly GCA_049521875.1). Classification (GTDB taxonomy): domain Bacteria; phylum Pseudomonadota; class Gammaproteobacteria; order Steroidobacterales; family Steroidobacteraceae; genus FEN-1191. The sequence goes on from JBEKOK010000223.1 coordinate 1,764, forward strand.
CTGTGGGTGGCGGAGCATGAGGCCCAGATCATTGGCTGGGTGGCATTTGGCCCGAGCCGCGATACGGAAGTGATCCCACGCATCGCGGAAATCGAAGCCTTCTACGTGCTGCCGTCCTGCTGGTCCACCGGCGCCGGCCGCCAGTTATGGCTCGCTGTCCGGCAGCGGCTCAAAGAGCAGGACTTCGCTGCCGTGATGCTGTGGGTACTGGCCGGCAACGAGCGCGCGATGCGCTTTTATCGCGCTGCAGGCTTCGCACCTTCCTCCGTACCGCCGCGGACCTTTACGCTCGCGGGAGTCAGCACGAGCGATGTGCGTTACGAGCGGCCGCTGTAAGCTCGCGGAGTGGCAGACTACAAATCAGATTGTGGGTGCGTAAATCCCCGGCACACGACCGCGAGCTTGTTGCCATCGGGATCGCGCACATAAGCGGCGTAGAAGTCCAGGTTGTATTGCGTGCGCAAACCCGGCGGCCCTTCGCATACACCCTGGTTAGCGAGCGCGACGGCATGAAAATCCTCGACCTGCTGCCACGAGCGTGTCGCCAGCGCAACCATCGAACCGTTGCCGGCGCTCGCCGGCTTGCCATCGAACGGCAGGCAGACCCACAGCGCCAACTGCACTGCGCCTTGCTGCTCATAGGTGCCCCAGCCCTGCCAGCCGTCCCAGTGATCTTCGCCCGAGACGTCACAGCGCTGGTAGCCAAGCACGCCCAGCGTTGCATCATAAAAGCGTGTGGCGCGTGCCAGGTCATTCGTGCCCAGGCAGATGTATGAGAACATCGCGTCCCTCCTTTGAATATTTTTCTTAACTTACTCTAGGCCCGCGCGAGACGCAGCGCCTGGACCGCGCGGCGGAAGGCCTTGACCGCCAGCGGATCCGCATCCGGCCCGTAGCGTAGCTCCGCGTAGCGACGCACCAGTGGCCGCAGCTGAGTGGCCAGATCCGGGCGCCGCCCGGCGATACGCTCGCCCCAGGCAATCGGCCCCTCATAGGGCGCACGGGCCAGACCGAGACGGCCGAGTTTGCGCCCGAGCACCAGCCACGCGCGCGCCAGCGGATCGCGCGGTCGCGCGCTCCAGTGCGCGCGCAATGTCCACGCGAGCCACGCGAACCAGAGCGCGCTGCCCGCGCCCAGCACGAGCGCAACGCTGCGCCAGTCCTCCGGATGCAGCCCGAGAGAACTAAGGAAGTTTGATTGCTTGATGAAATTGAAGCCGATGACATCATCCTGCCACCACGCGTTCATTGCCTCCCAGCTCTGCACCAGATGGCCAATCCACGGCGCAGTGCGCATTCGCGCCGCCGCGCCTTGGGCGCCGAATCCCAGCAGTTCGTACAGGTCGCGCGTCAGGCGTTGCGGCGCGACGACGCCGGTCGGATCCACACGCACCCAGCCTTGCCCGTCAAGCCACACTTCGCCCCATGCATGCGCGTGCGACTGGCGCACGGTCAGATAGTGACCGATGCTGTTCCAGTCGCCACCCTGGTAGCCGGTCACGACCCGCGCTGGAATCCCGGCGGCGCGCATCAGCATCACGAAGGCCGAGGCGTAGTGGCCACAGAATCCCTGGCGCGTCTCGAACAGGAAGCTGTCGACCGAATCCAGATCGAGCAACGGTGGGGTCAGCGTGTAGCTGAAGCCGCCGGTACGGAACAGGTTCAGGACCGCATCGATGTAGGCCCGATCATCGGCGGCCCCGGCGCGCAGGCGTTGCGCGAGCGCCAGCGAGCGTGGATTGCGCTTCGGGGGCAGCAATGTGTCTATGCGCCGCGCGAGCGGGCTCAAGCTCTCGCTGCTGTAGGCATCGGTGTAGGATTCGAGCGTGTAGCTGATGGCACTGCTTTCCGGGTGCGGCCGGAACAGCTGATAGTCACTGCTCATCACGGCGAACTGGGCCTCCGGAGCGCGCACGCGCTCGAGCGCCACCAGCGTGCGGTACTTGTTGGGTTCGAGCGTCACTTCGTAGCGGATACCCTCGCCACGATAGATCAGCGCCGGTGCCGCCAGGTTCACGCCGAGGCCGCGTCGCCAGGTGTAGCCATCGAACTCATGCAGCACCGGGCCACGCCAGTAGCGCAGCTGCGGCGGCGGGGGGTTGCCCTCGAAGCGCACGCGCAGCGCCGTGGCATCTGACTCAGTCAAGTCCGAGATGCCACCGGGCGTCATCTCATCGCTCAGGCCGGTCGTGGCCTGCTCGGTCTGCGGCAGTGACCAGAATGCCCCGGGCAGGCGCGGAAAGATCAGGAACAGCAGCAGCGCGAGCGGCACCGCCAGCAGCAGCTTGCGGCCGGCGCTGCGCATCAGGCGCGCGGCGGCGAGCGGCTCGTTGCCGGCGCCGAGCCCGTGCAGCGTCGCGGCGATCAGCCAGAAGTTGATCGCATACAGCGGCAGGCGCCAGAGCTGCTGGGCATCGAGGCAGGCCGCCAGCAGCAGAAACAGCGTCGCGCCGCAGATGAAATACCAGTCGCGGCGGCGGCGGATTTCGAACAGCTTGGCGGTGATCATCGCGACCAGCAGCGAAGCGCCGGAAGCGAGGCCCGATAGACTGCGCAGGTTCAGCACCACGAGCGCGATCAGCGCCAGAGTCACGGCAATGCGCAGAGTCTTCGAAGCCGCGCGGCGCGCGCGCCCGCTCCGCGACATCCAGGCCCGCCAGGCAGAACCCAGCAGCGCCAGCGGCAGGCACCAGAGCGCCAGGTGGTGCACATTGAGCGTCGTCGCGACCAGCAGTGACACCAGCGCCAGCAGTACCGTGGTCTGTGTGACTTCCGGCTCGCTGAGCGCCACAGGCCTGCGCGTGCTGCTCACGTAGGTGCTGTCCCGAACAGCGCCAGCGCCTGCAGCGTCGCGCGGCGTTGAGCGGCACCGCCGCCGAGCGGGATCTCGAGACCCGGGAGCTTCAGGCCATACGGTGCCCCGGACTGATCACACTCGAGCACCCAGGCACTCAGCTGGCTCAGTCGTGCTTCGAGGTCCAGATCAGACAGCGCATCGAAGTCGAGCTGGCGGCTCGGGCCGGAGGCGCCCTGATACTGCGCCACGAGGAACGGGCCGCCGCGCGCGACCAGTTTCCAGGCCACGCGCTTGAGCCCATCAGAGGGTTGATAAGGACGCAGCCCGGCCCATTCCTCCTCGCCGCTGCTGCCGCTCTGATCGAGGCCGACGCGCAGCGCCGCGCTGTGCGGCAGCGGGCGCGTACCCATCGGTTGGGGATACACCACGATCTCGGTTTCAAGATACAGCCACGTCCAGGCGCGAAACAGCCCGAGCGGTGCGCTCGTCGACAGCTGCACGCGTGGCAGCTGCTCGCGGCCGCGCCGTACCGGCGTGAAATGGCAGTGCACGGCCAGCTGGCTGGCCGGGGCGAGGGCGAAGGCCGGCGCCTCGTCACTCCCGCAGGCCAGCTGCAGTGCCAGGCGCGGCACCGGAGCGTCGTTTTCCAGCTGCAGCTGCAGCGCCGCGGAGGCGCCGGCAAAGCACTCGCCAGTGCGGACCTCGAGGATGCGCAGCGAGCGCAGCGTGGCATGGCAGTCATGCATGCCCACCAGCATCGTTGCGACCAGCAGGAAGGTCAGCAACAGGGCCAGGCTGTTGGCGTAGTTCAGGCCCGCCAGCAGCATCACCAGTGCCAGCACGCCAAAGCCGAGGCCGGCGCGCGTGGGCAGGATATAGATGCGGCGCGAAGCGAGGATCAGCGGCAGCGCATCGCTCCCCTGGCGCGCCCGCGCCCAGCGCGCAATGCGTTCGCGGATGTAGCTGCGCAGCGCCAATCAGGCCGGTACCGGCACCGCCGCGATCAATTCGGCGGCGAGCTCAACGCCACTGCTCGCGCCGGCATCCTGCCGGCGTACCAGACGATGCGCTGCCACGGCCGGCAGCACCGCCTGCACGTGCTCGGGCAGCACCGCGCGCTCCTCGGCCAGCAGCGCCCAGGCCTGCGCGGCACGCAGCAGGCCCTGGGCCGCGCGCGGGGAGAGGCCCAGCACATGCACGCGACGCGATTCGGCCACCAGCGCCTGCACGTAATCGAGCAGCGCGGGGCCGGCATAGACGGCGCGCACGGCGCGCTGCGCGGCGAGCAGTTCGGCGGCGCCGAGCGCCGGCTCGACCTGTTCGAGCAGTTCGCGCCGCTCGCCATGCATCAGCAGGCGCCGCTCGGCGGCCGGATCGGGGTAACCCAGCGTCACGCGCATCAGGAAACGATCGAGCTGGGATTCGGGCAGGCTGAAGGTGCCGATCTGCTCGTGCGGATTTTGCGTCGCGACCACGAAGAACGGCTCGGGCAGCGCATGCGTCTGGCCATCGATGCTGACCTGGCGCTCCTCCATCGCCTCGAGCAGCGCGCTCTGGGCCTTGGGGCTCGCGCGGTTGATCTCATCGGCCAGCAGCAGCTGCGTGAACAGCGGCCCGGGTCGGAACTGGAACCGGCTCGTGGACCGATCAAAAATCGACACGCCAATCACATCCGCCGGCAGCAGGTCGCTGGTGAACTGCACGCGCCGCCACTCAAGGCCGAGCACGCGCGCCAGCGTATTGGCAAGCGTCGTCTTGCCGACCCCCGGCACGTCCTCGATCAGCAGGTGGCCGCGCGAGAGCAGGCAGGCCATGCACATGCGCACCTGATGGCTCTTGCCCAGGATCACCTGCTCGATCGCCGCCAGCGCCGTCGTCAGCTTGCTCATGGGTTTCCCAATTTGCGTACCTGGGCCAGCTGCCGCTCGAGTCCGGCCAGTTTGGACTGGAAGTCACTCAAGCGCTCCTGCTCCTGGGCCACGACCGCCGGCGGGGCGCTGCGCACGAAGTTCTCATT
>JBEKOK010000224.1:0-6561 GCA_049521875.1 Steroidobacteraceae bacterium
CAGATCGCGCTGTCCTGCGAGATAGATAAACAACCCGAACAGCATGCCGACGCCGGCAAAGCCGAATCCATACTGCCAGCCCCAGGCCTTCGCGAGCGCTCCGGTGATCAGCGGCGCTATAAATGAGGCGCAGTTGATGACGAGGTAATAAACCTGGAACGCTGTGGCACGCCGGGAATCAGTTGGCGCGTAGAGCGCACCTACCTGCGAGGCGAGGTTCCCGCGCAGGCAACCGGCGCCGACGATCAACAGCAAGAGCGCCCATAGAAATGAGCGCTCGAATGCCATGCAGAAGTGGCCGGTCGTCATCAGCAGTGCCCCGAGCGTCACGGCGACGCGGCGGCCAAGCAGCCGATCCCCTAGCAGACCTCCGAACACGGGCGTGAACGACACCAGACCGATGTAGAGACCAAAAACCTGCAGTGCGAGCGCCTGCGCCGACAGTGGGCCGGTGACGTGCTCGATGATCGATCGAAAGGTCTGGAACCCGGCTACGTGCTCGGCGTGGCCGGGAAGCAGCACCTGACCAACCATGTAGAGCACGAGCAGGGCCTGCATCCCATTGAACGAAATGCGTTCCCAGCACTCTGTGCCGGCGAGTACGAACACCCCACGAGGATGACCGAACCGCTCGCGGCTCACTGGACTCAGCGATCCTTGCACGCCGCCAGAATCCGCACAGTCCTGCTGAACATGCCGCCGGGCTGATGCTTGAGACGCCGTACGATACGCATGGGCTTCCTTGATTGCGCCTTTTAAAGCTTGCGCGCGCGGCAAGAATCTTCGAGCCTAATCAGGCGTGCGTTGAGCCGACTCACAAGACATGCTATTTGTCGTTGCTGTGAGCCTGCCTGATATTACGCCGCTGCCTGCCCAGATGTCGCAAACAGGGGCGACGGACCCGAAGGACAGGATTCAGACGATTGACATACTGCGGGGCATAGCGCTCTTCGGTGTGCTGATGGTCAATCTCCTAACCGAATTCCGCGTCTCTATTTTTCAGCAGTTCGTGCCAACCGCCCTCGCAGGGTCGCCAATGGACAGGCTCCTCACTGGCTTTGTCACCTACGCGTTGGACATGAAGGCCTTTGCGCTATTTTCGCTGCTATTCGGCGTTGGCCTCGCAATTCAATTTGACCGACTTGCTCCTCTAGGCCGCGCGCCCTATTGGCTGAGGCGGCGGCTCATCGTCCTGCTAGCCTTCGGGCTTTGCCATCTGCTCATCATCTGGAACGGCGATATTCTGACGGAATACGCTCTCGCCGGTCTGCTGCTGCTGCCGTTGATACGCCAGGATAAGACGACGGTCGCGTTCTATTCACTGGCGATGCTGGCATTCTATTTTGCGATGCCCCTGCTATACATTCCGGCGTACTGGCCGAGCACCTATGCATTTTCACTGGATGTTCAGGCTGCCAATCACGTCTATCCGGATGGCAGTTTCCTGACGATTCTCCAATTTAGCGCCCACGAACTGAAGCTGATGCTTCCATTGCACGAGTCGGTGTTTCCTCGCACGCTCGCTCTGATGCTGCTGGGCGCCTGGGTGTGGAAGGCCGGGTTGCTCCAAGACCTGCAGCAGCATCGGTACAAACTGCTGGTGTTTGGTCTTATCAGTACGGCAATGGGCGTCGGCGCGACGCTAGCGGAGTCCGGGAATCTCCTTGCGGGGCAGCCGCTGATCGGCGACGTGCTCTCTAGGCTTGGACCCGCAGTTCAAGCGTTGGGGTACGCCGCGCTGATTGCAGTCGCTGCAAGTCAACCTTACCTCGAACGAATTCTAAGAGTATTTGCACCCCTGGGACGAATGGCGTTTACCAACTACATCCTTGAATCCTTGATCTTCAGCTGGATATTCATGGGCTACGGACTCGGTCAGTTCGGCCGACTAAGCGAAACCACGGCATTCGTGTTGGGCATTGTCGTCTACGTCGGGCAGCTAATTGCTAGCCTGTTATGGCTTCGCAGATTCAGGTTTGGTCCTCTCGAGTGGTTATGGCGCACTCTTATGTATGGGCAGTCACAACCAATGTGGAAAGCCACTCTCGGCCCCGCCGAATTGCAGCGCTGAGGCCACTCACGCGGTGAGTTGTCGCCAGCGTTCGCCGCCAATTTTCTCGCAGATGGCCGCCTCAAACGCTAACGAGCTTGCAGCACCAGTCGTGCGTCGAACGCGCACCAGTTTTCTTAGGGCAGCCGCACCCGCTACCCTCTGTGCGCAAGAATATTGGCGCACTGCCGGAATGTTCGCCGGCGAATAATATTGGCCGTCAAATCATGGGCCTGCTTGGATTCGAACCAAGGACCAAGGGATTATGAGTCCCCTGCACTAACCGCTGTGCTACAGGCCCGTCGTTGTGGCGTGCGCAATTCTAGCAGACCGGCTGCCGCACCCCGCGCGCCCTCGAAGACAGCGGCCTCTTGCACTTCGCGCTGCAGGCGTTAGCATGGCCGCCCCACTTCCCACGGAGACTTCCCAATGGATCTTTACTACTCTCCTGGCGCTTGCTCGCTCGCCTCACACATTGCATTGAACGAGGTGGGCGCAAAATTTGGTATCGTCAAAGTGAACCTCAAGGACAAGCTCACTGAGGACGGCCGAGATTTCAATGCCATCAACCCTAAGGGCTACGTTCCAGCCCTGTTGCTTGATGGCGGCGAACTGCTGACTGAGAACACCGCACTGCTCGGCTATATTGGCGAGCTTGATCCCAAGACCCGACTGATACCGAAGGCTGGCACGGTCGGCAATCTGCGCGTGCGCGAGTGGCTCGGTTACATCAACTCCGAGCTGCACAAGCAGTGTGGCCCGCTGTTCCGTCCCAGTACGCCCGAGGCCACGATCCAGTTTCAGCGTGAACTTCTAGCCCGTCGCCTGGCTTACGTGGACAAGGCGCTCCAGGGCAAGAGCTACCTGACCGGCGAGGACTTCACGGTCGCTGACAGTTATCTGTTTACCATCCTGAACTGGGCCGGACGGCTGCAGTTAGACCTGGCGCCATGGCCGAACCTGCGCAGCTTCGTTGAGCGGGTCAAGGCCCGCCCGGCGGTCCAATCCGCACTCGGCGCCGAAGGGCTGCTGAAGGCCGCGGCCTGAGGAAGCGGCCAGCAACTCTCAGCGACGCTTGAGGCCGCGGCTCGGCGCGGCCTCAAGCGGGTTTTCCGGCCAGTTGTGCTTTGGGTAGCGCCCACGCATTTCCTTGCGCACCAGCGCATAACTTCCGCCCCAGAATCCGGCCAGATCGCGCGTGACCTGGAGCGGTCGCCGCGCCGGTGACAGCAGCTTGAAGGTGATCGGCACCGCGCCACCACCGACGCGCGGCGTTGTCGCGAGGCCAAAGACCTCCTGGAGCCGCACCGACACGCTGGGCGCGCTTTCATCCTGATAGTCGATCGCGATGTGCGAACCCGAGGGCACGAGGAGTTCAACCGGTGCAAGTTGCTCGAGCTCGCGGCGCTGCGCGTGGCTGAGCCGCTCGCGCAGCGCCTGCTGCAGAGGCAGTCGGCTTAAGTGCTCACGCCGCGTCATTCCACCCAGCCACATCGGGAGCCACGCATCGAGTTGTTCGAGCAGCGCTGCGTCATCGCTTGCCGGCCAGTCTTGGAGGTTGGCGCGTCCCAGCCGGCGCACAAATTCGAGTCGGGCACGATAATTACTGACTCCTGCATCCCAGGGCAGAGAGGCGAGCCCCATCTGGCGCACGCCCTCGAGCATGGCCGCAACCGTGGTCTCGGCGGGCACCTGCTGCAGTGGCCGATCCTCCAGGATCAGCGCCTCGAGCTCCAGCCGCTGCCGCGCGATTACGGATTCGGTGCGCGGATCCCAGTTCACCGTCCGGGTTTCCGTGAGCTGTGCGGCCATCGTCTCCAGCAGTTCCTCGCGTGTGAGCGGACAGGCCAGGTCGATGCGCGCTTCGCGTTCGCGATCATCGAGTTCAACAGCAACAATAAATTCGGCGCGCGCCAGCGCCTGCGCGCCGGAGAACACGGCACCGCGACCATTGCTCAGCAGGAAACGGCCAGCATCGCCTTCCCGACGTTGTCCGATCCGATCCGGAAAGGCCTGTGCGAGCAGCACGCCAGGGCCGGCACTGGATCCGCGGGCGCCCACCGCATGCCGATCACCGGCCAGTCGCGCCAGCTGTTCCGCGGTCCGCTGCACGCGCTGACGGGCACCGCGATCAACCGTCGATTCGTGGGACTCGCGTCTTAGGATTTCCAGACGAGTTCGCAGGTCCGGGTCGTGGTCGCGGCCAGTACGCCGCAACAGATCGCGCTCGGAGAGTAGTGCCGCGAGCTCTGCGGCAAGTCCGAGCGCTCCGGCGCTGCGCGCTGCCAGCAGCATGTGCGCAAGCCGCGGATGCGTCGGCAGGCGCGCCATCTGGCGGCCCGTCGCGGTGATGCGATCGGCTGCATCGAGTGCACCCAACCTTCGCAGCAACGCGCGCGCCTGCGCCAGCATGGCGGCTGGTGGCGGATCGAGCCAGTCAAGCTGTGCGGCATCGGCGACGCCCCAATCCGCGAGTTCGAGCGCGAGATCTGCAAGATCCGCCTCGCTGATCTCTGGAGGCGTCTGCGCTGCAAGCGATTCCTGTGCGCCTTCACTCCACAGCCGATAGCACACTCCTGGACCCGTGCGCCCGGCACGGCCCGCACGCTGGTCGGCCGACGCTCTGGAAATGCGCATGACTTCGAGCCGGCTCATGCCGGAATTCGGATCAAAGCGCGAACGACGCACGAGTCCTGAATCCACGACGGCACTGATGCCAGGAATGGTGAGGCTGGTTTCGGCAATGTTGGTGGACAGCACGATCTTGCGTGCGCGTCCCTCATCCGCAGCCAGCACCTGATCCTGCTCCGCGGCCGACAGGTCCCCATACAGTGGCAGCACGCGCAGCTCCGCCGCCCAGGGCTGCTGGCCAAGGCTCGACTGGGCACGCCGAATCTCGCCGGCCCCCGGCAGAAACGCCAGCACGTTGCCCGCACTCTCGCGCAGCGCGCGCTCGATCGCCGGCACGATGAGCCGCTCGGGGGATTCGGCTCCGCCCGGCAGCAGCGGCGCGCCGCGCCCCAGGTAATGAGTCTGTATGGCAAAGGTACGTCCCGGAATGCTGAGGCAGGCGGCGCGCTCGAGAAATCGGCTCAGCCGCTGCGCCTCGAGGGTCGCCGACATCACCAGCAGCCGAAATTTGGCATCAAGTTCGCGACGCGCATTCAGGCACAGCGCCAGGCCGACATCGGCATTCAGGCTGCGCTCGTGGTATTCATCAAAGATGACGCAGGCCACGTCCTCAAGCGCCGGATCGGCCTGCAGCAGGCGCCCCAGCACGCCTTCGGTGATAACTTCGATGCGGGTAGCAGCCGACACCCGGGTATCTAGCCGCATGCGATAGCCGACCGTTGCACCAACTTCTTCACCGAGCGTCTGGGCCATGCGGCGCGCCACCGCGCGCGCGGCGAGGCGTCGCGGCTCGAGCATCAGCAGTTTGCGCTGCGCGACCCAGGGTTCCGACAGCAGCGCCAGCGGCAGAACGGTGCTCTTGCCCGCACCGGGCGCCGCCTGGAGTATGCAATCTTGATGAGCTGCGAAGGCCGCGCGCACCTGCTCACTGAGTGACGGTGCCGGCAGTCCGGCCGCCGGGTTCACCGTGCCGGCGCAACGGGCGTGGACTGCACGCCCGAAAACTCCAGCACCGCCGCAGCAAGCGCAGCATAGTCGCCGCTGAAGTGGTGTCCGCTCCCGACGGTCCGCGCGGTCAGTGCCGGTCCGCTCATTTGCGGGCAGGGATCATCGGTCTCACCGTCACCGTACAGGCACAGCGCCTTCATGCCCTGCATGCGGCTGATCTCGGGAGCCACTGGCTGCCCGCTGAGCGCGGAGCCGGGAATCCAGCCGCCGACCTTGATTTCAAAGGAAGCCTGCGCCTCGAGTCCTAGCATGCTGACGCTCTGCACGCGCTCGCGCAGTTGCGCGGGCAGGCGATTGACGATGAAAGGCAGCACATCAGCGCCGAAGGAGTAACCCACCAGCAGCACATGCTCGCGATGCCACGCCACCAGGTAATGCTGCAGGATGCGCGCCACATCGCGCGCTGCTTCCTCGGGCTGCCGTTCATGCCAGAAATACTTGAGCGTTGATAATCCAACCACCGGCAGGCCGCGCGCGTTGAAGGCATCGGCCATCCCGCGGTCAAGACCGGCCCAGCCGCCATCACCGGTCAGCATGAGCACCAGCGGTGCGTCGGCCGCCGCGTTGCCGACCGGCAGCTCCGTCAAGGGCAGATCCGAGACCTCGGCCGACTTGATGGGCAGGGGCGCGGCCTGCGCCACGAGTTCGCGGTAGACCTGATCGTATTGCGCCAGCCAGTTGCGCTCGACACCAAAGCCGTGTCCGACATGCGGGAGCGAGACCAGCTCGGCGTGGCTCGTCTTCGCGACGAACTCACGTACGGCGGCGGCACCGCACACCTGATCGATCTCACCCTGGAAGGCGACCCATCGATCACTCAAGTTCGGTGTGGGTGCGAACACCACGGCGCCTTTCTCACCGGGTTCGTAGTG
>JBEKOK010000225.1:0-6555 GCA_049521875.1 Steroidobacteraceae bacterium
GTGGCACCCACCGACGGCAACAACGCGCCGCAGCCTGCCACCAACCCCGACGGAACCGTGCAAATTCCCTGCGGCGCTCCGCCGATCCGACCGACCGACAGTAAGGCCCGCACAACGATCATTGATGAGGAGCAGGGCGTCGTCGTCAGCCTCGCCATCGTGCACGGCATGGTGGAACCGTATGTGATCACTAACCCGACCGAGTCCGCTTTTGTGCCGAATTCTCTGCTCCAGCCCTATACCGATCTGCTCAAGAGCCAGCTGGCCTCGGGCAAGTACCAGGCGCCGGCGCTGCGGCCGACGCCTGCCACACAATCGGTGGCCGAGCTGCACCGGGTCTATGATGGCAAGCTGCAGGGCTTGCTGATGCTTCACAGCACCGGCGCACCCGGCTCACACTCGCCTTGGGCGCCCTGAACTCCTCCCGCGCGCACCGCCCATTTTCTTCATAAGGTCCTCGCCATGACAACTCGCTCCGCGCTGATCCTGCTGCTGGCTGCAACGGCCGCGACATCTGCCCTGGCCGATGTGCCACCGCTCGTAGCCGGGGCGAGCTGGACCGTCGAGCAGACGACGACATTCAAGGGCCTCACGATTCCGGATGGCGCTCAGGTCGTTGCGGCTGCCGGACACAGCCTGACGATGACAGTCGATGGCGTGGAAACGGCCATCGCGCCCGGCACCTATCCGGGCAATGTAGTCCTGACACCCACCGTGGAAGTGCTGGTCAAGTCGGCGAGCGTCGCACCACACCCGTTCCGGGCAGCGCTCTATGTGGATGACGGCAAGGTCGTGGACGCCAAATCAGTGCGCGCCGCGCTGGTCGGCGGGATGGTCGGTGATACCAGCGCCGATCACGTCTCGATTAGCTCCCAGGGCGAGGACTTCAACGGCATCATTGTCACTGGCAACTCGCACTACCTGATCAACGCTCCGCAGATCTCGCTGACCGGCAACGGCGGCGATGACACCGATGGCTTTGGAGACGGCATCCTCTCAAACGGCCATGCCGATGTGACCGTCAATGATGCCCGGATCTTCACCAAGGGGGCGATCCGCGCCGCGCTCTTCATCGCTGGTGACAGCACGATGCACGTTAACCGGGCCCATATCGAAGTTTTCCCCGGGACGCTGCCTGCAGATTATCAATTCAACATCGGCGACGGCCGCGTGATGATGGAAGTGCCGTGGATGCTGGGCCTGAGCGGCAACGTGCGCGCGACCAATGTTACCGAACATGGCACTGTCTATTACAGCCACTCCCACATCAAGGCGCACGGCTGGGGTGCGCTCTCCACCGACGGCGTGCAGCGGGTGCGCATGTATGTCGATCATTCGCTGATCGAAACCGAGGGCGCCGGCTACGGCGCCTACGCCCTTGGAGATGCGATCGACAGCTTCAGTCACAGCACCTTCAATGTCGATGACTATGGCCTGATCATCGGCGGCAATGGCACCGGCATTTTCACCGACGAGACACGGGTGAACTCGCACCGCTTTGGCATCATGCTGCATCAGGGTGGTGGCGGGGGCATCACCATCAACAAGGGCAGCAGCTTCCACACCGGATCAACACTGATTGAAATCAAGGGTCGCGGCACCACTATCGTCGTGGATCATGCCAAGCTGCGCGCCGACAACGGCATCCTGCTGCAGACCATGGACAACGATGATCCGTTCATGAAGGCGATGATGGCCAAGGGCGGCATGGCGCCCGGGGCGGGCCTTGATCCGAACGCTGCGCCCGCCAAGCCCAAGAACGATGTTGCCGCCGCCTTCAGCAACGTGGAGCTAGATGGGGATCTGATCCATGCAATGACCGACCTGGGTGAGCTGACTGTGACACTTGGTCAGCGTGCCATGGTGCACGGTGCCATTACCACGGCCACGACTGAGCCGATCTCGGGACAGGATCCGACCCGCGAGACCTACCTGCAGATTGGCCAGGTGCGAAACACCTTCGGGCCGGCCGCCGGAGCGCACGGCCTGACGGTCGTGCTCAAGAGTGGCTCGGAATGGGCGGTGCGCACGACTTCCTACCTTGGAACGTTGAAGCTCTCGCCCGGTGCAGCACTGCGGGCCATCCGCGGCAACGGGATTGCGCTGATCGTCAACGGCGTGCAGACACCGATCAAACCCGGCACCTACACTGGTCAGATCGTGCTCAAGGTACTGCCTGCGGCGCCACCCGCCGCTTAGCGGGCCGCACGCGGCAGTTAGTGCTCAGCAGCGGGTGACGAACACTCAGGCGAAGGGTGCCAGCATCTCGTGGATGAAGCGATCCTGCTCGCGCGCCGGGAGCGGCGAGGCCCACGCTGCTGCGCCCAGCTGCGACACCAGTGTTGCGATCAGTGTCCGGCTGGAAGGTTTGCGAAGGTAGCGGTCAGCATGGTGCGTCCAGCCGACCAACAGCTGTGCCGCACTGTTCGAGACGCGCCCGTCGGGACACAGCTGCTCGAACTGCCCGTACACCCGCAAGCACAGCGCGGCAAAGCCGCCGAAGCCGGCGGCCTTTGCGACGATCGATAGGCCTTGCAGACCCGAGAGTACATCGGGCAGTTCATGCGTACCCTGATCGCGCGTGGTGCCGCGCATTTTCCAGCGGTGCGTCTGACCGCAAAGGTATTGCAGGTGCAGCAGCACCGGGATCGCGGCGAGATTGCTCGGCAACTCATCGCCGCTGAGGAGTGCATCGTAGGCAGCACTGTGATTCAGCGGCATCTGCGTAATCCTGCCGCCGCGCAACGCGTGGCGCCGGGCGCCTGGCCCGGGCCACGCGTGCCCCGCGCCTGCGGCGGGTCCACATGACAAAGAAACGCTGGAGTCAGGCCTTGCGACGCACGGCGTGGTAAATCACCAGCACCAGTATGGCGCCGATTACCGCAACGACCAGGCTGTAGATATTCAGACCGGTGACGCCTGCGGCGCCGAAAAAGTTGAACACCCAGCCGCCCACCACGGCTCCAATGATGCCAAGGATGATATCGAGAAAGAAACCATCCCCGCTCTTGTTGATGATTTTGCTGCCGATGAAGCCTGCTATCAGGCCGAGGATGATCCACGCTAATAGCGACATTGTTGTTCTCCTTAACTATTGCAGTACCCAAGATGAATTAAGCCTCTGGTCAGGACCGTCGGTCCGCACCAGGCTGATTATCCCCTGTCGGGTTATACGCTATGCCGGCATTGGCATGACGTTTGGGTAATGCACATTTTGCCAAAGTGGCGTTGCGCACCAGTCACAGGCCGTGAATGGCTCGTTAGACCGTCCGGCGCGATGTTCAGGCGCGCTCGAAGCGCGCCAGAGTTTCGACGTGCGTCGTGAAAGGCAGCAAGTTGAATGCCTTGAGTGAGGCGAGCCGCAAGCGGCCACCAGCGGTTAACTGCGCGGCATCACGCAGTAGCGAATCGAGCCCGCAGCTGATGTAGAGAAAGCGCTCCGGCGGCTGGCTGGCGAGTTGCCGCGTCAACGGCTCATCCAGGCCTTTGCGCGGGGGATCCGCGATCACAACCTGCGCACCGGTCACGAGCTCGCAGGCCGTGCCGGCCGGACCGGGCACTACGCTGGTCTGTGAGCGATGGGCCTCATCGAGTGCCGCGACGCCAAGTCCGAGTCCATACAGCGACTGGGGAGCGAGCTCATTCATGCAAACGAAACTCGCCCGCTCAAGCACTGAGAGCCCGATGGCACCGACGCCTGCATAGAACTCAGTTATCGTCGCACCGGGCGGGATCTGCCCGCGCAATTCATCGATCAGATCCTGCGCGATCTCGAGGTTGCTCTGCCCGAAAGCACCGGGCGGGTAATGCACCGCGCTGCCCCCGAATGACTCGACCAGACTCTCGGGTCCACACCAGCGCTCGAAGTGCGGGCCAAGAATCGCATTCGTGGTTTCGAGATTGGCGTTGAACCACAAGCTATGCAGCGCTGGACCCACGCGCGCGCGAATCAGCTCCAGGCATTCAGCCAGCGGCGCTGCCGTCGCGCAATGACCCACCAGCACGATCTGGGCAGTTTGCGAGCTGCGCTCGATGACTACCTGCAGGTAGCGCGCGAGCCCCAGCTGCGCCCGATCCGAGTAACAACTGACCCTCGCCTCCACCAGCGCTCCACGCACGATCGCCGCGACGTGATTTATCAACGGATGCTGCACCAGGCAATTTGGAATGTGCACCACATGGTGCGTGCCGGATTCGAACAGCCCGAGTTTCGGAGAACCTACGCGGCCACGAATTGCCAGGCGGGCGCGCAACCGAAAGCCGCTGGTTGCGCCACTGATCACTGTCACCGGATCGAGCCCGTGGATGCGCGCAAGCGCATCGAGCGTACTGCGTGCCTCGCGCGCGATGCCGTGCTCGCCAAAGCGTGGGCAGCCCGGACAGGGCGGGCGGTGCGGGCAGGCAAGGACAGTACCGCGGCCGTGCGCGGCACGGGGTGGTGGTGGCGGGTCGAAGCTGTTCACGGCACGCACGCTAACAGACCTGGCATCAGCCGGGCCAGCCACCGCGAATACTAAATGCCGAGATACTCTGAAACTCCCAGGCGCGCCATCAGCCGCTCGGGCGGGTGTTCGTGGATGTCGGTTCGCTGCTTCATTGACAGCAGCACGCAAGAATGTCGCGCCGCGTGCATCTACGTGCAGGTAATCTATCGCGACCATGGCCATGTCGCACCAGAATGCTGCTCCCAGTGATCCGCAGCTGCTGCCCGGCATGACTGCGGCAGATCCGAGCGCGTGCACCAGGAAACGAGCTCCAGCCTCAGCTGGGTCGAGAAGTACACCCGTTCATGTCTGAGTCCGCCACCCAGCCGCAGTCGCTGTCCGCGCACCGCCCGTTCCTGTTCTACGTCGGCGCGCGCAGCGGTGCCGAACTCGCGACCCAGATCGCTGCGGTTGCGATCGGCTGGCAGGTGTATGCGCTGACACACAGCGCCCTGGCGCTGGGGCTGGTGGGACTGGTGCAGTTCCTGCCGACGCTGCTGTTGACCTTCCTGGCCGGCCACGTGGCTGATCACTTCGATCGCCGGCGCATTGTGCAGCTGACCGAGCTTACCTGCGCCGCGACCTCATTGCTGCTGGCCTGGGGAAGCTACGCGGGCTGGCTTACCTCCGTTCACCTGTTCATCGCAGTGGCGGTGTTCGGGACCGCCGAAGCCTTTGAGAGCCCGGCAATCGCGGCGCTCCTCCCGGCGGTAGCACCGATAGGGCAACTGCAGCGCGCGACCGCCGTTGCCACCGGTGCATTTCAGGTGGCAATGATTTCCGGCCCAGCGCTCGGCGGCCTTGCCGCGGCCCTCTCACCGGCGACGCCCTATGTGCTCATGACCGCGTGCTCTGTGCTCGCGGCGCTGCTCACGCTATCGCTGCCACGCGCGTCGGCGCCCGCGGAAAAGCCCGCGCCGGATCTGTCGAGCGTGTTTGCTGGTGTGTCGTTCGTGCGCTGCCATCCGGCGATCCTGGGCACAATCTCGCTGGATCTGTTTGCCGTGCTGCTCGGTGGTGCCACGGCGCTGCTGCCGATCTATGCGCGCGATATCCTGCACACCGGCGCCTGGGGATTGGGCATGCTGCGTAGCGCACCGGCACTCGGTGCGTTGCTGATGAGTGCCGTGCTCGCGCGCCATGCGATCGAGCGCCGCGCAGGGATGAGGATGTTTCAGGCGGTGATCGTCTTTGGCCTTGCGACCATTGTGTTCGCGCTCTCGCGCTCCTTCTGGCTCTCAATGCTCGCGTTGCTGGTACTCGGGGCAGCGGATTCAATCAGCATGGTCATCCGCATCGCGCTGGTGCAGCTGGCGACGCCTGATGACATGCGCGGCCGCGTCGGTGCCGTCAATTACCTGTTCGTCAACGCCTCCAACCAACTGGGGCAGTTCGAGAGCGGGGCGACGGCGGCACTGTTCGGCGCGATGCCGGCCGCACTGATCGGTGGCATCGGCACCGTGCTGGTCGCACTGCTGTGGATGAAGCTATTCCCCGCGCTGCGCACCCTCGAGCGGCTGGAGTAGTGGGGAAGCGGCACGGCCGCTGTGGGCATCGATGAAGGTAAATACCGGCGCGAGCTGCGCCTGCATCAGCGCCGGTGGCAGTTTCGTGAACATGTGATCGGCGCCGGGGACCAGGATCAGCTGTGCCGCGACCCCCTGGGCACGCAGCGCATCGTAGAGTTCCTGGCTCTGCTGCCACGGCACGGCATGGTCCGCCTGCCCGTGCATGATCAGGAACGGCGGGCTGCTCGCGCTGATGTAGCTGATCGGATTGGCGGCCTTCAGGAGCTCCTGCGGGCACTTCGGGAGAGCGCACCCGAGCAGAGCGGATTCTGGAGAGTTTGCATCATCATGCTGGCCCATCGACCCCGGCAGGGACTGGCGATCAAGTGTCGCGAAATCGATCGGCCCGAACCAGTCGATAACGGCATCGACGCAGCTGCTGGCGTTTGGATCCAGTGATGGCGTGCTCAGGCCCACGCGCTGCGGCAATTTGTCGATGCGATCGAAAGCGACCACGCCACAACTGGTGCCCAGCAGTGCTGCCAGATTGCCGCCGGCTGAGG
>JBEKOK010000226.1:0-6551 GCA_049521875.1 Steroidobacteraceae bacterium
CCGCCGGCTTCCAGGTTGGCCTGCTTGTCGGCGCCCGGGGTGAAATCCTCATTGGGCAGGCTCATCAGCCGCATCCAGTTGCGCACGAATTTCGGCACCGGAAAGTACTCGCCGAACGGCACCAGGTGGCGCTTGTCGTAATAGGAGGGCTTGGCGCTCAGTGCCAGCACCGAATCAAAGAACTCGCCGCCATCGCCCTCGTGGGCGATACCCATCACGACATCTGAACCGCTGAGGCGGGCGCGCTGGAAGATGCTCTTGAGGTAGGGCGTCATCTCGTTGGCCAGTTCCGGCACCGCCGTTTCGGGCCACACGATCAGCTTGGATCCAAGCACCTGTTCATTGAGCCCGTAATAGAGTGCCTTGGTCGGCTCGAGGCTCGACTCCACGTGCTTCTCATCCTGCGGCACCGCGCCCTGCAGCACCGCGACACTCACCGTCGGACCGCTGCCATAGGTCCATGGCACGCTCACCAGCAGCTCCCCGCCGGCCCACGGCAGCGCCAGCACGATGATCGAGACCCACCGCGTCCGGCGCCGATCCAGCAGCAGCGCGAGCAATGCGCCGGCGCACACCAGCAGCAGGCCCGAAATGGCATACACGCCACCGACCGGTGCATAGCCGCCCAACCACGCATCAGTCTGTGAATAGCCGAGCGACAGCCACGGGAATCCTGACAGGAACCAGCCGCGCAGCCACTCGATCAGCAGCCACAGCGCCGGTACCCCAACCCACCAGCGCCAGACACCGGCCATCGGCAAGAGGCGGTTGGCCAGGTAGCCGGCCAGCGCCTGGTAGGCGCCCATGATGCTCACCAGCGCCAGCATCAGCGCCAGCGCGAGCCACACCGGCGCCTCGCCAATCGTGTGGATCGCGATGTAGAGCCACCAGGTCCCGACCGCAAAGGTGCCGGCACCAAAGTAGAAACCGAGTGCGGCGGCGCGGCGCGGGCGCACGTCCTGCCACAGCCACATCAGCAGCGCCGGGCACAGCACCGCCAGCGGCCAGTAACCGTAAGGCGCAAAGGCCGTGGCCAGCACGGCACCCGCGGCCAGGGCGAGCAGCGAGCCGATCCAGCCGTTGCGAATCCCGGCCGTGCTCACTCGGGAGTGCGCTCCGGCACGGCGTGCGGCGCACGCACGCGCAGCGTGTCGATGCGGCGCCGATCAGCGCGCACGACCCGGAAATCAAAGCCGGCGATCGCCACCGCTTCGCCGCGGCGTGGCACGTGACCGAGCTGCTTGAGTACCAGCCCCGCGATCGTATCGAAGCCCGCCTCCTCGAGCTGCACGCCGAAGAATTCATTGAATTCATCGATGCGCGTCGCGCCACGCACGATGAATTCCTGCTCGCCATCGCGCCGGATGTTCTGGTCATCCTCGATGTCGAACTCATCATCGATATCGCCGATGATCTGCTCGATCACATCCTCGATCGTGACCAGGCCGGCTACGCCGCCGTACTCATCGACGACGATCGCCATGTGGTTGCGATTGACGCGAAACTCCTTGAGCAGCACGTTCAGGCGCTTGGCCTCGGGCACGAATACCGCCGGTCGCAGGAACTCGCGCATGTCAAAGCGGCTCGCGCGCCCGGCACCGGCGACGCGCAGCAAATCCTTGGCCAGCAGAATGCCCACCACATCGTCCTTGTCATCATCGAGCACCGGGAAGCGCGAGTGGCCCGAAGAGACCACGGCCGGCAGGATCGTGGCCAGCGGATCATCGCGGCGCAGGCAGGTCATGTCCGAGCGCGGCACCATGATATCGCGCACCTGCAGTTCGGCGACCGCGAGCGCGCCCTCGAACATGCCCAAGGTCTCGGCATCGAGCACGCCACGCTGCCCGGCCTCCTGCAGCAGTTCGAGCAGCTGCGCGCGCTCCTTCAGTCCGCTGGCGAGCGCGCGCGTCAGGCGCGAGCGCCAGCTCCGGCGCGGACGCTTAGGCGCTTTCTCGGGTGGGGATTCGGGCGCCGTCTCGGCCGCCGTGCCGCTCTTCGGACCGTTCGCCGCGGCACTGTCCTTGGCCTTGGCCATGCGCTTACCTGCTCCGGTAGGGGTTGGCGATGCCCATGCTTCGCAGGATCCTGATCTCACGCCGCTCCATGCGCCGCTGGTCCGGGGCCCGCTCGTGATCGTATCCGATCAGGTGCAGCAGGCCGTGCACGAACAGATGGGTCCAGTGATCCTTAAGCCGCTTATGCTGCTCGCGCGCTTCGCGCCGCAGGACCTGCGGGCAGATCACCAGATCCCCGAGCAGCTGCGCGGCACCGGCGGTGGCGGCCGGAAACGACAGCACGTTGGTGGGCTTATCGCGACCGCGGTAGCGGCGATTGAGTGCGCGACTGCGCTGCTCGCCCACGACCAGCACCGAAATTTCGCGCCCCGGCGCGGTGCGTCCGAGCGCGGCCCGCGCCCAGGTGGTGAATGTCTGCCGCGAGGGCACGCCGCTGGCGCGGCTCTGGCTGCGGACGCTGATGAGCGGTCCCGGGAGCAGGCGCGTCGCGGCGCTCCTAGCGGCCATGATCAGTGTCCGTGGGCGGACTGTGCGATTCGTAGGCCTGCACGATGCGCTGCACGAGCGGGTGGCGCACGACATCACCGGAATCAAAATGCGTGAAGGCCACGCCCTTGATGCCATGTAGCACCTGCAGCGCGTGGCGCAGACCGGACATCCGTCCGGCCGGCAGATCGGTCTGCGTGACATCGCCGGTCACGACCGCGCGCGAGCCGAAACCGATGCGCGTCAGGAACATCTTCATCTGCTCGACCGTCGTGTTCTGCGCTTCATCCAGAATGATGAAGGAATCGTTGAGTGAGCGGCCGCGCATGAAGGCGAGCGGCGCGACTTCGATGACGTTGCGCTCGATTGCGCGCGCGACCCTATCGAAACCCATCATTTCATACAGTGCGTCATAGATCGGGCGCAGGTAGGGATCGACCTTCTGGCTCAGATCGCCGGGCAGGAACCCGAGCCGCTCGCCGGCCTCGACCGCCGGCCGCACCAGCACCAGGCGGCGCACGCGCTCGTTCTGCAGCGCTTCGACCGCGCAGGCTACCGCCAGATAGGTCTTGCCGGTGCCCGCCGGGCCGATGCCAAAGCACAGGTCCAAATCGCGGATGCTGTCCATGTAGGCGCGCTGATGCGGGCCGCGCGGCTTGATCGGGCCGCGCGCGGTGCGCGCCGCGCGCGCCTCGGCACCGCCGATGGGCTCGGTGCCGCCGGCAGCGACTGAATCGCCATCGGCCTCCAGGCCGACCAGGCTTAAGTGCACCTGCTCGCCGGTGATCGGCCAGCGCTCGGCACGCGCATAGAGCTCGCGCAGCAGCTGCTCGGCGGCCTGCGAGCGCGCGCCCTGGATATGGAAGGCACTGCCACGCCGGCGTATCTGTACCGCGAGGCGCGATTCGAGCAGGTGCAGATTCTCATCGAGCGGACCGCACAGATTCGCGAGCCACGCGTTGTCGGTCGGCTCCAGCTGGAAGTCGCGCACGAGCAGCGCGGCTTGGGTGTTCACTTAAGAAGCTGCTCCCGCGTGCCGCACTGGCCCGGCAGCGCGTTGCGCCGCGCGCGGCGCCGCCTCGAGCCAGCGGCCACGCAGCGAGTGTGGCCGCGCCTCGGTGATCAGCACATCGGCAAAGCGCTGCAGCAGCGTTGCCGGGCCCTGAAAGTTGACCCAGCGATTGTTCTCGGTACGTCCGGCGAGCTCACGCTCGCCCTTCTTGGCGAAGCGCTCGACCAGCACGCGCTGTACGCTGCCAACCATCGTGCGGCTGATCGCCAGCGCCTGGGCATCGAGCAGTGCCTGCAGGCGCGCCAGTCGCTGCTGCTTGTCCTCGAGCGAGACTTCATCCGGCAACGCCGCCGCCGGCGTGCCGGGCCGGCGGCTGTAGAGGAAGCTGAAGGACTGATCGAGCTGCGCATCGCGCACCAGACCGAGGGTCGCCTCAAAGTCCCGCTCACTCTCGCCTGGGAAGCCGACGATGATATCGGTCGAGACCGCGATATCCGGGCGCACCGCGCGCAGCTTGCGGATCCGTTCCTTGTATTCAAGGCTCGTGTAGCCGCGCTTCATCAGCGCGAGGATCCGATCCGAGCCGCTCTGCACCGGCAGGTGCAGGTGCGCGGCGAGCTTCGGGACCTGCGCGTAAACGTCGATCAGCCGGTCACTGAATTCGAGCGGGTGCGAGGTCGTGAAGCGGATGCGCTCGATGCCGGGCACACAAGCCACATGCTGGATCAGCGCCGCCAGATCGGCGATCGTGCCACGCGCGGTCGGACCGGCATAGGCATTGACGTTCTGTCCCAGCAGCGTCAGTTCGCCCACGCCCTGCTCGGCCAGCGTTCGCACTTCGGCGAGCACCGATTCGAACGGGCGGCTGACTTCATCCCCGCGGGTGTAGGGCACGACGCAGAAGCTGCAAAACTTGCTGCAGCCTTCCATCACCGACACATAGGCGCGTGCGCCATCGGCGCGCGGCGGTGGCAGCGCATCGAACTTCTCGATTTCTGGAAAGCTGACATCGACAACCGTGCGCCCGGCACGGCGCAGCTCGCCGATCATCTCCGACAGGCGATGAATGGTCTGCGGGCCAAAGACCAGGTCGACAAACGGTGCCCGGGCACTGATCGCCTCGCCCTCCTGGCTCGCCACGCACCCGCCGACACCGATGATCAGCCCGGGACGCTGCTCCTTGAGCTGGCGCCATTCACCGAGCAGCGAGAAGACTTTCTCCTGCGCCTTCTCGCGCACCGAGCAGGTGTTCATCAGCAGCACGTCGGCCTCGGCCGGCTCCGTGGTCGGCGTCAGGCCTTCGCGTTCACGCAGCACGTCCGCCATGCGGGCGGAATCGTACTCGTTCATCTGACAGCCAAAGGTCTTGATGAAATAGCGGCCAGACATGGGCGTGTGCAGCGTGCGACGCCTTCAGAACGGGATATCGTCGTCGAAATCTTCCCCGCCCGCGCCGGCACCGGCGCCTGCCGTGGCGGTGCTGGATTCCGCCGGGGCGCTGCGTTCACGCGGCTCGCCGCCGCCCGCTGCGCCGCCGGCGCCACCGCGGCCGCCGATCATCTGCATGTCGTTGGCCACGATCTCGGTCGTGTAGCGATCCGCGCCGCTCTTGTCCTGCCACTTGCGGGTACGCAGGCGGCCTTCGATGTACACCTGCGAGCCCTTGCGCAGGTACTCGCCGGCGATCTCGGCCAGACGTCCGAACATGGCGACGTTGTGCCATTCGGTGCGCTCCTGCTGCTCGCCTGACTGTTTATCCTTCCAGTTTTCGCTGGTCGCCAGACGCAGGTTGGCGACCGTCATGCCCGAGGGCATGGCCCGCGTCTCCGGATCCGCTCCGAGGTGCCCGATAAGAATGACTTTGTTGATCCCGCGTGACATGTCCGTTGTTCCCCTGGCCTGGCGGTGATGGTTGCGTGTGGGGCGCTATTGTAGACGGTGGCCGACCCCGGGGCATATCCGGATAAGTGGCCGCAATCGTCCAGAAATGGCTCACCGGCAGTCGCCCGCACCCGATCCGGAGGCCGCCCGTTTGCCCGCACCAGCGCAGTGCGTCCGCGGGCTCCCGGACCCCCGGCAGGAGACCTGCGGCGGTGCGCACTCGGCCGGGCGCTTGCGATACCCTACCCGGATGAATTTCATTCGCATCAGAGGCGCCCGCACCCACAACCTCAAGAACATTGACCTGGATCTGCCGCGCGGCCAGCTGACCGTCCTGACCGGATTGTCCGGCTCGGGCAAGTCCTCGCTCGCCTTCGACACGCTCTATGCCGAAGGCCAGCGCCGCTACGTCGAGTCGCTGTCGGCCTATGCCCGCCAGTTTCTCTCGATGATGGACAAGCCCGATGTCGAGAGCATCGAGGGCCTGTCCCCGGCGATCGCGATCGAGCAGAAGGCCGGATCACACAACCCGCGCTCCACGGTCGGCACCGTCACCGAAATCTACGACTACCTGCGGCTGCTGTTTGCCCGCGCCGGCGTGCCGCGCTGCCCAGATCATGGCATCGACCTTGCGGCCCAGACCATCAGCCAGATGGTCGATCAGGTGCTCTCGGGCGACCCGGATCGGCAGGCGCTGCTGCTCGCCCCGGTGATCGTGGACCGCAAAGGCGAGCACGCCCAGTTGCTGGCCTCGCTCGCCGGCCAGGGATTCGTGCGGGTGCGCATTGACGGTGCGGTGCACGAAATCGACGCGGCCCCGAAGCTCGACCCGCGGCGCAAGCACACGCTGGAAGTGGTCGTCGATCGCCTCAAGCTCCGGCCCGAAGCGAGCCAGCGGCTGGCCGAATCCTTCGAGACCGCGCTGCGACTGTCCGATGGCACGGCGCGCGTGAGTTTCCCGGGCGAAGCGGCACTGGAGGAGCAGGTGTTTTCCAGCCGCCACGCCTGTCCCGAGTGCGGCTTCGCAGTACCGCTGCTCGAGCCACGAATGTTTTCCTTCAACAATCCGGCCGGCGCCTGCCCGACCTGCAGCGGCCTGGGCCTCGAGGAGTTCTTTGATCCCGAGCGCATCGTCGCGCATCCACACCTCTCGCTCG
>JBEKOK010000227.1:0-6519 GCA_049521875.1 Steroidobacteraceae bacterium
CACGTACCACTGGCTGGACTGCAGTTCCGGCTCATTGACATAGGGGACGTTGTTTTCCGTTCGTTTGGCCCACTCACTCATGAGAATTGCAGTGCCGTTGTCATACTGGAGCCCGACACTCGTGAAGCTGTCGTGAAGCGTGAACGGAAACGACAAGGTGGCGCTCAGCGTCGGGTGGAGCGGGACGCTCAGGTCAGTCTGGGCGACGCGGAGCAGCAGATCCTGGTACTCGAAGGAGACGGCCACGTTGTAGGCTTGTTTGGCGTTGATCGTGAGGGTCTCGCCGTCGACCGCATACGGGGCCGAGGTGCTGCCGTAGCTGGCCTCCAGGCCGATTCCCACTTGACCGTAGTTGTGGTGCCACAGGGCCTGGGCACCGTCAAGATAGTCGAATTCCTCGGATCCGTAGACTTCATTGGGAGCATTCAACCACGGCGCGGTGTAGCCGACGTTGCGTGAATCAGACTCCAGGAAGGTTGCAAGAACCACGCGCCCAAGGCGCAGCTTGAAGTCGGCATCCGGCGAGTACTGAACAAAGAGCCATTCGGTGCCGGGTGAGAACTCATCGGCGGCGCGCTCCTTGGCAAGTTCCTGGCCCGTGACCGAAAAGCCCGATCCGAAATTCACGATAACTTGCACGCCGAGCTTTGACTCAAGCCCGATGTCGATCGGATTGGAGGCAGCGGTCCACTCACTCGGATCGTGGTGGTAGGCGTAGTCTGAATCGCTGGTGAACGTGCCGCCCACCGTGCCATAGCCGCTGACCGTCGTAGTAATTCCATCTGCGGCAATTGCAGCGCGCTGCCAAGACAGCGCCAACGCAATACTGAGGCAGGCGGTCGCCGCCGGACCAATCACTCTTCGCATGTTCACTCCTCATCTAGAATTGAGATTGGAATTCCTGAGCACGATGGCTTCTAAATTCCTTGAGGGGTGATATCGGAACCACGTAAAAAAAATGAAGCGAAAATTTCCGCGCCTGTAAAATATATTGCAACCAAAGATAATTTCGACGCGATGTCAAATCGCGTGTGCTTGCTCGGCATGGCTCAATGTTCCAACTGAGATTTGAATCACGCGGGGTTTGTGAACCATGCGCGCCGTTTTTTTTGGAAGTCAGGGTCGGGCTCTTGCGACCTGAGAGTCCGGATCTTTCGCTTCGCTACGGGGCGCGAGCCAATTATTGTCGATGGAAAACGAGCCAAACACGCGGCACGATTAGAGGGGAATTGTGCACGTGGCGGAGCGGAACTAGTCGACAATCACAGTGCCAACCATTCGCGGGTGAATTGAACAGGTAAAATGGTAAATGCCAGTATTTTCGAATCGAAACGCGAACTTTTCGTTGGTATCCAAGGCTCCGGATCGGAACAATCCAGTGTCGCTAACGATCGTGTGCGCCTCTTCATCCAGATTGATCCAGGTTACGGTCGAACCTGCCCGTACAGTCAGCTGCATCGGCATAAACATGAAGGAATTGATTAGGATTTCTTGAGGGCCCGAGGCGGCGTCGGCGGCTAGAATGCATGCGGAACTGCAGCTGAGTATCAATGTCGCCAGTGCAATCAGGCTCGCTCGGATGTAACCGGGTGCTGGTTGTTTGAGTCTAGACATAGCTGCCGCCTGCTCAGGCGAGGGTTGAGTCTGCGAGCTCCAGAGAGCGCGGGTGCTTTTGGATCGAGACGCTGGTCATGCCGAGCAGTTGGGCCAGTTCTGCCGCCGGCACTTTGAGCGGTCCAGGACCAGGACCAACGCCAGCGGCCGGCTGGGGGTAGGCCGTGGAGCGCGCGGTGTGGAAAGTGATGTTGCCTTCCACTTTCTGCACGATCTGATGGATATGGCCATTGAGAATTGTGGCCGAGCCAAAACGCCGCAGCAGCGACACGAGCGGCTCGGCATCGCCAGTACCCCACCCCCAGGGTTCATAGATGCTCCAAAGCGGCATGTGGGCAAACACGACTATCGGAGTGCTGGCAGTGCGGGCCTTGAGATCCTCGGCAACCCACGCGAGCTGCTCACTGCCCAACGTGCCGAGGCCACCGGGTTTGAACTCGAGCACATTGATCAATGCGATGAAATGTACGCCGGCGTGATCAAAGCTGTAGTAGCCCCGATTGTCTGATGTTTTGCCGAATCGATTGAAGTACTCGTTGCCACCGGGATCAGTTATATCGTGCTCGCCTGGCACGGTGTGCAACTCCGTAATGCGCAGGCGCGATAGCAGCTGTTGGGCCAGATCGAACTCTTCAGGCTTGGACAGATGGGTAATATCGCCCGTGTGAATAATGAGTTCGGGCTGCCTTGGCAGGCCATTCAGCAGGTCAATGGTCCGATTAAGCGTGCTCGAAACATCTGGGTTGGCGTCCTTGCTAAACCCGATGTGGGTATCGCTAATCTGAACGAATAGCGGCTTGTCCGCAGACGCGGGGCGGTAGCCAGCCTCAGCGGCTCTAGCCAGATCCACAGGCGTGAGCACGCCGCCCGAGAGCACAAACAAGGTGCCCGCCCCACCATAGGCCAGGCATCGAAGTGCATTGCGACGCGATTGCGAAGGGGTGTCCTGTGCCACGGGGTTCTCCTCAGTTCCATGTTCTGAGTAGAGGACCCGCGGGTGGGCGTATTTATTCCCGGGTCACCGCGCTGGCGGTGACAAGTTCATCACCTACCGTCGCGAGCCGCCAGATCCTTCAGCAGCTGCGTGAGCCCAAGCAATTCGCTCCAGGCGGTGTCCGAGACCGCGCAATATTCCAGGTCACCTGATTTCCAGAAAGCCATGTGATAGCCCTTGCGCGTGAGTCTGTCTGGCAGCCAGCGCGAATCCGCTGCCCAGCTAAATACATTAATCACGTGGGGCCCGTGCTGGTAGATCAGGACTGCGGCGTGCTGGTGGTCCACGTAATCCACGCGCCCGCCCTCCAGCCTGTAGCCTTGAGCGTCGAAATCGGCCACCAGCGGTGAAACATCGGCGCGACCAGCAAACCAGGGCTTTACCGTGTGCTGGTCCGTGGACACGACGTCAACCAGGTGGGTGGACATCAGCGAGCTAATATGCGCGCTCAGCAGCTCATTCACGACAAGTGAGGGAGAGGGCGGAGCCAGGAACAGAAAGACGAGTACCGCCGCGACGGCGGCGGTTCCGAGGCCGCTGGCGGCACCCAACCAGAAGCTCTTCCGGGCGCCGCTTCCCCAACGGCTGCGCGGCAACGCTGAGGTAGCGGGCAAACTCTCCTTATCTAAGGCATGCAGCACACTGGCACGCAGGCTCGCCGGGGCATAGACCTGAGGCGCGTCTTGGTGGAGCGCAATGCGGAGTTGCTTAAGTTCCTGATAATACGCGCGGCAGGAGACACAGCTCTCGAGATGACGCTCGATATCCGCAGCCGTGACCGCGTCGACTTCACCGTCGAAGTAGGCCTGCACACGTATTTCCTCAGGGCATTGCACTTGGTTCGGCCTCGCAGCGATTCAGCCACTGCCTCTTGAGGGCGGCCCGTGCACGCGCCAGTCGCGACATGACGGTACCGAGCGGAACATTTGTCGCCATTGAGATCTCGCGATAGCCCATATCCTCGATTTCCCTCAACACCAATATCTCTCGAAAATTCTCCGGCAATTCGGCCAGCAGAGCGGCTAGATCGCGTTGCTCGTCGTGGCGGATCGAGGCACTTTCAGGGTCGCTCATGTCCGCCAACTGGGCATGCTCAGTGTGCGTACCGAACTCTTCCGGCAGCGGCACTTGTGCGTGTCGCGCCTGCTGCTGGAGTGCGTTCAGGTGACAATTCCTGACGATGGCCAGCAACCATGCCTTTGCATCAGAGCCGCGCAGCCCGTCAAAGGCACGAAAGGCACGCAACATAGCCTCCTGCACGATGTCATCGACGCTGTCCGGAGACCGGCTCAGCCAGCGGGCGAACCGGTAGGCCGCGTCCAGATGGGGCAAGACCTGCGCTTCAAAGCGACGGCGCCTGTCATCCATGAATACAACCGGTCGGCACACTCATGAGATCAAACCTACCGTAACCCGAATTAGAAGACCGGCCAGGAGTCCATTTTATTCCTGGGGCTAGGCAGTTCAGGGGAGACTTCGCGACTTGCATTGGTCAAAAATCACTGCGCCGGGGGCGCGGCTTGTCGGATGGGCAGCCGATTGGCCTGGAGGTCAGGAAAGCGCCCGAGACCCTCGCTCAAGGCGCTGCGGCAGACGCATCACCACCAGAAAACAGCAAGCGACGAGCTGCTCGCAGCGCTTCAGAAATCTGACTGGCCGGCAGGGCCTTGGAATAATAGTCGCCCTGCATTTCATCGCAGCCGTGGGCGCGCAGAAATTCCAGCTGGGCGCGTGTTTCGACGCCTTCCGCGACGACCCTTAACTTCAAGCAATGCGCAAGATTGATTATCGCGATGGCGATTTCCGCGCTGTCGGAGTTTAATGCAATACCGCGGACGAAGACTCCGTCAATCTTCAGATAGTCCAGCGGGAAGCGCTTTAGATACATGAGGCTTGAATAGCCAGTGCCGAAATCGTCTACGGCAACCCGAATGCCGTGTGCTTTCAAGTTGCGGAGCGATTGAATCGCTGCCTCCGAATCATTCATCAGCGTGGACTCGGTCACCTCGATTTCGAGCAGTTCCGGATCGGTTCCGCTGGCAGTCACTATCGAGCCAATTACCGAATCTATGTCCACGCGCCGGAATTGGCGGCCCGAGAGGTTAATGGCAACAGGGGGCGCCTTGATTCCTTCGTCCCGCCACCGCCCTATCTGGCCGCACACCGATGCGATAACCCATTCGCCCACCGGGATGATCAGGCCCGTCTCCTCAAGAATCGGGATGATCTCGTCGGGCGACACCAGTACCTCACCAGCGGGCTGCCAGCGCAGGAGTGCTTCAAGACCGCTGATTTCTCCACTTACCATGTTCACCCTGGGCTGGTAGTAGAGCAAGAATTCGCCACGCTCCAAAGCGCCGCGCAGCTTACCCTCCAATTTCATGCGGGCAACCGCACGGTCGTTCATCTTCGGGAGATAGAACTGGTAGGTGCTGCGCCCCGATTCCTTGGCACGGTACATAGCAGTGTCGGCGCATTTAAGCAGTGCGATGCCGTCACGACCGTCGTCGGGATACACACTGACACCGACGCTGGCCGAGACGTGCACGACATGCTCTCCCAGCTGATAGCGAGCTCCCAGCGAACTGACTATGCGTTTGGCCACAACCGCGGCATCCTCATCATGGCCCAGATGAGCGAGTGTGACCGTAAATTCGTCACCGCCAAGCCTGCCCACGGTATCGCCGGGCCGCACTTCGGCACGCAGCCGGTCCGCAATTTGTATGAGAAGCTGATCGCCCACTGCATGTCCCAACGTGTCATTGACATACTTAAAGTGGTCAACGTCGACGAATAACACCGCCACGGGGCGCTTGTCGCGTTCGGACTCCACCAGTGTTTGACCCAGTCGATCCAAATAGAGACTGCGGTTGGGCAGGCCGGTGAGGGAATCGAATTGCGCCATACGGGTAAGCTGCTCATCGCCACGCCCGCGATCTATGGCTGCAGCGAGCGTATTGGCGACACTGCGAACAAAGTTCGCGCTGTCAGTATCAAAACAGCCCGGTACCTGTGCGTAGGCGCCGAGGAGACCATATGGGCCCTCCTTGCCGCAGATAAGCACCTCGACGGCGGAGCGAACTTTATGGGCAGCCAGGATCGGAGAGGGCGGAAAACGCGATCCCAAGTTGAAATCGTGCACCACGACTGCCTCGCGGGTACCAATGACAAAGTGATCCTCCGTCTCGGTCTTGGCATCGAAGGCTGGTTGCTGAGTCCACGGTCCACTCCAACCGGCGCCTGCCACCTGTACCAGGACGCGGTCCTCGACACAGAAAGTCAGCATTCGGCACAGCTCTACGTCAAGACCGCTTCGCAGGATATCGGTGGCCCGAAGCGTCAGTACGTTGAGTGGCGGATTCTCCAGCGCCAGCTGACCAAACTGAGCCAGCAGATGATGTTGCAGTGCCTGGCGTCGGAGCAGGGTCTCGACTCGACGCCGCTCGCTGATATCACTCGTCACGAAGGCCATCAGCGTCTGGTCACCAAACCTGACCTCGCGGGGTCGGATTTCTGCCGCGACCTGTCGGCCACTAGCGTGTTGTAGCGTGATTTCGAACGGCGCGGCACTCGGATGGCCAGTCAACAGGGTCGGGAAAGCGGGCTTTCCATCCGGATCCGCAGCGATGAAAAGCGCATCAAGAGGAATGTCGGCAAACGCGGCGCGGTCATAGCCGAGCATCCGCGTCGCCGCATCGTTAACATCAACGATCACCTGAGTCACGGGATCGATGAGGATGATGGCCTCGTCGGTCGCGCTCAGCAGTGAGCGCAGGCGCTGCAATTCCTCGTCCGCGCGATGTCTTGCCCCGATATCTCGGTGCGTAACGACAAATTGATCGCTCGCGCCCGGAAGGCGTGTGACACGTGCTTCAAACCAGTGCTGGGCCGCCGCGCCTCTGCTTCCATAT
>JBEKOK010000228.1:0-6491 GCA_049521875.1 Steroidobacteraceae bacterium
CGTCGCGGCTATCAGCGAAGAGGATCTGGAGAAGATCGATCGGGCGCGCTACGCAGGCACGACACTGATCGGAAAACTGGGTGTCGAGGCCGCCTATGAGAACCAGCTGCACGGGCACAACGGCTACCGCGAGGTGCTCGTCAACGCCCAGGGCCGCTCGGTCGAGCGCCAGGGTGCCTACACGCCGGATCTGAAATCCGAGGCCCCGACCGCCGGCACGAACTTGCAGCTGGCGATCGACCTCGCGACCCAGCAGGCCGCCGAAGCGGGACTCGGCACGCACCGTGGTGCCGTGGTCGCGATGGACCCGCACAACGGCGATGTCATCGCGCTGGTGAGCCATCCGGGCTTCAACCCGAGCCTCTTTGAGCGTGGCCTGACGCGTGATGAGTTCGCCTCGATGAACGATGACATCGACAAGCCGCTCTTCAACCGTGCGCTGCGCGGCACCTACCCTTCAGGCTCCACGATCAAGCCGGTCATTGCGCTAGCGGGGCTCACCTACAAGGTCGTCAACCCGGACAAGGAAGAGTTCTGTACCGGTGTCTACCACATGCCCGGCAGCAGTCTGCTGTTTCGCGAAGGCAAGAGCGGCAAACATGGCGACGTGGATCTGGTTCACGCGATCGCCAAGTCCTGCGACGTGTACTTCTATGGCCTCGCGCATGAGCTCGGCGTGGATCGCATTGCCGCCTTTATGGCGCCGTTCGGGTACGGTGCAATCACCGGCATCGACATCAGCGGCGAAAAACCCGGCGTGCTGCCCTCGCCGGAATGGAAGAAGCACTACTTCAAGAACCCGGCCGACCAGGTCTGGTTCCCCGGCGAGACGATCAACTTTGGCGTTGGCCAAGGCTATTTGCTGGTCACGCCGCTGCAACTGGCCCACGTGGCCTCGGTCCTCAGCACGCGCGGCAAGAGCTACCGGCCGCGACTGGTTACCGGGTTTCAGGACAGCATGGGTCGCACCACGCCGTTTGCGCCGACCGCCAATCCCGACATCACGAATGTCGCCGACGCTGACTGGGCACTGATCCTGCAGGGCATGGAAGGTGCGGCCAGCTACGGCACCGCCGCAGCCATCGGCAAAGGCGCGACCTACACGATCGCCGGCAAGACCGGCACGGCACAGGTTTTCACGGTCTCGCGTAGCGCCAAGCTGACGCAAAACGAGCCCGAGCGGCTCAGGGACCACGCCTGGTTCATCGCCTTCGCGCCCGCCGAGGATCCAAAGATTGCGGTGGCAGTTCTCGTCGAGAATGGCGGCTTCGGTGCGAGCGCCGCGGCCCCAATCGCCCGCGCGGTGCTCGATGCCTATTTGCTTGGCAAGGAACCTGAACCGCCGCTCGCCGGGGGCAAACCGTGATTCGCGAGGAAGTCCAGAGTTCGGCCGCGCGGCGCACACTCTCGGCCAGCGCACGGCTGCTGGGCGCCTTGAAACTCGATGGCGCGTTGCTGGTCGGCTTAGGCCTGGTCGTCACCTACGCGCTGATCGTGCAGTTCAGCGCCTCGGGCCAGGACCTGCCGACGATTCTGCGGACCCTGTTACGCGTCGGTCTCGGCATCATCGTGATGCTGGCCCTCGCCCGCACCACGCCTAATTTCCTGCGCAACCTCGCCCCGTGGCTCTATCTCGGCGGCATCCTGCTGCTGCTCGTGGTGATCGTGATGGGCCACGTCGGCAAGGGCGCGCAGCGCTGGCTTGATCTCGGGCTGGTCCGCTTTCAGCCCTCCGAGATCATGAAGCTCGCGGTGCCGATGATGGCTGCAGCCTTCCTGCACGATCGCCCGCTGCCGCCGGACTGGCGGGCGCTGCTGATCCTGGCCGGCATGGTGGCGCTGCCCGCCGGGCTGGTCGCGATGCAGCCGGATTTGGGCACCGCGTTGCTGATCTTCGCCAGCGGCGCGCTGCTGATCCTGATGGCCGGGCTGCCGGTGCGCATCATCCTGCTGCTGCTGGTCGCGGCCGTCGGAGCCGCGCTGATCGGCTGGCGCTTCCTGCATGGCTACCAGCGCGAGCGACTGCTGACCTTCCTCAACCCCGAGAGCGATCCGCAGGGGGCCAGCTACCACATCAACCAGTCGCAGATCGCGATCGGTTCGGGCGGCCTGTTCGGCAAGGGCTGGATGAATGGCAGCCAGGCGCAGCTGGACTTCCTGCCCGAGCGCTCCACCGATTTCATCTTCGCCGTCATCGGCGAGGAATTTGGACTGCTCGGTGCTGTGGTCCTGCTACTGCTGTACCTGTTCATCGTCTCACGCTCGGTGTACCTGGCGAGCCAGACCAGCGACACCTTCTCGCGGCTGCTGGCCTCATGCATTGCGCTGACCTTCTTCGTCTATGTATTCATCAACGCCGGCATGGTGTGCGGCCTCGTGCCAGTCGTCGGCGTCCCGCTGCCGCTGGTGAGCTATGGCGGCACTTCGGTCGTGACCTTGCTGGCGGGTTTCGGCATTCTGATGGGCCTGCACTCGCATCGCAAACTGGTGGGCTCGTGAGGCAATTGCGGCGGCTGCGGACGGCCGCCGTGGCACTGTCGCTGTGCGTAAGCGCCGTGGGCTCGGCCGAGGTGCCAGCGGCCAAGGGCGCTCACTTTGATCTGAACCGTCCCGAGATCAGCCGCTTTCTGGATGAGCTCAGCGCGCAGGGCCTGGACCGCGAGGCGGCCGCCGCCACGCTGGCGCAGGCTGAACCGCTGCCGCGGATTATCGAGTCGATGTCCAAGCCGGCCGAGAAGACCCAGGCATGGTGGGAATACCGCGCGCACTTCATCACCAACGAGCGCATTGAGGCCGGCGTGCGCCTGTGGCGCGAGCACCGCGAGCTGCTTGATCAGGTAGCGCTGCGCTGGCATGTCGAACCACAGTACGTGCTGGCGATCGTCGGCGTCGAGACCTACTTCGGGCGCACGATGGGCCACTACCGGGTGCTCGATGCGCTGGCGACGCTCGCCTTCGATTATCCGCCGCGCTCTGAATTCTTCCGCTCGGAGCTGGCCCAGTTCCTGATCCTCACGCACGAGGAGCAGATTGATCCGCTGACCGCCATCGGTTCCTACGCCGGTGCCATGGGCGCCTCGCAGTTCATGCCCTCAAGCTACCGGCACTTTGCCGTGAATGAGGAGGCCTCGACGCAGCGCAATCTGTGGAGTGACTGGGGCGATATCTTTGCCAGCACCGCCAACTACCTGCAGCTGCATGGCTGGCGCTACGGCGAGCCGGTGCTGGCCGAGGCGCAGTACAGCGAGGCTGCGGAGCTGACGCTGGCCAGCCCGATGGCACTCGGCGAAACGCTGGGCGCCGTGCGCGCGCGTGGGATCCAAGTGGATTCCGGGCTCTCCGATGACACGCCGTGCGTGCTGCTGGCCGCGCCACTGCAGAGTGGCATGAGTTACCGCGTCGGCTTCAATAACTTCCACGTCATCACCCTCTACAACCGCAGTCCGCTGTATGCGATGGCGGTGCATGATCTGGCCGAGGCCCTGGTCGAGCGCATCCACGCTCAGGCCACGCCTTGAGGCGCATCACGCCGGCGGCGCTGACGTTGCTGCTCGCGGCTTGCACGAGTCTGCCGCCGCCGCGCCCGGCACCAGAACCTGCCCCGCCAGCGCCGGTCGCAGCACCGATTCCGGCAGCGCCGCTCGATCTGGACAGCATCCCCGATGCGGTGCCGCGCGCCGAACCCCGCAGCAGCCATGGCAACCCGCCTTACTATGACGTCTTCGGGCAGCGCTATACGGTGCTGCCGACGTCCGAGGGTTTCATCGAACGGGGTGTGGCCTCCTGGTACGGGCCGAACTTCCACGGCAAGAGCACTTCCAGCGGCGAGCCCTATGACATGTATGCGATGACGGCGGCACACCGCACGCTACCCATACCCTGCTACGCGCGCGTCACGAATCTGAGCAACGGGCGCAGTGTCATCGTGCGCATCAATGATCGCGGGCCGTTTGCCGCCAATCGAATCATCGATCTTTCCTACACCGCGGCGGCCAAGCTCGACATGATCCGTGCGGGAACTGCGTTCGTGGAGCTGCAGACCATCAGCACCCTGGGTTCACCGCTCCCCGCCGTACCCGGGATCGATGCCGCCGCAACGCCTACGCCTTCGACTGCTCCAGCCGCCAGCATCTCTCCGCCTGAATCCGCAAGCTCTGAAACCTCATCGCCGGCACAGGCTGCGGTTGCGCCGCCTGCAGCCGATACTTTGACACCCAATGCGGCGCCCGCTGGCGCGGGCAACCGAGCGGTAGCGCTCTTTATCCAGGTCGGCGCTTACGGTGACCCGGTCAACGCCGGCAAGGCCATCGAACGCCTGCGGGCCGCGGGCATCGCCCATGTCTACGAGAGCAGCGCGAACAGCGCTGGCAAACCGGTCCAGCGGGTGCGTGTCGGTCCGGTCAGCAGTGTCGATGAGTTCGATGCGCTCATCGCCCGCCTCAGTGCCCTTGGCTTTCCCGGCGCACGCCTCGCACCCGAGTAAGGGCGGCTCGGCGTACACTTGCGCCCGCGCCGGCGCGCTGCCGGATGGATTGATTGTGATGCTGATATTCGGAGAGCACTGCCCATGAAGTTTCGGGTCCTGATCGCACTGTGTCTGAGCACCTACGCTGCCGCGCTGCCGGCACTGGCCGCCGCGCCGGTACCGAATCCGCCAGCGGTCGAAGCCAAGGGCTACGTCCTGATGGATTTCGCCACCGCCCAGGTCCTTGCCGGAACCAATGCCGAGCAGCGACTCGAGCCGGCCAGCTTGACCAAACTGATGACCACCTACGTGGTGTTTGACGCACTGCGCTCGGGCCGGCTGAAGATGGATGAGCAGATCCTGATCAGCGAACACGCGTGGCGGGCCGAGGGCTCCCGGACCTTCGTTCAGGTCGGCACGCGCGTGCCGGTCGATACCCTGATCAAGGGCATGATCGTGCAGTCGGGCAACGATGCGACGATTGCTCTGGCCGAGCGCGTCGGTGGCACCGAGCCGGCATTCGTCGAGATGATGAACGAATACGCCAAGCGCCTGGGAATGAACAGCTCGCACTTCGAGGACAGCACGGGGCTGCCCTCGCCGCAGCATTACACCACGCCGACGGATCTGGCGACGCTCTCACGCGCCATCATCCGTGACTTCCCGCAGTACTACGGGCTGTATTCCCTCAAGGAATTTACCTACAACAATATCCGCCAGGAAAATCGCAACGGGCTGCTCGAGCGCGACCCGAGCGTCGATGGTATGAAAACCGGCCACACCGATGCCGCCGGCTACTGCCTGATCAGCTCGGCCAAGCGCCAGAACATGCGGCTGGTTTCGGTCGTCATGGGCTCACCCAGCGTCAAGGCGCGCGAGGATGCCAGCGAGGCGTTGCTGAATTTCGGCTTTACGAATTTCGAGACCGTGAGCCTGAAGAAGGCCGGCGATACGGTGCTCAAGCCGCGCATCTATAAAGGTACTGCCGATTACGTGGCCGTCGGCCCCGCGAGCGACGTACAGCTGACCGTGCCGCGCGGCGAGAGCGGCATGGTCGTGACGCAGGCAAGCGTCCGCCGGCCGCTGATCGCGCCCGTGGATGTACACACGGCGATTGGCGAACTGCAGGTCAGCGTCGGCGACAAGGTCGTGGCCAAGGTGCCCATGTACGCGCTGGCCCCGGTTGGCGAAGGGAGCCTGTGGCGCCGCATGGTCGATGCGATTTCGCTCTGGTTCTGAAGCGGCGCGACCGAACTACCAGGAGAGCCTCGTGGCCGAGCCGCTGCCGATTTGCCACTTGAACGGGCAGTTACTGCCGCTGCGCGATGCGCGCATCTCACCGCTGGATCGCAGTTGCCTGTTCGGCGATGCCGTTTACGAGGTCGCCGCCGTCCGCCACGGCCGTGCTGCCCGCCTCGCGGCCAACATTGCACGCCTGGCACGGAGCCTGGGCGAATTGCGGATCCGCAATCCGCACTCGGCCGAGCACTGGAGCGCACTCGTGAACGAACTGATCGCCGCGAATGGCGGCGGCAATCTGTATGTCTATCTGCAGGTCTCGCGTGGCACCGAATTCGGTCGCAACCACGCTCCGCTGCCCGATCTGGAACCGACGGTGTTCGCCTTCTGCGCACCGCTCCCGCCGACGCCACCGGAGGTGCTCGCCGACGGCGTTCGCTGCGTCACGCTGCAGGACACGCGCTGGGCGCGCTGCGACATCAAGTCCGTTGCGCTGCTGGCCAACGTGCTGCTGCGACAGGAGTCACTCGAGGCCGGGGCGGCCGAAGCGATCCTGCTGCGCGATGGCTATCTGACCGAGGGCAGCTCATCGGCCGTGCACGTGGTCATCGGTGGGCAGATCCGCACGCCGCCACGTACCCATCAGCTCTTGCCGGGCACGACGCGCGGATTTATTGAGGAGCTGGCCAGCGCCAATGGCATTGTTTGCCACAACGTAGCGGTGAGCGAGGCCGAGCTGCGTTCGGCCGACGAGATCTGGCTCAGCGCTGCAATCCGCGGACTGGTT
>JBEKOK010000229.1:0-6465 GCA_049521875.1 Steroidobacteraceae bacterium
AGCTTGGCGTCTACGTGATCGGTTTTTCCTATCCGGTCGTGCCGCAGGGTCAGGCGCGCATCCGCACCCAGATGAGCGCCGCACACACGAGCGAGCAGCTTGATCGCGCCGTGCGGGCCTTTACCCAGGCCGGGCACGAGATCGGGGTTTTGGGCTAGAATCGCGCCCCCTCCTGTTCAAGGACATTTGCGCAGTGAAAGCCCTCGTCAAAGCCAAGGCCGAACCCGGCATCTGGATGGCCGATGTCGCCCGGCCCCAGATCGGGCCCAACGATGTGCTGATCCGCATGCAGAAGACCGCGATCTGCGGCACCGACATGCACATCTACCACTGGGACGCCTGGGCGCAGCGCAACGTGCCGGTGCCGATGGCGGTGGGTCATGAATACGTGGGCCGCATCGTCGAGATGGGCAGCGAAGTGCGCGGCCTGGCGATTGGTGATCGGGTCTCGGGCGAAGGCCACATCACCTGTGGTCACTGCCGCAACTGCCGCGCCGGGCGCCGTCACCTGTGCCGCAATACCGTCGGCGTCGGCGTCAACCGCCCCGGGTGCTTCGCCGAGTACATGTCGCTCCCGGCCAGCAACGTCTTCAAGCTGCCCGATGTCATCACCGATGAGATCGCCTCGATCCTCGATCCGCTCGGCAATGCCACGCATACCGCGCTCTCGTTCAACCTGGTTGGCGAGGATGTGCTGATCACCGGCGCCGGCCCGATCGGCGTCATGGCAGTGGCGATCGCACGCTTCGTCGGCTCGCGCCACGTCGTGATCACGGATGTGAATCCCTACCGCCTCGAGCTCGCGCGCCAGATGGGCGCCTCGGTGGCACTCGATGTGCGCACCCAATCACTGGATGAGGCGATGAAGCAGCTCGGGATGGAGGAAGGGTTCGACGTGGGCCTCGAGATGTCGGGCAACGCACTTGCCTTCCGCGACATGCTGCGCACGATGCACCATGGCGGCAACGTCGCAATGCTCGGCATCATGCCCAAGGACACCGGCATCGACTGGGATCAGGTGATCTTCAAGGGCCTGATGCTCAAGGGTGTCTACGGCCGGGAAATGTTCGAGACCTGGTACAAGATGTCAGCGATGCTGCAGTCAGGCCTGAACATCGGCCCGGTGATCACGCACCGCCTGCCGATCGGGCAGTTCGCCGAGGGCTTTGAGATCATGGCCTCGGGCCAGTCAGGGAAAGTCATCCTCGACTGGGAGAGCTGATCTGCTGGCCTGCTGCGGCGGCCATCGGCCGCTGGTCGCGACGCGGCCGGGCGCGTCACCGCAACGGCGTGCTGCATTGCTGCTCTGATGAGCCCGCCCGTTGCCCATGTCGTCCTTGAGCTCGCCGCCTACTCGCTGGGCGGCGTGCTTTACTGGCGCTCTGCCAATGCCCAGGCTCGACCAGCGGATCCCTGGGTACGCTGGGGAGTGCTCGCCGGCGCGGCCCTCGGTGCCGCACTCGGATCACGTGGCCTGTATCTGCTCCAGTACTGGCACGCCCTTGCCGGGCAGCCCTGGACGGTGTGGCTCGGTGGCAAGACCATTGTCGGTGGTTTGCTCGGCGCAGTGCTGGGCGTGGAGATCGCCAAGCGCTTGCTCGGCTGGCGCTCATCGACTGGCGATGGGTTCGTGCTGCCGCTGCTTGTGGCCATCGCGGTCGGCCGCTTAGGCTGCCAGCTCGCCGGACTGTCCGATCTAACCTACGGCAACCCCACGTCTGCGCCCTGGGGCTGGAACTATGGGGATGGCATTCCCCGTCATCCAACAGCTCTCTACGAGATCCTTGCGCTCCTCCCGCTGGCCTGGCTTGTATACCGCCCGCGCTTTGCACGACGCGCCGGTGATCGCTTCCGCATCTTGATGGTTGGCTATCTGCTGCTGCGCTTCTGCCTTGAGTTTCTCAAACCGCCGTTCGCGCCGGCCGCCGCGGGCCTACTGGCACCGGATCGATTCGGACCGTTCTCGGCCATTCAGTGGGCCTGCGTGGCCGGGCTGGCTTACTATGGCGGCGACATCCGCCGTTGGATGAGGCCAGGATAGCCCGCGTGCCCAAGATCCGACCGTACCTGTTCTATGACACGGCAGTCTCGCTGTGCCCCGAGTGTCTTCGGCGCATCGAGGCCAAACTGGTGATTCAGGAGCAGCAGGTCTGGATGTACAAGTGGTGTCCGGAGCACGGCCATCGCAAGGTGCTGATCGCCTCGGATGCCGCCTACTGGCGCGCCGGCCGCGAGATCTACATCAAACCGCCGGAGATGCCGCTGCGTTTCAACACGCCGATGGAATATGGCTGCCCGTACGATTGCGGTTTGTGCCCGGATCACATGCAGCATTCCTGCCTTTCGATCATCGAGATTACCGATCACTGCAATCTGCGCTGCCCGATCTGCTATGCCGATAGCGGTCCGCACCGGCCCGGCTACCGCGATCTGGCGACGGTCGAGCGCATGCTCGATGCGATCGTCAGCAACGAGGGCGAACCGGATGTCGTACAGATCTCCGGTGGCGAGCCGACCCTGCATCCGCAGTTCTTCGCGATTCTCGAGGCTGCGCGCAGCCGCCCGATCCGTCACCTGATGGTCAATACCAACGGCATCCGCATTGCCAATGAGCCGGGCTTCGCGGCGCGCCTTCGCGAGTACGCACCGGGCTTTGAGATCTACCTGCAATGGGACTCGCTGCGTCCTGCCGCGCTGCAGGCGCTTCGCGGCGTGGACCTCTCCTCGGTACGCCTGCGCGCCCTAGAGGAACTGAATCGCGTGGGCTTGTCCACGACACTTGTGATGACCGTGGCGCGCGGTATCAATGAGCAGGAAGTTGGCTCGGTCATCGAGTTTGCGACGCGTCAGTCCTGCGTTCGGGGTGTAACCTTGCAGCCCGTGCAACATGCCGGGCGCACGGAACACTACGACCCCGGCGAGCAGCGCCTGACGCTCACGGAAGTGCGGCAATTGATCCTCGATCAGACGCCTCTGTTCGCCGCCGCAGACATCATTCCGGTGCCCTGCAACCCCGACGCACTGGCGATGGCGTACGCGCTCAAGACTCCGGAGGGAATCCGGCCTCTCACGCACCTGATTCCCGCGGAGGTACTGCTGGCCGGTGAGCGAAGCACAATCGTCTTCGAGCGGGACCCGGCGCTCAAGGCCCAGGTCTTCCGCCTCTTCGCCACGAACCACGGTCCGGAAGGACAAGCCCGGGAACTACACGACCTGCTCTGCTGCCTGCCACAGATCGCCAGCAGCGAAGTGAGCTACGAGCATGTGTTTCGTGTGCTGATCATGCAGTTCATAGATGCCTGGAATTTTGATGTCCGGGCGATGAAAAAATCCTGCGTCCACATCGCGCAGCCCGACGGGCGAATGATTCCCTTCGAGGCCTTTAATTTGCTGTACCGCGACGGGCGCTCGGCCAGACTCGAGGAACTGCGTCGCGAGGTGCGCCTGCCCTTCGAGGCGAGGCGGACACACCAAGCCCCTCCGGGAACGGTCAGTGCCTGATCGGATCGTGCTTTGGGCAACAGTGATCGCGATGCGAGGCGCAACACGGCCAATGGAGCGGCGAAGGCTTAGCGACCATGTCTGAATTCCTGCGCAACCTGCTACGCGCGCTCGCTATTCTCGTGGCGCTCGTTCTCGGATTAGTGGGATTGCTGATGAGCGTGTGCGGTGGCCTGTTCCTGTTCGCCGGCTCACCGGGAAGTGGCGCCGGCACTTTTTTCACGTTTGGCCTGCTGGCGCTCGGTGCCTGCGCCTCACTCGTCTACGCGGTGACCCATTCATACAAAAAGCGGACGAATCCGCCTGATCCTCCGTCAGGCGAGTCTGGCGACCGCAATCACTGAGTGGGCAGCGCGGTAGCACTGACCAGAAACAACGTTCACTGATCTATCGAGGAGGCCAGACTATGATTATCAGCGGCGGATGCCTGTGCGGTGCGGTGCGCTACGAGAGCAGCGCGCCACCGATCGTGACGCGCGCCTGCTGGTGCCGCACATGCCAGTTTATCGGTGCCGGCAGCGGCACCGTCAACAGCTGCTTTCGCACCGAGACCTTCACGCGCCATGGCGAGACGCGCGATTATGAAGGCATTGCCGACAGCGGCAATCGCATGCACCGCCGATTCTGCCCGATCTGCGGCATACACCTGTACAGCGAAGCCGAGTCGCGGCCCCACCTGGTGTTCGTGCGCGTCGGCACGCTCGATGATCCGAATCTGGCAGTGCCGGCAATGACCATCTGGACCTCTAAGGCACCCGAGTGGGCCTGCATCAGCGAGCAATTGCCGCGTGTCGAGCAACAGCCGCCGCCCGCGGCCTGAAGCTCGCGCCAGTGCCGCCGACCGCTAGGGCGGCAAAGCGATGATGTGGGCCTGCACCTGCTCGCCGCTGATCAGCAGTTCGGCGACCGTCACCGGCAATCGAAAGCGCCGTGGTCCGGCACTGCCGGGATTCACGTACAGCACGCCTTCGGCCTCGCGCACCGCGGGCTGATGCGAGTGCCCCGAGATCATCACCTGCGGCTGCCAGCGGCGGGATTCAGCGCTCAGCATCTTCAGATCATGGAGCACGAGCACGCGGATTCCAGCCAGCTCGAGCCGCGCCTCCTCCGGCAGCGACTGCGCCCACGGCGCGCTGTCATTGTTCCCACGCACCACGGTCAGCGGCGCCAGTGCCGCCAAGGCCTCGAGCAGCGAAGCCTCGCCAATATCACCGCCGTGAATGATGTGCTCGCTGCCGCGCAGTGCCTCGAGTGCCGAGGCACGCAGCAGCCCGTGGGTGTCGGAGATCAGGCCGATGCGCATCGCTTAGTCCGCAGGTGGCGCAAACAGCCGCTCATCCCAGCGCACCCGCTCGATGCTCTGCACCCGCACGCGCCGTGCCTTCGCGTGCGCGCTGTTGATCAGCGCGTTGCGCTCCACGGCGAACACGACGCTTGGAACCAGCAAAATCGCGCTGGACTGCGCGCTCAGCCACGCATCCCCGGCGCGCCGGCTCGCTTTGCAGTTCTCGGCCTCCCAGCCGCGGATGCGGCCCGGCTGCAGTTCAATGACTTTAAGCGCTTCAGGCACGAAGAAGGTCACGCACACCTGGTGCCTGGGGATCTGGCGCCCGGTGTGCACCAGCTTTTCCAGCATCGCGCCGGCGTAGGTGGTGCAGGCATAGATCACCGCCCGGCCGGGAGAATTCCAGCGAGCGCCGTAGAGCCTGGCGCCCTCGCCGCTCTCGGCGCCGTAGCGTTTATCAGCGATGCGATAGAGCAGCACCGGCGCTGCGCGGCACTAGACCGGCAGTCCGTAGAGGGCGCGCATCACGATCTCTTCGAACTGCCGCGCACCGAGTTCGCTGGCGGCGCTCTCGAGCGGCGTGCGCCCGGCAAGCTCGGGGTGCGGGGCATTGAGGAAGCGCTGTGCGGCCGGCACGTCATCCCAGAGCAGCTCGGCCAGCGCGATCACGCGCGCCAGGCGTTCGGTCTTCTCGCTTTCGTGGAGCTTGAGGCGCGTGCGCCGCTTGAAGGTCGCGCGCGGCACGACCCCGTGCAGCAGCGACTCGCGCGCCTTGCCGACCAAGCCAGCGCGCGCCACAGTGCGCAGCAATGCGCTGCGTGGCAGCCCCCGCTCAACAGCAGCGGCGAGGCCCGGGGTGTCGCGCGCACTGCGCTTGAGCCCCAGAATCTCCTGTACCCGATCCACCGGCATCGCCATTGAATTGTGCTCCTGGCCCTGGCTCACACTAGGACCATTTGAGCCACTTTTCAAGCTCAACTGAACCAGACTGTGCGGCCGCGCAGCAGCCGGCGCGCCACTACAGGTCCGCCAGGGTGAGCGGCCGGTCTGCAAGCTGCCACGCCTTCTCAAAACTCGCTTGCGCCCCGGCCGCACCCCCGCGCTGATGCAACGTCGTGTAAGCCGCTGCCAGCCCGAAGTAGGCGCGCGGATCATTGGGCCGGCGGCGCAGGTCCTCCTGAAACACCGCGACCGCCTCGCTCGCGGCGCCGGCGCGCAGCAGCGCGGCGCCGAGTGAATCGCGCACCGGGTAGTACCACAGCGGCGGCTCGCTGTAGGCGGCCTGATCCTGCAGCGCGACCGCGCGGCGCCAGTAACCGATCGCGGCGGCACCCTGCCCGCGCGCCTCGGCGATGCGTGCGCGCAGCACCTGCTCGGCGAGGCCCAGGGTTTCGATATCACTTTCCCGGAACAGATCATCGAGCGTGTGCTCGAGCCCGAGCTGCCCGGCCGGCACCGTGTAGCGTGCCGGCAGCTCACCCGCTTCGGTGTGCAGCAGCGCAAGCTCTGCCTCAGCCTGCTGCGGCTGAGCGCTCCCGGCGAACGCCATGCCGCGCGCAAAGTGCCAGAAGCCGTGTGTGAAATGCACGTTGCTCGCGTGCAGCCGCGCCTCCTGGGTCGGCTCGGGCACGGCCAGCACTTCATCCCACTGTCTGAACAGCACCAGCACACCGAGCCGG
>JBEKOK010000230.1:0-6453 GCA_049521875.1 Steroidobacteraceae bacterium
GGGGAATCGGTGCCGACCTGCAGCACCGAATTGTCGAGGGCGCTACTCAATAGCAGCGCATCGAGTTCGCTCTCGTCCTTGACGTAGACTTCCTGCTTGCCACGCTTGATCTTGTAGAGCGGCGGCTGCGCGATGTAGATGTGGCCGCGTTCGATCAAGAGCGGAATCTGGCGGTAGAAGA
The DNA here is from genome assembly GCA_049521875.1 of Steroidobacteraceae bacterium. Lineage (GTDB taxonomy): Bacteria > Pseudomonadota > Gammaproteobacteria > Steroidobacterales > Steroidobacteraceae > FEN-1191. Next base: position 182 of record JBEKOK010000230.1, read on the forward strand.
AGGTCAGCAGCAACGTGCGGATGTGCGAACCGTCGACGTCTGCGTCCGTGTTGTGGCAGCAAAGACCGCCGATGCCGGCGATGAAGTTCTCATCGCCTTCGACTGAGAAGTCGTAGACGTTGCCGTTGCTTGCTGTCGTTTCCTCGATCGCGACGATCGGAAGCGACATCAGGTCGCCATCGAAGTTCTCGAAGTCGCGTGCGCCGCGTCGGTCGGAGGAGTTGAGCCACTCCGCCATCGCCGCGGCTCTGGCGTGATCCTTCCAGACCGGATGCAGGCGACGCAGGTCCTCCCGGGCCGCCACAGTCACGATCCAGTGCGGATGCCGAGTTTCGCACGGTTGCCCGCGGATCATCCGCACGACACCGTCCGGCTCAATCCGGGAAATACCCGCAACGACACCCAGGGAGCTGAGGCAATAAAGAACGCCGCTCGCGAGATCGTAGGATGACGTGTTGAACGCGAGGCGGTTCGCACTAACGGTCCCATCCCCGAGCAGATAGCCGCGCAGAAACGCGATGCGCAGTTCCTCGGAAACGTTGAACACCAGGTCCGGAATGCGCTTGGTAGTCGAGTCGACCGCGGAGAAGCCAAATATTTGCTGCCACGCGAGCGAGGCGACGCGATTGACGAGTTTCAGGTCGCTGCAATTGCGACTGGCGTCGCTGTAGGCCAGCGCAGGAATACCGAAGACGCCGGCGAAGTATCCGGCCATCTCTTCAGCGAAGCGTTGGTTGCCAGCGCCAATCGCCACTCGTATGCCATTGCGATCCGAGCACGAGCCCTCGGCCAGATAGAAGCCGAGCAGACTCATCAGCGGCGCATCGACGGCGATGAAGCGGGGAATGCCGTTGCGTCGATAATGCTCTGGCGTCAGCTCCAGATCCTCGCGCGCGCCTAGCCACTCGAGGTCCTCAGAGGCGAGATCGCTGAGTCGCACGCGATCCTGAACCTGGTTGACACCGGAGTTGCGATATTGCTCATTCGAGACGCGTTCCAGGCAGCTCGGCGCTGCGGCCGTGCGCGGTAGAACCGCATCGACATCGGCCCCGATCGCCCGCAGATAGGCCGCAAAGTGTCCCTGAGTCGGCCGCGTGCGCCCGCTCTCCCAAGCGTAGAAGGTCACCGGTTGCCGGATCCCGACTTGCGCGCACAGCGCGGCTTGGGTGATACCGCTGGCACGACGGCGCTCAGCGAGTTCCCTGCCAAGTACCTCTGGGATTTCGACGCGAGCCTGCGGCAGCTGGGCGTTACCCTCGTGCTTTTTGAGTACCCGCTTCTTGAACCAGGCTTCGACAGCGCTCCCGCGCACCCAGACTTGACTCGCAGCGCTCGGCACAGCGTGCAATGCCCGCATCAGATCGATCCGTGCTGGCGCTAGCGATGGGAAACGGATCCGCCGCGGCGCCGCGACTCGGTCGCCGAGGCGCAGCTCGTCGCCGCGCTTGAGCTTCAATGCTCCCTGCTCACAGACGAACACACTGTGGCTCGAGGTTACGCGCACTGAACGTCCATAGGCCGTGCGTACGTTGAAAAGTTTTTCGTCCAGAGGGTGGCGAATTACGCTCTTGATCCGGCGGAATCGCACTTCCCGGTCATTCAGCCCAAAGCAGAGCACCTCGCCAAGCGGAGCATCGGTCAGCTTGTCGGCGCCGTTCTCAGAGCGGCAAGCCGCTGCATGCGACTCAAGCGCCGCATCGATGAACTGGCCGATGCGCACCATGCGGACGCCCGCGCCCGGATCGCGTACGAACACATGCTCGTCGCCGTCGACGCTCATGATGATGATGCGGTGATAGCGCAGCTTGTCGATGTCGAAGTCGTCGCGCCCGATGCCGCAACCCAGGGCTGTGATTAAGGTGCCGACTTCGGCCGACGAGAGCATCTTGTCGAAGCGCGCCTTCTCGACATTCAGGATCTTGCCCTTGAGCGGCAGGATCGCCTGTGTGCGCCGGTCCCTGCCCTGCTTGGCGGAACCGCCGGCCGAATCGCCCTCGACGATAAAGATCTCGGACAGCGCCGGATCCTTTTCCTGACAGTCAGCCAGCTTGCCTGGGAGCCCGGCGATATCGAGCGCACCCTTGCGTCGTGTCATCTCGCGCGCCTTGCGTGCGGCTTCGCGCGCGCGGGCCGCCTCAATGGTCTTGGCGACGATCGCGCGTGCCTCGGCCGGATGCTCGAGCAGAAACTCGCTGAGCTTCGCAGTGACCGCAGTCTCCACGAGGCCTTTGACCTCGGAGGACACCAGCTTGTCTTTGGTTTGCGATGAGAATTTGGGATCGGGCAGCTTCACCGAAAGGATCGCGGTCAGTCCCTCGCGCGCATCGTCACCTGTAGTGCCGATCTTTTCCTTCTTGGCTACGCCTTCCTTCTCGATGTAGTCATTGAGCGTACGCGTCAGTGCCGCGCGGAATCCTGAAAGGTGCGTGCCGCCGTCTTTCTGCGGAATGTTATTCGTGTAGCAGTACATGCTCTCCTGATAGGAGTCATTCCACTGCAAGGCCACTTCCACATTGGTCGTGCCTTCCTGCGCGCGAAACCAGAACACCGATTCATGGATCGGCGTGCGTGTGCGGTTCAGGTGCTGCACGAAGGCCTTGAGTCCACCTTCGTGCTGGAACACTTCCTGCCGATCCTCGCGTTCATCGACCAGCTCGATACGCACACCGGAATTAAGGAACGAGAGTTCGCGCAGGCGCTTGGCGAGCGTGTCGTAGACGAACTGGATGTGGGAGAAAATTTTCGCCGACGGTTTGAAGCGCACGGTAGTGCCGCGCTCCTTGGTCGGTCCGGTGGGCGCGAGCGGTGCTACAGGATCGCCGAGGTGATATTCCTGGCGATAGACAAAGCCATCGCGGCTGATCGTCAACTGCAACACGTCGGACAGCGCGTTGACCACCGAGACGCCCACGCCGTGCAAGCCACCGGAGACCTTGTAGGAGCTGTCGTCGAACTTACCGCCCGAGTGCAGCACGGTCATAATCACTTCGGCGGCCGAGCGGCCCTCCTCCGGGTGGATATCCACCGGGATGCCACGGCCATTGTCCGTGACCGTGACCGATTCGTCGGCATGGATGATGACCTGAATGCGGTCGCAATGACCCGCCAGGGCCTCGTCGATGGCGTTATCGACGACCTCGAAAACCATGTGGTGCAGACCGGTGCCGTCGTCGGTGTCGCCGATGTACATGCCGGGTCTTTTGCGCACCGCATCAAGACCCTTTAACACCTTGATTTTGCTGGAATCGTAGACGTCTGACTGCGTCATGCGCGGACTCGATTTTTCATGCGCACATTATAGCTGCTTGACCTGCCCTTGTTCCACGTGAAACCGCCTGTCAGGCACGCCAAAATGAAAGTCCTGTTCCCTCAATGCGGTGACGATCATTTGCCCATTGACCGAGCGCAGTTCGCGCACCAGCGCTTCGGTATGCGCCTGATCGAGTTCTGCCGCCGGATCGTCCAAGAGCAGCGTCGGTGCCTGCCGTCCCCCCTCCGCCACCAGCCGCGCCATGGCGAGCGCCAGCGCGGCTCCCAATAGTTTTTGTTGCCCACGCGACAGCACTTCCCGAGCCGCGACGCCGTCAGCGCGCAGATGCACATCAAAGCGCTGCGGGCCCGTCGTTGTCGTCCCCCGCAGGCGATCGCGGTTTGCAGCGGCGTCCAAGGCCTCGGCCAGCGTGTGCTCCTGGCTCCAACCCCGGAAGAAGCTCAGCGTGATCGGTCGTTCGAGCAGCGATTCAATACTGTGGCGCCAGTACGGCTCGGCGGCGGTCAACGTTCGCTCGCGGGCGCTGGCAATCAGGTCACCCAAACGGATGAACTCGCTGTCCCAGGGGCTGGGATCCTGACCCAGCTTGAGCGCCGCATTGCGCTGGCGGAGGGCCCGGCTGAAGGCAACCCAGTGGGCGACAAAGCCCGGTTCCACGTGGAACACACCCCAGTCAAGCCAACGGCGGCGATAGGTGGGTCCCTCTTCTACCAGTCGATGGATCCCCGGATCGATTACCTGGACCGGAAACGCTTCCGACAGATCGGCGAGCGATTGCACGGGGCGCCGGTCGAGCCTTGCAGACGTGCCGGTGAGCCGATCGAAACCCAGACCCAGCGTTCTTGGGCTCGGACCATCGGTGTGACCAACGACGTGCACTGACTCGGCCCCGTGGCGGATCAGGCGCTCGGTGTGCCGGGTCCGGAATGAGCGTCCGCGGCCCAGTAGGTAAATAGCCTCCAGCAGCGAGGTCTTGCCCGAGCCGTTCGGGCCCAGGATCAGATTGACATCAGGGTGTAAGGACAGCCCGGCCGTCTGGAGGCAGCGTAGATCCTGCACCTCCAGCTCGACGAGACTCATCGCTAGAACCGCTTCAGAGCCGCATCGGCATGACCACAAACTTTGTGGTGCCGTCTCCAGGAGCACGGATCAGACAGCTGCTGTTGGCGTCAGTCACGCCGATCTCCACGGTGTCTGCATCAACTGCGGCCAGGGCGTCGAGCAGGTACGTGACATTAAAGCCGATCTCGACGTCATCACCCTCGAAACTGGCCTCGACCTGATCTTCGGCCTCCTCCTGTTCCGGGTTATGCGCCTGAACGGTCAGCAGATTGGCGCCGAATGTCAGCCGGACGCCGCGGTACTTCTCGTTCGAGAGGATCGAGGTCCGTTGCAGTGCCTGGCGAATCAGATCGCGGCCACCGGACATGATGCGCGGCGGGTTCGCGGGGATCACACGGCCATATTCTGGGAACTTGCCGTCAATTAGCTTCGAAGTGAAGCGAATGTCGCCGATCTGGGCGCGAATGTGATTTGTCCCGATTGTCAGTTCCAGGTCGCCGTCCCCGGCCACGATCCGTTGCAGTTCCAATACGCCCTTGCGGGGAACGATCACTTGTTGCGATGCACTAACCGGCTCGAGCAGTTCGGCTTCGGCCAGCGAGAGCCGATGACCATCGGTGGCCACTGCGCGCAGCTTCTTGCCATCGGTCTCGAACAGCGTGCCGTTGAGGTAATAACGCACGTCCTGCTGCGCCATCGCGAAATGCGTCTTGTCGATCAGGCGGCGCGCGGCGGCGCGCGTGATCCGCAGCGCCTGGCGCGCATTGATGTCCTCGATCACCGGAAATTCGGTCGCCGGCAGACTTGAGAGCGTAAAGCGGCTGCGGCCGGCTTTGATCACGACTTTCTCGCCATCACGCGTCAGCGTCACGTTCACCTTCTCGGGAAGCGTGCGCATAATTTCAAGGAGCTTGCGCCCCGGGACCGTGACATCGCCGGCCTGCTGGACCGAAACCGCGTGCGCCGCGACCAGCTCGACCTCCAGATCCGTACCCGTGACGCTCAGCTTGTCGTTGCGGGCACTGAGCAGCACGTTGGCCAGGATCGGCATGGTCTGGCGTCGTTCGACAACGCCCATAACGCTTTGCAGTGGGGCCAGCAGGTTTTCGCGGGTCGCCGAGACTTTCATGACGCTTTGGATCCTTCCGGAAAGAGAGAGGGCAGGCCGGATCTATCTTAATTCTTTCTTAGCTTAGATAAGACAGATGTAATTATTAGTCCTGTGAGTCACGGGGACAACCGTTCGGAGGAGGGTACTTATCGCGGCGCCAAAGCACTATCCGTGTGCCGCGCTTTTCCGGGTATGTAAGCCGCAAAGCTGTGCGCGGAATGTGCGTAACTTTAGCTCCGAAGTTGTCTACAGGAGATACACATCATCCGGCCAGTATTCTCAACAGGTTTGAATAATCCTCCTGCAGGCGCTGTTCGCTGTCGCGCAATTCCCTTATCCGCTTGCAGGCGTGCATGACCGTGGTGTGATCGCGCCCGCCAAAGCCATCGCCGATTTCCGGCAGGCTGTGGGTCGTCAGTTCCTTCGCCAGCGCCATCGCGACCTGACGCGGCCGCGCCACCGAACGCGAGCGGCGCTTGGAGAGCAGGTCGGCGATGCGCAGCTTGTAGTAGTCGGCCACGGTCTTCTGGATGTTCTCCATCGTCACGAGGCGCGCCTGCATAGTCAGCAGGTCCCTGAGCGTTTCTCTCGTAAATTCCAGTGAAATCGGACGACCGGTGAAACCGGCGTTGGCGATCACACGGTGCAGGGCGCCTTCGAGTTCTCGCACGTTGGAGCGGTTGAGCTTGGCGATGAAGAATGCTACTTCCTCGGGCAATTCCACATTTGCCGCCTGCGCTTTGCCGATCAGGATCGCCACGCAGGTCTCAAGATCCGGCGGTTCGATCGCCACCGTGAGTCCCCAGCCGAAGCGCGACTTGAGCCGTT
>JBEKOK010000231.1:0-6451 GCA_049521875.1 Steroidobacteraceae bacterium
AGCCATGAGAGACCTGAACCACAGTCGCTCAGTGCGCGCGCGCCGCTCAGGCGGATTCACGCTGATTGAATTGCTGGTGGCGATGCTGCTGGCGCTGTTCCTGATCGGCGGGCTGCTGACTCTGGAGCAGAGCACACGCAAGTCCTTTGGAAATCAGAACCAGCTCGTGCAGCTGCAAGACGATGAGCGCCTCGCAATGACGCTGATGGCTGAGGTCATCGAAGCGAGCGGTTACTTCCCCAATCCGGTTGCCAACACGTTGGTGGGTTCGTTTCCGGCCACGGCACCGTTCACCGCTGCGGGGCAGTCGGTATACGGAGTCTCTGCGGCCAGCGCCCAGGGCGATACCGTGACGGCCCGCTATGTCACGGCGAACAACGACAACATCATCAACTGCACCGGCGGAACCAACACGAGCGGTGGCAACTTTCTGTGGATCAACGCGTTTAGTGTTGACGCCAACAATAACCTCATCTGCACGCTCGGCAACGCGGCGCCGGTGGGGCTGGTCAGCGGCGTGACCAACATGAGCATCCTGTACGGGGTGAAGACCAATTTCGCGGTCACGAACACCTCGGCCGACAGCTACCTGACCGCAGCACAGGTGACGGCGACCAACAACTGGATAAACGTGGTATCGGTCCAGGTGACCCTGACCTTTACCAACCCGCTCTATGGCGGCGGCCCGGGATCCACGACCTACAACACGGGGCAGCCGCCGACCGTCAGCTTCAGTCGCGTGATCTGCGTGATGGCCAAGGGCGGTGTCAACTCATGAACATGAATCGCAACCGCACCCGCACCGCCCAGCAGGGTTACGTGCTGGTCACCAGCCTGGTGCTGCTGCTCATCGTGACGATCATGGCCATCAGCATGTATCGCAGTTTTGGCGTGCAGGAGCAGATCGCCGGCAATCTGCGTGAGAAAGGCCGTGCGCTGCAGGCGGCCGAGGCCGCCGAGCAGTACGCCGAGCAGTGGATGCAGAACGGCAACGGGGCGCTGGCAACGGTTACCTGCACCACGCTGCTTGCGGCTACACCCAGCAACAACGTGGGCCAGATCTGCAACAACCCGCTGAACGAACCGACCATCATCAACGTGCCCTGGGTCACCGGCGCCGGCGCCCCGATCGGCACCACCTACACGCCAACGACATTCACCACCGGCACCGGACAGAACCTGTATTTCGCGCTGCCGACTTTCTACATCACTTCACTTGGAATATCAGCTGACGGCACCGGCACCGTTTATCAGGTGGATGCCGTGGGCTATGGCGGCACACAGAACGCAGTGGCCGTTGTCGAAAGCACCTACATCGTGGGCTCGAGCACTACATGCCTCTCGTGTTCGCAATAGCCGGAATGAATCTGGAGTACCGTTCATGAGCAACAAAATTCGCACCCTGGCCCTGACACTGCTCGCGCTCGTCGCGCAGGCAGCACATGCCCAGCTGGTCGTCCAAGAGAATTTCACCGACGGGGCGACCACCAACAGCTGGCTGCCTTTCCTGGGTGCTTGTCTGACCGCGGGCAACATCTCGGGCGGCACCGGACCCACCGGGGATGTCACGCCGATTCCGCCGTGCATCACCGCCACCTCGCCGATGACCGCGACCAGCTACTACAGCGGCCAGGTCATCCCGGGCGGCCACAACTCGCCGATGACTGGTGGCAACACCGGCAACCTGCCTGACGGGATCGGCTACGGCGCGCTGCGTCTGACCAATGCCTATGCCTCGGGTACCAACAACGGGTTCCAGGAAGCCGGCGCCATCATTTCGAACTTCACCTATGATGTCAGCAACGGCCTGACGGTGGTGTTTACCACCTATACCTACGAAGGCAATTCAGGTGGCTCGGGCGGCGACGGTGCCGACGGCATGAGCTTCTTCCTGCTCAATGGCAATACAACGCCGTACGACGTCGGCGCCTTCGGCGGCAGCTTGGGCTACACCTGCTCCAATGCCAACGACGATACCAAACTGCACCCGGATGGCACCGTGCGCGGCTACGATGGCATGCGTGGCGGCCTGATCGGCCTCGGTATCGATGAATACGGCAACTTTCTCAACGCCGGTGACAACACCGCATCCGGCTTTGGCTACCAGTGGGGCCGCATCGGCCTGCGCGGTGCCGGCTCCATCACATTGGGTGACCTGGAGTTTATGAGTCCGGCCAACTATCCCATCGGCCTTGGCCTCAACTACCTGTGCGCCGGCTACACCAGCTGCGGCGCCAAGGCAGTGCAGTACGCCTGCGAAACCGGTTACCAGTGGAATTTCTCGAACCCGCTGGCTCCGGTTGAGACCAGCACGCCGATAAACGACTATCTGGCAGTCGCCGGCGGCTACAAGGTGCTCTCGAGCACCATCAAGCTCGCCAATGAAAGCGCTACGACCCGCGGCCAGGCGATGCCGATTACCTACAAGCTGCAGATCCAGGCGGCCTCGTCGACTTCTCCGGTTCCGCTGCTGAGTTTCTGGTACAGCCTCAACGGCGGCGCCTGGCAGACGGTGCTCACCAACCAGAACCTGTTTACCGCCTCAGGCCTGACCTCGACGCAGTGGGGGAATGCGACCACCAACGGCGTGTACTTCGGCTTCGCCGGTTCTTCGGGCGGCAGCAACAACATCCATGAAATTCTCTGCTTCCAGGCGGCGCCGGCGCAGCAGTCGGCCAGTTCGGTCAGCTTGAACCAGAAGCAGACCGCGCAGGTGCAGATTGGTACGCAGGTGTACTTCGCCTCGTACAACACGCAGACCTATGCCGGTGACCTCACGGCCAACAACCTCGTGGCGAGCGTCAACTCGAGCGGCATCACCAACGTGACGATCAGCCCGACCGCCAACTGGGACGGCTCGTGCGTGCTGACCGGCGGAGCGTGCGCGGCGACCGGCACGACCAGCGGCGCCGCCGAAGCGCCCACGGCGCGCGTCATCATGACCTACAACCCGACCAGCCAGGTCGGCGAGCCGTTCGAGTGGAACAACCTCAACGCGACGCAGACAGCCGCGCTTGAGCAGGGCGACACCGCCAATTGCAGCGGCAACACCTCGGCACCGTGCCGCCTGAATTTCCTGCGCGGCGATCGCACCAATGAGGTCAACGCCAGTGGCGTTGGCTTGTATCGCAACCGACCGAGTGTGCTCGGCGACATCGTTGATTCGAGCCCGACCTGGGTTGGCGCGCCCTCGGCTGCCTTTCCGACCACATTTTCTGATCTGCTGACCAAGAGCGATACCAACGTCACCAATGCGACCGATCCGCTGCCGGAAAATGCCTCGAGCGGCAGCTACGCCGCTTACGTAGCGGCTCAGGCCGGCCGCCTCAACGTCGTGTACGTCGGTGCCAACGATGGCCTGCTGCACGGCTTCGAAGCCGGTTCGTATTCGGGCAGCACCTATGTCAGTACCTACAATGATGGCAAGGAGATCCTGGCGTACATGCCGGACTTCGTGACGCGCGACATCCATATCGCCGGTTCTGATGAAGCGGAGAATTCAACCGACTTCGCCAACCCGCAATACGGCCACAATTTCTATGTCGACGGCACGCCGGGCACTGGCGACCTGTACTACAACGGCGCCTGGCACACATGGCTGGTCAGCGGCATCGGTGCCGGCGGACCGGCGATCTACGCGCTGGACATCACCAATCCGACCAATTTCACCGAGACCAGCGGCGTCGGTGGTCCGGCCACGACGGTGATCGGCGAGTGGAGCACCGTTACCACGGTGACCGACAGTGCCGGTGACACGAACAGCACCGGTGGCCCGGGCTACGGCACGACCAACGCGCTCGGAACCACCAACCCGACCACGACGACCACGATGGTGTGCGCCAACGACACCAGTTCCAGCAAGTGCGGCATGAGTCTGGGCAACACCTACGGTGTGCCCGAGATCCGCCGCTTTCATAACGGCCAGTGGGGCGCGGTGTTTGGCAATGGCACCGGCAGCTCGACCGGCGCGGCCGGCGTCTTCGTGATGCTGGTGGCCAGCAACGGGAGCAGCCCGCTGCCCACGATCAGCTTCTATTTCCTCAAGGTGCCGGGCTCCGCCACCGGTAACGGCATCGACTATGCCGTGCCGGTGGATCTTGATGGCGACCACGTCACCGACTATGTGTATGCCGGTGACAAGCTGGGCAATATCTGGCGCTTTGACCTGACCAGCAGCAACCCGGCCAACTGGGCTGCGGCAAGCGCGCCGCTGTTCAGCACCGGTGGCCAGCCGATTACGACCAACCTGGTCGCAGTTTCGGTGCCGACAGCGGGCAGTACCTCTAACCGCCTGCTGCTCGAGTTCGGCACCGGTTCTCAGACGCCGTTCACTGTCACCAACACGACGACCTATGCCACCGGCCAACAGGATCTGTATGGCGTCTGGGACTGGAACATGGGTGGCTGGAACGCAGTTTCATCGGTGCAGTACGCCTCGCTCAGTACGGGCACGACGCCGGTTTCCTACACGACCTATCCTATCTGCGGACCGCAGACCGGAGCGGCGACCAGCGGCTGTACCACCAGCAGTGCCTCGGTGAACCTGACCGCGCAGAGCGTCAACAGCACGGGCACGTTCTCGAACGGCACCAATTACCGGACTGTTTCGCAGAACCCGGTGTGCTGGATCAACTCGACCGCGTGCACGCCGAGCACGAGCGATACCAGCTACGGCTGGTACCTGCCGCTGCCGGGAGCCAATGAGCAGATCATCTACAGCCCGAACTTCGAAGTCGGCGCGTTTGTCGTGAATACGACGATCCCGACCGCCGCCGGAACCAGTTGCGTCGTCACGCCGACCACCGGCTACACGATGGCAATCTCACCGGCCACCGGTGGCGCGTTCACCAATGCCTTCTTTGGCACCGCAGCAGGTAACTTTGAGACCGTCAACGGTCTGGTGCCGAGCGGCGTGCAGCTGAACGGTACGGGTACGCCGACCAACGTGACTTCGGGGACCAGCACATTCCTGGTCACGCAGAACATCGGTGGTTCAGGTACGGTAGTGCCAATCAATCCCGCCGTGTCGACCATCAGCAAGCGGTTGACGTGGGTCGAGAAGCGCTGAGTATCCATTAGCAAACCAAAGGCAGCGATTCATGAGTCAACCTATGCCGCACAACCGGGCGCCGAATGCCGGCTTCACGCTGATCGAACTGGTGGTCACGATGGTGGTGATCGCAATTCTGGCCGCGATCGCGATACCGAGCTATCAGAACCAGATCCGGCACTCGCGTCGCACTGATGCCAAGTCTGCGTTGCTGGATCTCGCGGCCCGTGAGCAGAATGTCTATTCCACGACCTCGGCCTATGGCGCGACACCGGCATCGGTTGGCTATACCGGCGCCACCTGGCCGGTAACCGTCGGCAGTGGCTACTACAGCGTCAACCTGACGATCGTCCCCGCGGTAGCGCCCGCCAACAGCACGGTCACCGGTACCCCCGCGACCTTCACGCTGGTCGCGACACCGATCGCGGGCACGAGCCAGGCGAACGATGCTGGTTGTGCCTCGTTCACGCTGACCTCCGCTGGCGTGCAGACGGCGCTGAACTCCGCGGCCGTCGACAACTCGGTCGCTTGCTGGGGCAGCTGAGGCCTTAGCGCACGCGCCCCTGAGGCGGCAGGCCTAGGGCGGTTCGAGCAGCGGCCAGCGCGCGCGCACGCACATTTCATCGCTGCTGCGCTCGGCATCAATCTGGCCCTGGCCGGGCCACAGTGCCGCGAGCTGCTCGCGCAGCAGATCCAGTATTGTCACCGAGGCCTCGGCAGCGGCGAGCTCGCTCAGCGGATAACGCGCTGACACGCCGACGAAGCCCTGCTCGATGGCGCCGCTCAATGTCACGATACCGCCGCCGCGCGGTTCAATGCCCTGCTCGATCGCCATGTGCAGTAGCGTCTGCAGCAGTCGTGGCGGTGCCAGTGCACCCAGCGGCAGATCCGGTATATCCCAGATGACGTGCAGCCGCTCGCCCAGGTGCAGCTGGCGCAGGCGCTGGTAACAGCGCGCGATTTCCACTTCAGTACCCAGGCGGATCGGTGCCGGCTGCTCATCCAGGTTCGCGCCCGTCAGCGCCGCAAGATCGCGGGCCATCGCCCCGGCCCCTCCCTCGCGCACCAACTCCGCCAGATCCTGGATGCTCTGCAGCAGCATGCGCGGCTTGAGCTTCAGCTGCAGTGCCGCCAGATCGGCCTGCGCCTGTCGCAGTGCGCGTCGCTGCCAGCGCCGCGCAATGTAGGCATACGGCAGCGCCAGCGTTCCGGCCAGCGCGGCAATCAGCAAATTTCGCAGCAAAAAGCGCAAGCGCGGCGGGGGAATCTGCAGCGCCTCGGGCATCGGCAGGTTTTGCGACGTACTGAGTGCAATGGCCAGCACCGACACCAGCGCGACCACGCTCAGCAGCACCAGCACGGCGAGCAGCAGCGCGAGCGTGAAGCGCACACGCACGAGCA
>JBEKOK010000232.1:0-6308 GCA_049521875.1 Steroidobacteraceae bacterium
GTGGCCGCTCTGTACAAATTCAGCGGTGCCAGCGGATCGGCCAATACTGCGATCCAGGGCCAGATCGGCGCTGACTACGCCGGCGTCTCGGTGGATGCCTATTATTCCAAAGTCTACAGCTCCATCACCGCCAGCGCTTTGAGCGCCACGCAGATCGCCACACTCCCCGCAAGCGACGTGCTGTCGAATTCTCTGTACGGAACCGTCTCGGATAACACCGCTTATGCGCTGATGGGACTGTACGCACTCGACCCGCTCAAATTCTACGCAGGCTACGAGCACATCAAATATGCCAATCCCGCGACGCCGCTGAGCGCGGGCTTCACGGACATCGGCGGCTACGTGCTGGCCCTGGTCAACGACAGCGCCTATGACAACCCGAAGCTCATCGATGTCTACTGGACAGGCATGCGCTACAGCATCACCCCGCACCTCGATCTGACCGGTGCGTATTACGGCGTGCATCAGAACGCCTATGGCACCGGCACGCAGGCGGGCTGCTCGAGCAACCTGCACAGCACCTGCAGCGGTAATCTCGAGGCCATCTCGCTCGATGCCGATTACCGCTTCAATGTGCATTTCGACGCCTATCTTGGCGCGATGTACAGTCAGGTGCAGGACGGCCTGGCCAGCGGCTATCTGAACACCACCAACATCAATCCGACCGTTGGTGTGCGCTTCAAATTCTGAGAGGGCCTGATGCAGCCCGATCCTGCCCTCAGCCGCGGGCGGGATCGACGGCTTGCTAATGCTGCGGGTCGTTGTTGGTCAGGAGCCGCGCCGGGCCGGCGATAATCGCCGGCAGCGCGTGGCGGATCGGTGGAATGTCCTGAAAGGCTTCCCAGCCGCCGCCCAGAGCTTTATAAAGCTGCACGAAGGATTCGGCGGCGCTCTGCTGGGCCGAGACGTATTCATCTTCCAGGCCATAGAGCTGGCGCCTGGCGTCGATGACATTCAGAAAATCCGTGAGCCCGCGATCGTAGCGCTGCTGGGCGAGCTCGAGCGCGCGCTGACTGGCGCTGAACGCATCCGAGAGATGCTGGACGCGCTGCTGTTGCGCGGTGAAGTCGGCGATGGCCGTGTCCGCATCCTGCACAGCGCCAATCACGGTTTTTCGATAACGGATCAGCTGCTCGTGGGCCTGCAGATCGGCCACATTGACCTGGGCGTCCAGCGTGCCGAAGTCGAGGATCGGCCAGTACACTGACGGGCCGAGGGCCCAGATGTGACTACCCTGGACAGTGTTGGTGGCCGATTGCGTGCCTAAAGCGCCACTGAGATCCACGTGCGGAAACAGATTGGCGGTGGCCACACCGATGCGCGCGGTCGCCGCAGCCAGTTGCCGCTCGGCCTGACGGATGTCGGGGCGCCGCTGCAAGAGATCGAGCGGCAGTCCGGGGCGAATGGCTTCGGGCAGCGCCGGCAGGTCGGCCGCGGCTGCAAGCTCGCTGCTGAGTTCCTCCGGGTAGCACCCCAACAGCACGGCCAGGCGGTACTGCAGGGTCTTGATGCCGCTCTCCAGCAGTGGCAGTTGTGACTGCAGCCGGTCGAATTCGCGCTCGGCCAGCCGCAGATCCAGTTCATTGGACAAACCACGATCAAAGCGGGCCTGTTCGAACTGATGAAACTGTTCCGCTGCCGCGATGTTCTTCTGCAGCACGGCGCGGCGCATCTGCACGCCGCGCAGATCAACGTAGCTGCCGGCGACATCCCCAATGACACTGGTCAGAACCGCACTGCGTGCCCACGCGGCCGCCTGGATATCGTAGCGCCCGGCTTCGATGGCGCGCCGATAACCACCGAACAGATCGAGCTCCCAGCTGCTCGAGAATCCGGCCAGCTGCCGGATCTGGGGCAGATCACCTTTGTTATCGCCGGCGCGCAGCGCCGGCGCCGCGCCGGCTTTAGTCAGGTCGGTGCCGGTGCCGCGGCCGGAAAAGCCGCTGGCGGCTACCTCGGGCAGCGCATCGCCCACCAGTACCGCTTCCCGGGAGCGCACCTGCTGCAAGCGGGCAAGGGCGATCTCGATATCAGGATTGGCCCGGACTGCCCGATCGATCAGGACATCAAGCTCCGGATCATTCAGCGCCAGCCACCACTGGGTCAGATCGACAGCCTCCGGGCTTGGGGATTGTGTGCTGGCGGTTTTCAGGAGCGCAGCCGCATCAAAGGCCGGGGGTGGAACCGTGTGCGGGACGTGATAGTTGGGTCCGACAGCGCAGCCACTCACGGCCAGCACTATCCAACAGGCCAGATGTTGCGGCCGGTAGCTCAATTGGCACCCTTGGTACTCGCCATGGGCGCTGGCGTGGCTTCGCTGGCCGTCCGCACCTTCTGGCCATCGATAATCTGGTTGCTGATATTCAGCGCCAGCAGGTCCCCGGCATGGACTCCGCTGCCGAGCTGCACCTGATCGCCGTCATCGCGCGCGATCGTGACCGGCTTGAAGTGCACTGTCCCATCCGTGCCCACCAGGGCCACTCTGGGGCCCTCGCTCGTAAAGAGCAGCGCCGCGGCCGGCACCGCAAACAGTCCGCTGCTCGGCAGCTGAAAGGCCACCTGGACGTACAGTCCCGGCACCAGACGCCGGTTGGGATTGGGCAGATCCATTTCGACCCGGAAGGTGCGTGCCTGGGGGTTGATGGCCTCCGAAGTCCGGCTGATGTGCCCGGCGATCGAAGTGCCTGCGGCATCGCCCAGTAGCAATTGCCCGGCGACCCCATCCTTCATCAGATCCGCCGCGGCGCTCTGTGGGACATCGACGAAGACCCGAATCGGATCATCCTGCGACATGCGATAGAGCGGCGTGTTGCCCTCCGAGCTGCCCGCAGTGACCAGGTTTCCGATATCGATGCGCCGCTCAATGATGGTGCCGGCATAAGGGGCTGTGACTTTCTTGAACTGCTCGAAGGCGGAGAAGCGATCCACATCGGCCTGGGCCAGATTGACCTGGGCGCGCGCCGCGGCCAGTTGCGCCATTGCGGCCGAATCGCCAGCCTTCTTATCCTCGCGCTCCTGATCGGATACCACGCCGGCAGGCGAGTCGCGCCAGCGGGCATACGTAGTGGCTGCGAATGCCGCATCCGCCTCCTTGACCTTCAATTGCGCATTGGCCACTTCAAGTTTGGCCTGCGCGGCCTGCAGCTCGGCGTCCAGCTCGGGGGTGTCGATGCGCGCCAGAACGTCTCCGGCCTTCACGTGATCCCCGATGTCGGCGTGCCAGCTGGCGACGAAGCCACTCACGCGTGCGAAAATCGTGCTTTCGTACCAGGCCGCGGTCTCCCCCGGCAGCGTAAGCACACCCTGGGCGTCGGTGCCGCGAACCTTGATGACCTCCACGCTGGGCACGGCCGCCGATGCCGCAGCGGCCTCCTTGGCCAGCCGGTGCGCGCTCAGGGCCCGGATGCTGAAAACAATGAGGAATGCCACGACCAATACGATGGCGAGGCCCAAGGCGGCACGCTGCAGTCGCCGGCCGGTATCATCAGTGCTGGGCAAGAGGCTCTCCTGTGGCGGTCACCTGGGTACCGGTGGGTTCTCGGCGCAACAGCCGATAGGCGGTGGGCACCAGCACCAGCGTCGCAAAGGTCGCAAACAGCAGTCCGCCGATGACCGCACGGGCCAGTGGTGCATTCTGCTCACCGCCTTCGCCAAGACCGAGGGCCATCGGGATCATGCCGAGCACCATGGCACCGGCGGTCATCAGCACCGGGCGCATGCGGGTAAAGCCGGCGCTCGACGCGGCAGTGGCCCGATCATCGCCCGCAGCCATGCGCTGATTGGCAAAACTGACCACCAGAATACTGTTGGCGGTTGTCAGGCCGATGCACATCAACGTGCCCATCAGTGCCGGCACGCTCAGGTGCGTGCCGCTTAAATAGAGCATCCACATGACGCCGCTCAGCGCAAAGGGCACGGCCACCAAGACGATGATCGGATCAATCCAGCTCTGGAAGTTAATCACCAGGAACAGGTACACCAGGATGACCGCCAGGGCCATGCCGGAGAACAGCCCGGTGTAGCTCTCACGCATGGTCTCTACCTGGCCGCTTAGCGTGACGGTCGTGGCGCTCTTGGCCTCTGGCCGGTCGGCCCCGATGACTTTGTCGATGGCCTGCGCGGCGGAATTCAGATCCCGGCCCTGCACATCGGCGTGCACGTCAAAGACGGGCCGGATATTGAGCTGGGAGAGGACCAGGGGTTCGACGCCGCGCTGGAAGTTCGCGATATTCATCAACATGGGTCCATGACCGCCGTGGCTTGCCGACCCGAGCGGCATGGTCCAGAGATCATGGGTCGAGTCAATGTGATAGGTCGGCAGCTGCACGACCAGCGGATAACTGACCTGGTTACGCGGGTCGATCCAGAAGTTTGGCGCGCTCTGGGCGCTGCTGTTGGTGGCGATCAGCACATCCTCGGCGGTCGCGCGCTGTGCCATACCCATCTCGCTGGCCTCCGAGCGATCCACGTTGATGTTCAGTGAGGGGGCATCGGGCACCTGAAACACGTGCGCATCGACCACGCCTGGAACCTGCTTCACATCGCGCGTGAGCTTGCCGGCCAGCGCGTAGGCCAGATCGCTGTCGGGTCCGGACACGCGGATGTCGATCGGTGCCGGCTGGCCGAAATTCAGCACCTGATCGACGATGTCCGCGGGCTGGAAAAAGAACTGCATCGAGGGAAATCGCTGCGGCAGCTGCCGACGCAGCCGCGCCACGAGCGCCGCCGTCGGGGCATGGTGCTTGTTGAGCGAGACCAGGATCTCGCCATCCATCGGACCCACGGTGGCCGAATCGCTGAGCGCGATATTCATGCCGCTGTAGGGCAGGCCGATGTTATCGAGCATGGTGTCGATCTGAGCGGGGCCGGCCATGCTGCGGATGGTGGCCTCGACACGTGCGAAATCCGCCTGCGTTTGTTCCAGGCGCGTGCCTGCGGGCGCGCGCACGTGCAGCCGAAACTGCCCCGCGTCGACCTGCGGGAAGAAGTCGCGGCCGAGCAGCGGAAAGAGCAGCAGCGATCCCACCATCAGCACCAGGAAAAACACCACGGTGCGGCCCGACTCGACCAGCGTCCAGGCGAGCACGGCCTGGTAGGATTCGCGCAGACGCTCAAAGCCCCGGTTGAAGCGCAGATGCACATGCATGAACAGGTTCTGCCTGACATCGGGCGTGGAACCGACCGGAATCTCCTTATGAGCGGCCGCATGTCGGGCGCGCATCAGATAGAGGAACAGGACCGGTACCATCGTAAAAGACAGGGCGAGGCTTGCCAGCAGCGCCAGACAGACTGAGAGCGAGAGCGGGGAGAACAGGTACTTGGCGGTACCCTGCAGCAGAAACACCGGCACGAAGACGATGCAGATGCACAGCGTCGCGAGCATCGTGGGCACTGCAACCTCGTTGGCGCCCTCGGCTATAGCCTCGGTCAGTGGCTCACCCAGCCCGAGATGCCGCTCGATGTTTTCAATCACAACCGTGCTGTTATCGACCAGAATGCCGACCGCGAGCGCGAAGCCGCCGAGTGTCATCGTGTTGAGTGTCTGGCCGCCCACGAACAGCAGCAGCAGGGCCGCGATGATCGACAGCGGGATGGCGGCCAGGATGATCAGCGTCAGGCGCCAGTTGCCAAGAAACAGCAGAATCATCAACGCCGTCAGACCCGCGGCCATCAGGCCGCCGATCTTGACGCTCGAGAGCGCCGCATTGACAAAGAGAGACTGATCGAAGAGCGGTTTGATCGTGACACCGGCCGGCATCGCCTTGCGTATATCCGTCAACGCGGCGCGCACGCCATCGATGACCGCAAGCGTTGAGACACCTCCGGTCTTGCGGATGGTGATCAGTGCGCCGGGAGCCCCATCGACCGACACGGAGTTGGTCTGCACCTGGAAGCCATCGTGCACGTGCGCGATGTCGCGCATGAAGACGGTGTGGCCGGCAATCTGCGCGACCGGGAAGGCGTTGACCTCCTCAATGACATCCGGGCTGCTGTTGAGCGCCAGTGGATAGTCCTTGCTGCCGATCTTCACATCGCCGGCGGGCAGGATCACGTTTTGGCGCAGCAGGGCATCGCTGATATCGGAGGGCGAGAGTCCTCGGGCCGAGAGGGCCTGGGCATCCAGATCCGCCATGATGACGCGCGGCTTGCCGCCGTAGGGCTGGGGCACCTCGGCTCCGTGCACGACCGCGAGGTCCGGCCGGATGATGTTCTGGCCAAGATCGTTGAGCTTGGTATCCGGCAGCGTCGAGCTGGAAAGACTCAACTGGATGATCGGGACGTCGGTGGCACCGTAGCGCAGCACCAGC
>JBEKOK010000233.1:0-6299 GCA_049521875.1 Steroidobacteraceae bacterium
GCGGAAGCAGGTCTCATAATTTCAAGTGCGGGCGAGCAGTTAGCTTGCCTTCCTCGCGCCGTATGGGAGAATTGCCGTCCAATGACCAAGCCGCCGACGAGCCCGCCGAGCGACTTCTCGGCTTCTGATGTGCTCGCTCCGCAGTTCTGGACCGGGCGAACGGAGCGTCCTGCGCCGGGGCTCGACATTGCCTGTACGAAAATCGCGGTCGACTTCCAGAGCCTGCGCCGCGAGAGCGCGGACGATGTCATCAAGGCGAGCCTCGAGATCCTGCGCGAATCGGTCTCCGCCGACGCGACCTTTTGCGCCTTCTTCAACGCTGGCAGCACCCATATTGAATCCGTGACCGCCTGTGGCGGTCCGTTCGTGCAATGTCACCCCGAAGCCCTGCGCGGCGTGACCCTCGATCGCCTGCCGTGGCTGCAGTCACGCGCCGATCACCTGCGCATCAGTGAATTTCGTGACACCGCGACGCCGCGGCGCGAGCAGAGCGCCGATGCCAGCCTGCTGGCTGAACTGGCAATCGGCTCGGCGCTGCTGGTGAGCTTCAAGATCCACAACGCGACCGCCGGTTTGATCGGCCTGACCTTCGGCCTGCCGCGCGGCGCCTTCGATGTGAACCTGCAGCTGCTGCTCAAGCTGCTGGGTAGCAGCCTCGCGACCGGGCTCGAGCGCGTGCGCACCGGCCTGCAGCTCGAGCGGCTCGAGGAGCGCAGCAAGCTGGCCGAGCTCGCCGCCAACGACGGCCTGTGGGACTTCGATGTCGATGGCCAGGAGGTCTACTTCTCCCCGCGCTGGCGCGCGATGCTCGGCTACAGCCCCGAGGATCTGCACGGCAGCTTCGACTGGCGCAACCTCGTGCATCCGGAAGACATGTCGCGTGTGCAGGGCGCGATCCGCGATCACGTCGCCGGCAAGACCCCGCTGTTCGATTCGGTGCATCGCATGCGTCATCGCGATGGGGAGTGGCGCTGGGTGATCAGCCGCGCCAAGGCCCAGGTGGACCAGCATGGCCGGCTGCTGCGCCTGGTCGGCGTCGAGCTCGATATCACCGAGCGCAAGCTTTACGAGGAAGCGCTGTTCCGCGAGAAGGAGAGCGCACAGATCACGCTGCAGTCGATCGGCGATGGCGTCATCACGACCGATGCGACCTCGATGATCGATTACATCAATCCGGTCGCCGAGCAGCTCACCGGCTGGCGGCTGGAAGATGCGATGGGCAAGCCGGTCGAGGAAATCTTCCGCGCCTTCCACGAAGAGACCTGCGAGCCGCTGGAGAATCCGCTGACCGTGGCGATCCGCCGCGCGCGCCCGATCAAGTCGGTGCGCCCGATGCTGCTGATCCGGCGCGATGGCAACGAGCTGTATGTCGAGAGCACCGCGGCCCCGATCCGCGATGGGGGCGGCAAGACCGCCGGTGGCGTGCTGGTATTCCACGATGTCAGCGAGTCGCGCGAACTGAACCGGCGCCTCTCCTACCACGCGAGCCACGATCTGCTGACCGGGCTGGTCAACCGGCGTGAATTCGAGAACCGCCTCGAACGGGCGCTCAAGAGCGCCAAGGCGCGCGAGTCCTCGTACGCACTGTGTTACCTCGATATCGACCAGTTCAAGATCGTCAATGACACCTGCGGCCACAGTGCCGGTGATGCACTGCTCGGCCAGGTCGGCGCGCTGCTCAAATCCAAAGTCCGCTGGCGCGACACGCTCTCGCGCCTGGGCGGCGATGAGTTTGGCGTGTTGCTGGAAAGCTGCTCGCTCGATGAAGCGATGCGCATGGCCGAGACGCTGCGCGAAGCGGTGCGAAATTTCCGCTTCACCTGGGAGGAGCGCGTGTTCCGCCTCGGCGCGAGCATCGGCGTGGTGCCCATTACCGCGGATAACGAGGATGTCGCCTCGATCCTCTCGGCCGCCGACAGCGCCTGCGCCGCCGCCAAGGAGCAGGGGCGCAATCGCGTGCACAGCTTCGCCGAGAATGACATCGAGCTGATGCGCCGCCGGCGCGAGATGCAGTGGGCGGCGCGTATTACCGCGGCGCTCGAGGAAGGGCGCTTTGAGCTCTTCCGCATGCCGATCCAGCCGCTGCAGAAGAAGATCGAAGGGGCGCACTACGAATTGCTGCTGCGGATGCGCGATGAGAATGGGCGCATCGTGGCCCCCGATAATTTCATCGCCGCGGCCGAGCGCTACGGCATCACGCCGAACATCGATCGCTGGGTGATCGAGAACGCCTTCCGCTGGCTGGTCTCGGAGGCCGATGAGCGCGAACGCCTGGCGATGTGCTCGATCAATCTCTCGGGCCAGAGCCTGGGGGATGACAAGTTCCTGCCCTTCGTGATCGATCAGTTCCAGCGCAGTGGCATCGATTCGAGCAAGATCTGCTTCGAGATCACCGAGACTGCGGCAGTCGCCAGCTTCTCGCAGGCCAACCGCTTCATCCAGGCACTGAAGGAGCTCGGCTGCAAGTTCGCGCTTGATGATTTCGGCACCGGCCTGTCCTCGTTCGGCTACCTCAAGCACTTCCCGGTCGATTACCTGAAGATCGATGGCAGCTTCGTGCGCGAGATCCTGCACGATCCGATCGATCGGGAGATGGTTCGCTCGATCAACGAGATCGGCCACCTGACCGGCAAGCAGACGATTGCCGAGTTTGCCGAGAATGCCGAGATCATCCAGATGCTGACCGACATCGGCGTCGACTTCGCGCAGGGCTACGGCATCGCGCAGCCGCAGCGCGTGCTCAAGGCCGTCAACACCCAATAGGCAGCTGGCTGCCCTAAGGCAGCGCGTAGGGTAGCGGCAGGCTCGTGCACTCGAGCTGCCCGGCCTCGTTCCCGGCCACTTCCTCTTCGCTAGCCGCCGCTTCAGTGGGCAGCGGCGCCACTGCCAGAAATTCCATGCGCTGATCCGGCGTCGGCAATGCCCGCACGATCTGTGCGCGCCGGCCGTCGGAAAGCCGCCAGCTGCTGGCTGGCGGCAGCGTGAGCGCAGCGCGCGTGATGAAGCGCTGCAGCCGGCGTTTGACTCGGCCGCGATAATGAGCGCGCGCGATCACTTCCTGGCCGGTGTAACAACCCTTGGTGAAGGAGATCGCATGCAGCAGATCGAGGTTCAGCATCTGCGCCACGAACTGACCTGAAGTCGCGGCTCCCAGATGCGGAACGCCGGCGCTCAGCTCCAGCCGCTCCCAGGCGAGCCGCTCCTCCTGCACTCGAGCCGGATCAATCGCCATCGCGGGCGGCAGCAAGGCGTAAGCCCGGCCGCTCTGCGGCTCCTGAATGAGCGGCTGGCCACCGAGCGCCTCGGAGGCCGCTTCGCTCGCCTCGGCCTCGATCCCGAGCAACTGGAATTCGGCGCTCGCTTCGACGATCTGCACCTTGGCCCGCAGCACGTAGCGGCGCAATTGCTCCGAGACGGGAAGCGCCAGCACCTTGGGCAGCAAGGCCAGGATCTCGCCGGGCTCGCGTTGCAGCAGACGCAACAGTGCGACCACGCGGCCCTGCGGGGTATGCAACCCAGCCAGCTGCATGCGCGTCGCGGCCAGCTGGCCGACATCACATGAGAGCTGTCCCTGCAGGAAATGGGCAGCCTCAGGGCCGCGAAACGCCAGCACCGCGGTCTGCCGGAGCGCATAAAAGTGTGCCGGTTCAGCCATCGCCGCGCGGGATAGTTCGCTGTTTTGCCATGCCTTTCCCTGCTTTGGTCGCTAGTCCAACCATTGGGATTCTGGCACAATTAGCCGTCATGCCTGAGCGCAATAATATTTCCCCGGCCGCGCCTGCCGCCCCGGTTCCAGCGCCTGCGTCCCCGCCCCCCGCGATCAAGCCGGCCGTCCTGGCGCAAACGCCGCTGCCGCGCGAAATTGGCGGCGCCAGCGGTCCGGACCCGACGCGCTATGGGGATTGGGAACGCGCCGGTCGTTGCATCGATTTCTAGAGCTCGAGCCCTACCGGAGCACAATAAGAAGATGAGCGAGAGACCCTTATCCCCACACCTGTTCGTGTATCGCTTCATGTACACGATGGCCCTGTCGATCCTGCATCGGATCACGGGCCTGCTGCTGAGCGTCGGGCTGCTGGTGCTGATCTACTGGCTGATGAGCGCCTCGCTCGGTGAGTTGAGCTACGGCGGCGCCGTCACCGTCCTGTCATCGCCGATCTTTCGCGTGCTGCTGCTCGGGTGGCTGCTGGCATTTGCCTTTCACTTCTGTAACGGCATCCGGCACCTGTTCTGGGATGTCGGCATCGGCTTCGAGAAGCATCAGGCGCGCGCCAGCGCCTGGGTCGTGATCATCGCGGCGCTGCTGATCACGGCGGTCGCCGGCTACCTGCTGCTAGGCCCGGCGACGGTCAGCCCATGAGCCTGCGCTCCCCGCTTGGCACGGTGCTTGGTCGCGGCACAGGCCGCAACGCGGTCCACCACTGGTGGGTGCAGCGTATGACCGCGCTCGCGCTGCTGCCACTGACCGTCTGGCTGCTGTCCGGGCTGGTGCGCCTGCCGCTGACCGATTTTGCGACCGTGACCGCCTGGATCTCCCTCGGCTGGAATCCGGTGCTGATGTCGCTGCTGGTCGTGGTGCTGTGCTGGCACTCGAGCCTTGGCATCGAGGTCGTGGTCGAGGATTACGTGCACAGCACGGCGGCCAAGACGCTGGTGCTGGTGCTGTCCCGGTTTACGCATGTGCTACTGGCCGCCACCGGCGTCTACGCGGTGCTGCACATCGCGCTGCGGAGTTGAATGATGGCCAGTTACGAGATCATTGATCACACCTACGATGTCGTCGTGGTCGGCGCCGGCGGTTCGGGCCTGCGCGCGACGCTCGGCCTCGCCGAGGCGGGCCTGTCCACGGCCTGCGTCACCAAGGTGTTCCCGACGCGCAGTCATACCGTTGCCGCGCAGGGTGGCATCAGCGCCGCGCTCGGCAACATGGGCGAGGATGACTGGCGCTGGCACATGTACGACACGATCAAGGGCTCGGACTGGCTCGGGGACCAGGATGCGATCGAGTTCATGTGCAAGCAGGCGCCGCCGGCGATCATCGAGCTCGAGCACTATGGCGTGCCCTTCTCACGCACCGAGGATGGGCGCATCTACCAGCGGCCCTTCGGCGGCATGACCACGCACTATGGCAAGGGCACCGCGCAGCGCACCTGTGCCGCGGCCGACCGCACCGGGCATGCGATGCTGCATACGCTTTATCAGCAGTCGATCCGCCACCAGGCCGAGTTCTTCGTCGAGTACTTCGCCACCGACCTGATCATGGAAAACGGCGCCTGCCGTGGGGTACTGAGCCTGGATCTGGCGACCGGCAAGCTGCATCGTTTCCGCGCCCAGATGACGATCCTCGCCACCGGTGGCTACGGACGCGCCTGGTTCTCCTGCACCTCGGCGCACACCTGCACCGGGGATGGCGGCGGCATGGCGCTGCGCGCCGGACTGCCGTTGCAGGACATGGAGTTCGTGCAGTTTCATCCGACCGGCATCTATGGTGCGGGCTGCCTGATCACCGAGGGCGCGCGCGGCGAGGGCGGATATCTCACCAATGCCCAGGGCGAGCGCTTCATGGAGCGCTATGCGCCCAATGCCAAGGATCTGGCCTCGCGCGATGTCGTGAGCCGCTCGATGACGATCGAGATCCGCGAGGGTCGTGGCGTCGGCCCGCTCAAGGATCACATTCACCTGCACCTCGAGCATCTGGGCGCCTCGGTCATCCACGAGCGCCTGCCCGGCATCCAGGAGACCGCCCGCATCTTTGCCGGCGTTGATGTCACGCGCGAGCCGATCCCGGTGCTGCCGACGGTCCACTACAACATGGGCGGCGTGCCCTGCAATTATCACGGCGAAGTGCTCACTGCCGATGCCAAGGGCGCCGAAGTCACCGTGCCCGGACTGATGGCGGTCGGCGAGGCCGCGTGCGTCTCGGTGCACGGCGCCAACCGCTTGGGCTCCAACTCGCTGCTCGACCTGGTGATCTTCGGGCGCGAGGCCGCGCGCCACTGCGCCGAAGAGCTCAAGCCGGGCGCGGCACAGAAGCCGCTTGCGCCGTCCGCGACTGAAGCTGCGATCGCACACCTCGACAAACTGCGGCACGCCAGCGGCTCGCGCCCGACCGCGCAGGTGCGGCTCGAGATGCAGCGGATCATGCAGGCCGATGCTGCGGTGTTTCGCACCGGGCAGTCACTCGAGGAAGGCTGCACCAAGCTGGCCGCGACGCTGGCCTCGATGGCCGACATCGGTATCAAGGATCGGAGCCTGATCTGGAACACGGATCTGATCGAGACGCTGGAACTGGAGAATCT
>JBEKOK010000234.1:0-10889 GCA_049521875.1 Steroidobacteraceae bacterium
AGGCGGCGCCGGCGACGATCGACATCGACGAAAGAGAGAGGCCGCGTTCTCTGTCGAGGTAATCCGGCAGCCAATTGAGCACGAAGTAGAATGTGTAGTTGCCCGCGAAGTGTCCCAGCGACGCGGCCCACAGGCCGCGCTGGTGAAGCAGTTGGGTCCATGATGGCCCCGCCTGAGGAGACTCCCGCAGGCGCGGTTCGCGAATAGTCGTGCGTAGCCACGGCCAGATCCACAGCAGTGCCATACCGCCAAAAAGCAGAAACGTGGGTCGCCAGCCATAGCGAATCATGATCGCGCCAGCAAGGAACGTCCCTACGGCTGGCCCAAGGAGGTAGCCCACGCTGGTAATGCCATTGGCACGGCCCAGTTGTTCAGGCGGCGAAGTACTCGCGAGCAGCTTGGACATTGAGGGAAAGGTAGTGCTCTCACCAATGCCCAGTAGCAGCCGACACAGCAACAGGGTAATGAAGCCAGAACAGATACCCGTCAGCAGCGTGGCGACCGACCAGATGGCAAATCCGGCAGCGAGAATTAACTTTGCGCCGTAACGTTCAGCCAGGTAGCCGGCAGGAATCATCGCGATCACGTAGGTGAGATAGAAGCTGGAAAACAGCAGACCCATTTGTTTTGGGCTCAGCGCCAGCTGGTCAGAGAGCAGCGTCGCAACGGTGGCCATGTTGCCGCGATCGATATAGCTGATCAGCAGCGCCAGCGTGAGCAGCAACAGCAGCCGCCAATGGGTGCGAGCTTGCCCCGATGTAGGATCAGTCGCGATAGGACCGATCTCGCTTATCCAGCAGCGACTTGAGCTGCTCGAAATGCGCGACAGAAGAATCGCTGTATTCCGTCCAGTCCTGGGCTGTCTTCCTTGCCACTGCATCCGGCAGGACATTCAGCGGCTGACCGGTGGAGTAGGCCAGTATCAGGTTGCGGCATGCACGCTCGAAGAAAAACAGAGTGTTAAAGGTTTCCGCGACCGTCGCTCCGGCGACGGTCACGCCGTGATTGCCCATCAGCATGACCGGCAGATTGCCAAGGGTCTGTGCCAGTCGCTCGCCCTCAGCCGCATCGTCGGCGATGCCGCCATAGCCTCGATCGATAGCTACTCGGCCGTAGAAACCGGCAGAATTCTGATCGATTGGGATCAACTCGGGATTTTTCAGGGACGCCAGAGCCGTGGCGTAGGGCGGGTGACAGTGCATCACCACCCGCGCGGTCGGTTGGCGCCTGTGGATGGTGCCATGTATACACCAGGCCGACGGGTCAGGGGCGTTTGGCCTCGACATCGTGTGCTCATCATCGGCGTCAAGCAACTGCAGGTCACTCGCGCACAGTGTCGCAAAATGACGGTTGCGCGGATTCATAAGAAAGCGCCGCCCGTCGCCGGACACCGCTGCGCTGAAGTGATTGCCGACGGCCTCATGCCAGTCGAATTCAACTGCCAGGCGAAAAGCGGCCGCCAGATCAATCCGCAACTGCTGCAGGTTCAAGGCAGAGGCGTCCGGCCACTGGGCTGCGGGTGAGTGCACGATAAACTCCCAATCAGATTGCTATCAGGCGCGGGTCTGCGAAATCCACGTACCACTGGAAGTAAAGTAGAGAATGACACATTTTAATGGCAAGTACAGGCTGGTCTCATTCGAAACCGGCCCTGGCCTGCGTAGCGAGCAGAGGCTCATATTTGGACACCTTTGCCCAGAGTCGCTCGAGTCACAGCCAAGGCGGTAGTGCCGCTCAGGCTATAATCTTGCAAAGAACTCCAAAGGGAAAAAAGGAAATGGTCGATCCGGCTGTAGCCGAAGCCATAGGCGCGCTGCCGTGCTGGTCTGGGTCGGTCGAGGTGATGCCGCTTGGGGGTGGCCTGACGAATCACAATTATCTCGTCACCGACCGCGAACATCGCAAATTTGTGGTGCGGCAGGGCCGCGATATGCCGGCTCACGGCATCATGCGATTCAATGAGCTGGCGGCCGCGCGGGCTGCGTTCGCCGCTGGCATAGGCCCTGAAGTGGTGCATGCGAGTGCTGGGTTCATGGTCAGTCGTTTTGTCGCCGGCACCGTGCTGAGCCCCGAGCTCATACAAAGTGGCCCAATGCTCGGGCGAATTTCGGCGCTGTTGAGACGTTGTCACACGGACATACCGCGTCACTTCCAGGGGCCGGCGCTGATCTTCTGGGTTTTTCAGGTCATACGAAGCTACCTGGCACAGCTTGAAGCGGCACACGCTCAGGGTCGAATCGCAGGTCTTGGTGAGGTGGCTCAGCGTCTTGAGACAGCGTTGGGGCCGGTCTCGATTGTGTTTGGCCACAATGATCTACTGGCTGCGAACTTTATCGACGACGGCGACCGACTGTGGCTGATTGACTGGGATTACGGCGGCTTTAACAGCCCACTCTTTGATCTGGCCAATCTGGCGTCAAACAATGGGCTTTCCTCCGAGCTCGAGCAGGTTCTGCTCGAGAGCTACTTCGAACGCACCGTCTCCGTTGAAATTCGCCGCGGGTTCGATGCCCTGCTGTGTGCCTCTCTGCTGCGTGAAATGCTCTGGGCGGCCGTGTCGGATCTGAATTCAGCGATCAATTTTGATTACGGCAAGTATGCCGAGGACTACCGACAGCGATTTCAGCGGCAGTGGCAGCAATTTGAGCGTCTATATGGCTGATTTCCCGGGACAAGCACGCGCCGTTGTCATTGGTGGCGGGATCGTGGGCTGCTCCACGGCCTACCACCTCGCCCGCCTCGGGTGGAGCGATACGCTACTCATCGAGCGCCATCGCTTGACCTCCGGCTCGACACACCATGCCGCGGGTCTGGTTGGGCAGCTGCGCACCAGCGCCAACATCACACAATTGCTGGGGGAATCGGTGGCTCTTTACAAATCGCTGGAGAGTCAGACCGGGCTTGCAAGCGGATGGAAAATGAATGGGGGCCTGCGGCTCGCCTGCAATCAAGCACGCTGGATTGAGCTGCGACGCCAGGCCACCAGCGCGCGCTCCTTTGGTCTGGAGATGCACTTGCTGACGCCGCGCGAGGCGCAGGATCTGTGGCCGCTCATGGATGTTGGCAACCTGGTGGGCGCCGCGTTCCTACCCACCGATGGACAGGTGAATCCGAGTGATATCACCCAGTCGCTGGCGAAGGGTGCCCGACAGCACGGGGTTCAGATCTGGGAGGAAACCAATGTGCTCGGCTTCGAGTTTTATCGCGGCACGGTGAGCGCGGTCCTGACCACACGTGGCCGAGTCGCCTGCGAGATCGTGGTGAACTGCGCCGGCCAATGGGCCCGGCAGGTAGGCCTGATGGGGGGCGTGAATGTGCCGCTGGTTTCGGTGCAACACCAATACCTGATCACCGACAAAGTGCCGGGCGTATCGCCGGAACTGCCGACGCTGCGCGATCCCGATCAGTTGACCTACTTCAAGGAAGATGTGGGCGGCCTGGTGATGGGAGGCTATGAGCCCAACCCCAGACCCTGGGCGGTCGATGGCTTTCCCGACAACTTCAATTTTCAGCTCCTCCAGCCTGACTGGGATCACTTTCAGCCGATTCTGGATAGCGCAATCAAGCGTGTTCCAAGTCTGGCCTCAGCGGGCGTCAAGGAGCTGATCAATGGCCCGGAAAGCTTCACGCCGGATGGCAATTTCATCCTGGGGCCTGCTCCGGAAGTGCGGGGTTACTACGTCGGCGCAGGATTTAATGCCTTTGGCATTGCCTCGGGGGGCGGTGCCGGCAAGGCGCTCGCGGAATGGATTGTTTCAGGAGAGGCGCCCTTTGACCTATGGCCGGTGGATATCAGGCGATTTGGGTCCCCTCACAAGGACATAGACTGGGTAAGGGCCCGGACCCTGGAACTCTATGGCAAGCACTACACGATCGCGTGGCCCAACGAGGAACACGCCAGCGGGCGACCGCTGCGACGATCACCGCTGTATGCGCACCTGAAGGCTGCAGGTGCGGTTTTTGGCGAGAAACTCGGCTGGGAACGCCCCAACTGGTTTGCCCGCGGCGACGAGGTCGCTAAAGACGAATACAGCTTTGTGCGCCCGAACTGGTTCGAGGCAGTTGCCCGTGAGCACCGGGCGGCGCGTGAAGGCGTTGCAATCTTTGATCAGACTTCTTTTGGGAAATTCCAGATGCTGGGTGCTGATGCTGAGCGCGCCCTGAACTGGATTTGCTCGAACGACGTGGCCAGGCCAGTGGGCGGTCTCGTGTATACCCAGATGCTCAACGACCATGGCGGCATCGAATGCGACCTGACAGTTTCGCGCCTGGCCGCGGACTGCTTTCACATTGTCACCGGCACCGGATTCGTCACGCATGATTTTGACTGGATTAACCGTCATATCCCTGCGGGATTTGACGCCCGCCTGGTTGATGTGACCTCGCGTTACGCCGTGCTTTCGGTGATGGGTCCGGCGGCGCGACGCTTACTCATGCGCCTTACGCGTGATGATGTCAGCAACAGCGCGTTTGCATTCGCGCAGGTGCGCAAACTGCAGCTGGCCGGCGCCGAAGTGCTCGCGCTGCGAGTAACCTATGTGGGAGAACTGGGCTGGGAATTGCACGTGCCGGTGGAATACGCCGTGACCGTATACGAGGCATTGATGAATGCGGGTTCAGATCTGGGAGTCTCCGATGCCGGGTATCGCGCGATTGAAAGCCTGCGCCTGGAGAAGGGCTACCGTGCCTGGGGCGCGGACATTGGACCCGATCACACACCCTTTGATGCCGGGATGCGCTGGGCCGTAAAGCTGAAGACTGCGATTCCGTTCCTGGGACGAGATGCGCTGGTGAAGTGCGCCGAGGCGCCACTGAAGAAGTGGCTCTGCGGCTTCAGCGTGGAGGATCCCGAAGTAGTGCTGCTGGGTCGCGAAACGATCTACCGCAACGGCGAACGGGTCGGCTGGCTAAGCAGCGGCGGCTACGGCCATACGTTAAAGACCAACATTGGCTACGGCTACGTACGGCGCGCTCAGGGTCTGGACCGAGCGTACCTCCTCGCCGGGCAGTACGAGCTCGAGGTCGCGACCAAGCGAGTTCATTGCACAATCCACCTCGAAGCGCTTTACGATCCAAGGATGGAGCGAGTCCGCGCCTAATTGGCCGCTGTTGCGCGCTCAGAGACGCAGTCACCCGCGGGCGGATGAACCGCCTGCGGGTGCTGTGAGCCGCGAATTCCGAGCCCGCTTACTTGCTGCACAAACTCAGGTTGCCGCTCTTCGTGGACATCTGGACAGCCGCCTTGCCGTCGCCAGTTGTGTATGAAAGATGAGATCCCGGACCGAAACGTGAAGTCGCCGCTTTGGGATCCGTGCAGTTGCTGATGTCGCCGCTTAGTGTCGAAAGATCATAGGTTGCGCCCGCGCCCCCAGCCATATCAGCGCGCAGGTCGCTGCTGACGCCTGAGGCCTCAAAGTGCGCGCCAGGTGCCAGGTGCGCGTCGATCGCGAAGTCCCCCGATACAGTCTCGAGGCGAAAGTTGGTTACTGTTCCCAGATCCAGTTTGCCGCCGCCACTAACCGACTTGATTGATACCTCTCCCTCGGCGCCGTGAACCGTGACCTCACCGCTGACAGTCGACACCTCAGCCGGCGTGCCCCCTGGGACGGAAACTCGCACGTCGCCGCTGATCGTACTCACACGCGAATTGCCGCCGCCATCGGTCGTGACCTTCCCACTGACGCTGTGAATTTGCTGCGCTCCGCTGACGCCACTGACTTTCAAATCGGCGCTCACCACCGACACGCTGAGAGAACTCATATGTGGCACATGAATGGTGAGGCGAGCCTCGTCATCCCCACTCCAGTGGCTGCCGAGAGGCAACACGACGCGAACCGTCAGGTGCTTATCGGCACCACTGAGGTCCACGCGTTCGACCCGATCACCGATCTGGCCGGTCACTGCGACCTCGGGTTTGTCCCAACCAATGACCTCGACGGACCCCGCGACGTTAACGATTTCCACATTACCTGCGGGATCGGCCGGCTGATGTTGCTCGATTGAATGCGTCGCAGCCCGAGTGCTGGTCGTGATGATTGCAAGAATGACTAGCAACAACAAAGACGTCCAATGAAGACCGTGCTTGAATGCAGACATGATTAGCCTCTCCTTTGTGCAGGCTCGGTGTTACGGGCAACGTTCTGATACAGGTCAAACTCCTGCTGGTAGGTCTCGTTCAGGAGTTGTAGTAAGAGCGGGCTGGCCGGATCAGCTTCCAGGGCATGACGAATGTCTTCATTCGCCTTGCGGATGATCTGCAGGTTGGCCTCAATCGTAAGCATTCATAAACCACGCGCTGCGGGTCCGACGACGGGCACCTGCAGCGATGCCGGGCCAGAGTTCCGACGGTGGCGTCACCTCGCGTGGCAGCGCGCTCAAGAGCTCATCAAGCTGGGGCTGAATCCGGTTCATGGGTGCTCCGAAGGTAGTAGGCCCAGATGCTTGGAGAGCAGCGCGCGGGCCCGGTGCAATTGGGCCTTGCTGGTGCCGGCCGCTATGCCGAGCAATGCCGCGGACTCTTCATGGCTGTAGCCGTAGATTCCAACCAGCACCAGCACATCGCGCGCGCCGGGTGGCAAAGCGGCCACGGCCTGCTCGAGGTCGATCGGCCCAGCGGCATCGAGTTCGCCCGGAATGGCCGCGACGGCATCGGCGTACGTCTCTACGCTCAACAGCGCCGGCTGGCTGGCGGGGCGGCGGCGACTCAGTACGGTGTTTACTGCAATTCGGTGTAACCAGGTGCTGAAACGACTCCGGTGCTCAAATCTTCCTAAGCCGCGCCACGCGGCAACAAAGCATTCCTGGGTGCAGTCTTCGGCGAGTTCCCGCTGGCCGGTCAGCCGCAGACACAGGCCGTAGACCCATCCAGCGTGGGTGCGGTACAACTTTTCGAAGGCCGCGAGGTCTCCGCCTGCCGCGCGCGAAACGGCGGCGGTATCCTCCGGGGCAGCCGATTCGCGGCCCGGCGCGGCCTGAAAGGCGACTACGGTCACGGGCGTGGCTGCGAAAGAGGCATCGTGTTGGCTTAGTGAGCCAAAGGCGGCCAAAGGTTTAAAGGGAGCATAGGAATTTAGTTAGCGGCCGGATCGGGGGCCTCGGCCGGCGCCCCGTTGTCAGCTCAAGCTGGGCAGCTGCTCTGAAATTGATGACTGCCGGAGGCCATTGCAGGGATTAGCGGCGTCGAATCGACTCCAGCGCCTGCTCCCACAATTCGGTCGTGGCCGCAGCGAGGACCTTGTCACCGCTCTCTGTCGTCAGCGGTGCGCCACTCCAGTCGCTCATCCTCCCGCCTGCGCCCTCAACGACTGGAACCAGGGCGAGATAATCGTAGGGCTTCATAGAGAGCTCGATCACCAGATCGCAAAAGCCCGAGGCAAGCAGACCATAGAGGTAGCAGTCCCCGCCGTAGCGCCGCAAGGCCGCCGCGCCGGTCACCCGATCGAACAACTCGCGATCAGGTCCACGAAATGTCTCGGTCGTCGTGGTGTAAACCTTGGCGTGCTCAATGCTGCGGCAGGCGCTGGTTCTTATCGGTACCCCATTAAATAGTGTGGGCAGGCCTTCACAGCCCACCCACCGTTCGCCCATCGCGGGGGCCTCGAGCACGCCGAACACCGGTCGCGTGCCTTGCGCCAGGGCGATCAGTGAGCCGAACAGCGGAAAACCGGTAATGAAGCTCTTGGTGCCGTCGATGGGGTCAAGCACCCAGGTAAATTCATCGCCATCCTCGCTGGGAAACTCCTCGCCCCGGATGCCGTGCGTCGGAAATTCGGCGCGGATCAGCCGACGCATCTCGGCCTCGATTGCCTTATCGGCGATCGTCACGGGACTCAGATCAGGCTTTTGCTCCACGGCAATGGGCATCCGGAAATATTGCCGAACCGTGCTGCGGGCCGTATCTGCAAGTCGGATCGCAAGTGCCTGCACGCGGCCGAGATCGGGATGCGTCGAGAAGCTCATGATTCCAGTATAAACAGCCCGCGCCGGCGGCGGGAAGATCCCGTTGACGGTGCTTGCGCCACCCCTGCTCACTGGGCGAGACCGGAGTATCCGCCCTGGGGCTGATTCAATATTGCGGCTGGCACGCGATCGCGTTCCGATGTGATCTTTAAGTGCGCGAGGATCTGGCCGTGATGAAAGAGCTCTTCTGGCGTTGGTTTAACGCACAACGCCCGATGAGTTTGGGGTCGTTGCCTCCGGCCGGTCCGTAGCTGGTTCAGCGACATTCTCTGCGGTGGAACTCAAGTTGAGGCATTCGACCGTGATGCTGGTGCCCGCCTCGGATTCGGTCCGGATCGACAAGCTTGCACCGATGGCCGTGGCGCGATTCTGCATTGTCCTTAAGCCCATGCCCACCGAACGCTCGGCCCGGGCCGTAAAGCCCTTGCCGTCATCGCTGATCGTCAGGCGTACCGTTCGCGGCGTTACGACCAATTCCATTTTCACCGACTGCGCTTTGGCATGCCGAATGGCATTGTTCAGGGCTTCCTGGGCAATCCTATAAAGATGGCTGCGCGCGGTCGCCGGTATGGCCAGTTCCGCGCTTAACTGCTCCTCAAGCGCCACCTGCGTACCGCTGACTTCGGCCAGATGATGTTGGGTCATCCTGCGCAGTGCCTCGATCAGATCACCTTCAGATTCATCCAGCGGCGCGAGGCCATGGGCAATAGCACGGCCGCTGCGTACCGCCTGGCGGGCAATCTGGGCCAAGCGGTCCAACTCCTGACGAACCGGCTCATCGGTAAGATCGGGCTTGGTCGCCAGACTGTAGGCCAGCAATGCCAGCGCGGCGAGTTCCTGGCCGAGACCATCGTGCAATTCCTGTCCAAGGCGGCGCTGCTCATACTCGCTGGCCTGTTGCAAAGCCAGCTCGAGCCGGCGGCGTTCCGTGATGTCGATGCCGATTCCCCATTCCTTCCAGCCCGGAATCTGCACGTCCGCACCTACATTGCTCCACGCCACGGTACGGATCTTTCCGTCCTTGGTGCGCAGGTCCCAGGCGCGATTGCGGTAGGCGTGCATCGAGTGCTTCTGCGCATCGTCCAGCATCGCAGCGCGATAGTCCGGATCCGGATAAAGCCATTCGATTGCGAGCGGATTACCGATGATTTCTTCGGCCCGATAGCCCGTGACGCGCTCGCACTCCTTGTTCCAGGCGACGATCACGCCATCCTCGTCGAACGCGTCCATGAGCACCGGCAAGCCCTCGACCAGGGCCCGCAGACGCTGCTCGCTCTCCCGCAAGGTGATTTCGGCGTTGTGACGCTCCGTTGTATCCTGAATGAGAATGACAAAATAGGCTGGCTGATTGCTCTGGTCTCTGACCAGCGCGACGGTCAGCTGGCCCCAGAGCGTACGCCCCGACTTGTGAATGAAGCGCTTTTCATAGGAAAAGTATCGCGGCACCAGGCCGTCAATCATCTGCCGGCGCCGCTCAACAATCGTGGCGTACTCGCCAGGCTCGTTAAACTCGGCAATGTCTAGGCCGACAAGAGCATTTTCTTCAAGTCCAAAGAACTCACATAGCGCCCGATTTACTCG
The DNA here is from genome assembly GCA_049521875.1 of Steroidobacteraceae bacterium. Classification (GTDB taxonomy): domain Bacteria; phylum Pseudomonadota; class Gammaproteobacteria; order Steroidobacterales; family Steroidobacteraceae; genus FEN-1191. The sequence goes on from JBEKOK010000234.1 coordinate 9,541, forward strand.
TAGGTATCTTCCCGCGGGCGACACCAATCCCATGCCGATGGCACTTGCGTCAAAGGCACTCCTGAATCGCTCCTCACTTTCGCGCAGATGTTCGGTTGCCGCTTTGAGCGCGGAAATGTCCTGCAGCCCAGTCAGGAAGTAGCCTGCTTTGCCAGCTCCATTGCTCAGCGGCGTGAGCGAAACGCGCAACCAAACTGTCTTCCCATCCTTGCGTATGAGTCGCTTGTCGCGGTGCCGGTCGGGCGTGTTTTCCGGCGGAGCGGCCAGGTGCTCGGCCGAGCTGCTGCGATCTTCGGGGTGGATCAGCGCGTCAAGGTTCGTACGTTGTAGTTGGGCACGGCTATAGCCGGTGAGGACGCACAGCGCCTCATTGACGCGAAGAAATCGGCCGAGCGAATCGGTCAGTGCCACGCCGACATTTGAGCCGGCGAATACGGTTCGAAACGGTCTCTCCCGAAGCAACAGCGTGACGAGCGCGTTCATCGGTTGAAGCTTTGCGGCACGTGCCCTGTAGCGCTCCAGCGCGATCATCGTGCCGGCGCGCTGCCCATTGATGATATCCGTGCCGAGCATTCGGACCACTACTGGAATCCGCCGGCCTTTGGGGTGCAGTAACCAACAGCGCAGTGGCTTGCCGCTGGCAAGCTGCGAAGTCGGCCACCGGGATACTTTGCCAGCGGGCCGCTTCAGCGACACGCGGTGCGGTATCAGCATTTCGCTAAGCGAGCGCCCGCGGATCTTTGCCATCGTCCAGCCGCTCAGTGTTTCCGCAGCCGAGTTCAGATGGGTGACGGTGCCCTGGCGATTGCTCACGAGTAGGGCGCCCGGGTAGCTCTTGATTGAAAGGGCCGGAACCTTGTTGCGCCGGGGCTGAGCCGAGCGCCGGCCACTGCGATCCGCGCTGATCAGACGCGATCGGCGTTTGCTACGAGATTTTCTGGCACCAGCCATAAGCTGCGACCACCCTGTGCTCCCGTGAGCGCCTGTATCGAGCAGCGCCCCAATGGTCCTCTCTTAGAGTATGCCATTGGTTGCGTGAACGCGACGCCGAGATTGCGATGGCGCCTGGCAGGCCGCTAATTTATACGGCCCGATAGGCGGCGCGTTCGCGCCAGGACTGGCGCTGAGGGGCAGAGTATTGGTTCCCTTACAGTCAGATAGCGGCCAAAACGACGTTCGGTCGCTGTCGAAACGCGCGGTAGAATCCCGTGCGGCTGCCGGCATTGCCGCTGGTTACTTGGCGATAGCGAAGCGCGCGGTACTGGCAAGCGTACTGGCCAGGATTGTGTCACCTGGGGCCTGCGGGCCAGTGCGCGTGGGAAGGGTGCCGTTGAGCCAAGCCCGGAAGT
>JBEKOK010000235.1:0-6272 GCA_049521875.1 Steroidobacteraceae bacterium
GGTGCAGAATGATGAATTGCACTGCAGGTAGCGCGAGATTTCGCCGCGCGAGTCAAACAGATTCAATGCGCTCAAGGTCGCAGTCCAGCTGTTGCGGCCTGCACCGGTGCTGAAATTATAGGTGGTGTAGGCCGGCATGGGCCCGAGGACAGCTTCATCCGCAACTGGAAGAACCGATCGGGAAGCCCCCTCGTACACACCACTTCCCTGGACGTTCGCGAGCAGCCCGGCCAGCGTGAACTCGTAGCGCAGCGTGAGATTGGCCTTGAGTGCCGGGGCCACTGGCATCGTCGTGCCGGACGGTGCCGAGGTATTCGCCGGTCCGGGCTCCGAGGGGAGGGCACAGGTCAGAGAATTACTTTGCGCAGTGCAGGCCGGGTCGACGAGCTTGTGTTCCCACAGGTAGTTAGCTGCGCCCGTGAATGTCAGCCCCTTCACCAGCAGCCACTCGAGCGAAGATTCCAGCCCTTCGGTGCGCGCCTCGCCGGCGTTGATGATCTGGGTGATCGAATAAGGGCCGGTCTCTCCGTACTGGGCGTCTTTCCAATCCTCACGGTACACGGCGCCGTTGAAGCGCACGGTATTCGCTACCCAGCTGGTCTTCCAGCCAATCTCGTAGTTCGTCAAATAATCCGGACCATAGGGGCCGTAGGGGCCGAATTCAACGCGATTGAATCCACCCGGTCGGAATCCGGTCGAATAGGTGGCATATACCATTTTGTCTGCATCGAGCTTGTGGCTGAGGGTCAAGCGATCGGTGTAATGGCCACCGCTGGTTGCGTGGTCAACATTCTGGCAGGGCTCGATTGGCGTGGCGGTGGCGACAGTCGGCGCTGGTGTGCACTGCGCCTCGCCCACGGTGTAGTTGCCATTGAAGCCGAAGAAGCCCGTGGCATCGGACTGATAGTCAAACAAGCGCATGCCGCCGGTCAATGTCCAGCCGGGTGCAAAGTCGTAGCTCATGTCGGTAAACAGCGCCCGGTTGATGTCCCGAAGCACGATGGTGTTCTCGTAGTGAACACCCGGCTGACCGGTAATTGACAGGTCTGGCGCGAGGTCGGCCACCAGGTAGCGGTACTGATCATTGTCGCCCTGGTCCTCATAGAAGGCGCCGACAAGAAAGCGGAACGGTGCCGTCTGCGGCGATGCCAGGCGTAACTCATGTGTGTGGTAGGAGAGCAGATCGTAACTGACCAGCTTCTGCGCAGGGCTGATCAGCTGGCCGGCCGCATTCTGGAAGTAATCGCCAAAATACTGCGGCGAGGCCGCGTAATAGGAGTCGTAGGCGTAAGAGTAGTCAGAGTAGTCAACCACATTATTAATCGTGCGCCGCATGTAGGCGCCCGAGTAGGTCAGATCAAGATTGCCGATCTTGCCCTGCACCGTGAGTGCGGCCTGATACCACTGATCGTCATTGCGCATGGGCTCGTAGGTGGCGACGTTGAGGTAGCCGAGGTTCTGCTCGTAGGCAAACGAGCCGTTGGCGCCCTGCTTTTGATAGATCAGTGAGGGCAGAATTGACCAGCCATCGGCCAGATTCACCTTCAAGGCTGCGCGGCCGCCTTCCGTGCCGACATTGTTGTAGTCACTGCGCTGATACTGGCTGTTGTCGCGCGGCACTCCTGAGGTCGGATAGACCTCGGCGGGGCCGGCGATATTATTGATGTAGCCGGGGTCGCGTTCGCTGTAGCCGACGAGGCGGATCGCGGCGCTGTCTCCGAGCGCGAAGTTGACGAAGCCCTCGGCGATCTCGCCGCTGCCGCCATGAGCGACATTGGTTGCGGTCAGATCGTAGCCGGCGGAGTTGCCGCTGGGGTCGGGCTTGTTGGTGATATAGCGAACGGTGCCAGCCAGCGAACTGGCACCGTAGAGTGTTCCCTGCGGGCCGGCCAGTGCCTCGATCCGCTCCATGTCGTAAATGTGAATATCGAGCGACGTGCCCACGGTGGTGACCGGCTGTTCATCCAGATAGACCCCCACCATCGGTGCCGAGCCCACCTTCAGTCCATCCGAGCCGTTGGTGACGCCTCGAAAATAAATCTGCGCCTGGCTGGGACCGAGTGTCTGGAACGAAAGACTCGGCAGATACTCGGCCACTGAATTCAAGTCCGTGACATGCAGTTCTTCAAGCCGCTTGGTGTCCAGCGCCTCCATGCTGATCGGCACCGACTGCATGTTCTCGCTGCGCTTCTGCGCCGTGACGATGATCTCATCGAGTCCCTCGGAATCGGCCGCCGGCGTAGCCTGCTGGGCGTAGGCGCTACCGGCAGCGGTCAGCAGCGTCGAGGCGATCTGCATGCTGATGAGCGCCGGGCGGCTGCGATTCAGTTTGCGCTTGCGGCTACGGGTCATGAGGTATGTCCTTGTCGGCGAGAGGCAGTTGGGGCGGCCGTTAGCGAGCGAAGAGTTCTGCGACCGCGGCGGCGAAATACTGTTCGTGCTGCTCGATATCGGCAGCCGTGGTCGCGGGTGAGATCAGCACCATGTTATGGAACGGCGTGATCAGCACGCCGCGATTGAGCAGGTACAGGTGCAGGTAACTCTCCAGTTCGCGATCGGCAGCGGCGTGCGCGCTCGTGCCATCGCGCGCGGCCACGGGCAGGAAACTGTACTCGACCCGGCAGCCGAGCTGCGTGACATTCCAGGGCAGCTGCTCGGTGCGGATCAGGCGCTCGATGCCCTCCCGCAGCCTGCTGGCGAGCGCGCTCATCCGCTCGAAAGCCTGCGGGGTCAGCACCTGTTCGAGCGTCGCGCGCATTGCCGCGGCGGCGAGGGCATTGCCGGCCAAGGTACCGCCGACACCGCCGGTGTCCTCGTAATCGGCATCGTGCTGCTCGCTGAGTCGCTCGACGACCTGGGGGCTCATGCCGAGCGCCCCACAGGGGATACCACCGCCGAGTGCCTTGCCGATGGTCAGCAGGTCCGGCGCCAGGCCCCAGGCCTGGGTGCAGCCGCCCGGTCCGGCCGAGAACGTGTGCGTCTCATCGATGATCAGGAGCGTGCCGTGGCGGCGTGTCAGCGTGCGCAGCGCCGCGTGGTAACCCGCGTCCGGCAGCACGATGCCCATATTGGTCATCGCCGGCTCCGCCAGCACGCAGGCGAGCTCATGATCTGCGAGCGCCTGCTCGAGCTGCGCAAGATTATTGAATTCGATCGCGCAGGTCGTGACGGCCGGGTTGACCGCGGGGCCGACATTGCCGGCGCGTGAGCGGGTGCTGCCATCCTCGGCACGGACCGCGAAGGTTTCATCGACCGTGCCATGGTAGCTGTAGCTGAACACCAGGATCTTGTGCCGTCCGGTGATCTGGCGCGCGATGCGCAGGGCCGCGCGGTTGGCATCGGTCGCCGAGAGCGTGAACTGCCAGCGACTGACCCCGAAGCGGCGGGTTAATTCCTCGGCGACCACGATACTGTCCACGCTCGGCAGCATGGTCGTGACCCCGCGCTCGATCTGGCTCTGGACCGCCCAGACCACGGCCGCCGGGCTGTGACCGGTCATCGCACCGGTGTCGCCGAGGCACAGATCCACGTAATTGCGCCCATCGACGTCAGTGATCCGGGCGCCGCGCGCTTCCTGGACGTAGATCGGATAGCCACCGGGCCAGCGCGCCATCCACGGCATTGGCACGCCGCTGACCAGCGAGTTCATCGCGCGCTGATGCAGGGCGCGTGAGCCAGGATGTTCGGCGGTGAAACGCGCGAGCTCTCCGGCCATCAGGCGTTGCAGCCGCTCGCGATCAGGCGGCGCGGGCGTGGCACGGTGCGAGGGGGTAGCGAAGGAGGGGCGCGGATCGGATGCCATGTATGGGATGCCTGTCGCGCCCGCAGGTAGAGCGTTTATGAGTCAGTTTTTGTCGATAGCCGAATGATGCTAGCAGCAGCCCGCGCGGCCCTCGCATCCTGAAAGCGACCTGTATTTGTCTGTTTACCCACGCCGCTGAGCGAGGATCTGGGCACCTAGCCGGACTTGATGACGGCTGCAAGCACGGGAAATCGGAGCGAATCGGCCGCTCGCCGCGGAGCTTTGGCTCAGTGGTGCCGGCGCCAGTCGCGCAGGATTTCGCGTGCGGCGTTGTGGCCCGGCGCACCGGTCACGCCGCCGCCCGGGTGCGTACCGGCGCCACACATGTACAGACCCGGCAGCGGACCGCGGTAGTCGGCATGTCCGAGCGTCGGCCGCGCCGAGAACAGCTGATCCAGGCTCAACTGGCCGTGGAAGATGTCACCGCCAATCAGCCCGAAGGTACGCTCCAGATCGAGCGGGCTCAGGATCTGGCGCCCGAGCACCGAGCTGCGGAAGTTCGGGGCATGCGTCGTCACCAGGCTGATCATCACATCCGCCACGGCCTCGCGATGATCATCCCACGAGGCGCCATCGGGCAGCTGCGGGGCCACATGCTGGCAGAACAGGCTCGCCACATGCTGGCCCCGCGGGGCGAGCGTGTCATCGAGCGTCGAGGGAATCAGCATCTCGACGATCGGCTCACGCGACCAGCCTGTCGCGCGCGCATCCAGATAGGCCTGATCCATGTACGCCAGTGACGGCGCCATGATGATGCCTGCGGTGTGGTGCTCGGCCAACGTGCGGCCCGGCAGATCGGTGAAGTCCGGCAGCTCCGACAGCGCCACATTCATGCGGAACGTACCCGAGCCACAGCGCCAGCGCGCCATGCGCTCGCGAAAGTCGACCGGCAGTGCCGCCGGATCAATCAACGAACCATAGAGCAGGCGCGGGTTGAGATTCGAGACGACGCAGCGCGCCCGCAGCACTTCACCCGAGTCGGTGATGACACCCACGGCGCGACCCTTCTCAACCACCACTTCGCGCACCGCTGCATCGACACGGATCTCGACGCCGCGTTCCGCGGCGGCACGCGCCATCGCCTGAGTGATCGCCCCCATGCCGCCGATCGCGTGGCCCCAGGCGCCCTTCTTGCCGTTGACCTCGCCGAAGACATGATGCAGCAGCACGTAGGCCGAGCCCGGTGTGTACGGACTCGCGTAGTTCCCCACGATGCCATCAAATCCAAACGCCGCCTTGATCGGCGCGCTCTCGAACCAGCCATCCAGGTAATCGCCGGCCGACTGGACGAACAAGGCCAGCAGCTCGCGACGCAGTGGCAGGTCCAGACGCTGCATCCGCCGGCCCAGTCGCGCGGTGCGCAGGAGCTCTGGCAGTGCGTTCGCCCAGCTGCCCTCGGTGACATTCGGAGGCGTCTCGAGCACCAGATCGCGCAGCACATCGGCGATTGCCCCGATTTTTTCTTCATAAGCGCCCAGCTGCGCCGCATCCTTCGTGGAGAAGCGCGCAACCTCGGCGACCGTGCGCCCGGCGCCGACTTTGAGGAAATTGCCGCCCAGCGGCAGAAAATTGGCGATCTGGCGCTCGACGATGTGCAGCCCGTGGCGCGCGAGCTCCAGGTCACGGATGACTTTGGGATTGAGCAGCGAGACGGTGTAGGCGGCCACGGAGTTACGAAAGCCCGGATGAAACTCCTCGGTGACGGCTGCGCCGCCGACGACACCGCGTCGTTCGAGCACCGTGACCGAGCGGCCAGCGGCCGCCAGATACGCCGCGCACACCAAGCCATTGTGGCCGCCGCCGATGATGACGACGTCCCGCTCGCTCGCTCGGGGCACCTGTGCCTCTCCTTATCAATTTAGAATTATGGCACTCGGCCTGGGTGCCGATGGGGTCTGCGCTCCGTGCCCTGCAGCCTTTTAGTACACCGGCTCAATAGGCGTCAAGCGCCACGGCGCGCGCCGGTCCGAGGCGTGCCCGATCAGGGTTTGAGTGCCGAGATGCCGGCGCCGCCAAGCGCCTGGAAGAGCGCCGCGGTATCGGCGTAGCGGTTCACCTGCGCCACGATCAGCGCAATCCGCGTTTGCTGGAAAGCCTGTTCCGCGAGCATCAGGGCCGGGTAGTCAATCGAGCCGAGCTCAAGCTGCCGGCGCGCGATTTGGAAGCTTTTCTCCGCGGCGTTGGCCGAACGTTCGCTCGCTTCCAGCACCTCGGCATCGGTGCTGACCGCGTGCAGCGCGTCGGCGACATTCTGGAACGCGCTCAGTACCGTGGAGCGGTAGGTCGCGCCGGCCGCATCCAGCGCCGCGACCGCGGCGCGCTTCTTGTGCAGCAGTGTGCCGCCGGCGAACAGCGTCTGGCTCAAATCGCCCCCGATGCTCCAGAAACCGGTGCCGCCTTTGAACAGATCCGCGACTTGCGTGGCGGTGCTGCCCACGCCGCCAGTGATCGTCAGCTGCGGGAACATGTT
>JBEKOK010000236.1:0-6267 GCA_049521875.1 Steroidobacteraceae bacterium
CCGAAAGTCTTGACGGTGACCTATGGCATTCGGCATTTCCACTACGAAGAGTACGAACAGGGATCCGAGTACTACAGCGCGACATCGAGCATTCTGAACGTCGCAAACGGCACCCCGTACGGCGCTGCCGGCGCCGCCGCGTATGGCTTCGGCATGAATCTGCACAAGTCAGAGGGCGGCAGCAGGCAGCGCGCCAACCTGACCTGGCACGTGACGCCAGATGTGCTCGCGTACTACACCTATTCCCAAGGATTCCGTCCAGGCGGTTTCAATCGCACCGGGACCAACATTGCTGGCACCTCGATTACATTGAAGGCCGTCGCACCGTATTGCGTTTACGTTGCCGCTGATCCCGCAACCTTGGATTGTAAGAATAGCGATCAGTACTTGAAGCCGGTCGGCTTCTCCTCCGATGACCTGATCAACAACGAGATCGGCCTAAAGAGCGAGTTCCTAAATCATCGCGTGCAAGCCAATGTGTCCGCCTACACTATGCAATGGTCGAGCATTCAGTTGCCCCTGTTCGACCCATCTCAGCTCGGTAACACCACGTTCGTCGTGAACGGCCCGACGTATAAGGTGAATGGCATCGAACTGCAATTGGTGGCCAAGGTCTGGCAGGGTTTGACCGTTCAGGGATCGAGCTCGTGGAACAGCACCAATCAAACGGATGCGCCGTGTTTGCGTAGCTCCGGCACGGTGGGATCCTCCAAGCTGGTGAACAACCCGACCCCTAAGGGTGATTGCATTACCCAAGTCAATGGCGTGGTGTTCAATAATCCCTTTGGCGTGTTGGATACTTCGCCGGCGTACTCGCCGCCGGTGGAATTCAACGTGCGCGCCCGCTACGACTTCCTGATCGACACCTACAAGTCGTTCGTGAGCTTTGGCGCGAACTACATTGCCGCCGAGCGCAACGAGCCGGCCAGCTTCCCGAACGGCGAGTTGACGGTCGCGAACGGAGGCTGTCTGGCCGATGGGACACCGAACACGACCTTGTGTAAGTACACCATGCCGGGCTACACGACCACCGACGCGTCAATTGGCCTTTCAAAGGATAACTGGACGGCTCAAATCACGGCCAACAACCTCTCGAACTCGGATGCGAGCACGAATACCTCTTCGGGCCAGTTCGTCAAGTCGGAGGTACCGCTGCGTCCCCGAGTGATTACGTTCCAATTCGGCTATAAGTTCTAAGCTGGCCTACTGTCGGGCCGGCGCGGGCCGGTTGCGGTAAAATTGGGGTGGACGTTCACGTCCACCCCTTTTTTTTGCAGGTAATTATGAATTCCCCGGACGGCGATTCCGTCGCACCACCGATTGACTCAGAGCTCGCTGCAATGCGCGCCTTGGTGCGAGCCGGCAGGTTCGCGGACGCCCAGAACGCGGGACAAGCCTTGCTGGCGCGCGAGCCGTTGCATCGTGATGCGCTACTGTTGACCGCCGTGGCGCAGCGGTTCTCGGGCCAGGTCGCTGACGCGCAGGCCACCCTTGCGATCCTAGAGCGGCACCATCCGCGCTACAGCCGGCTGCACGAGGAACGTGGGAACTGCTTCGTCTTCTTGAAGCAGGCGGAGGCGGCTATTGGCGCAATTTCTCTGGCCGTAAGCCTGAATCATGCCCTCCCAAATAGCTGGTCCATGCTCGAAGGGCTGTACCGGATGACAGGTAACGCGGCGGCCAGAGACGCGGCCGCTGGCCAAGTGGCCACTCTACGCAAATTGCCGCCGGAGGTCGTCACGGCGACGGGACTGTTCCTGGATGGCGACATCGATCAGGCCGAGCGCATGATCCGCTCATTCCTTTTGAGCCATGGTAATGAGGTGGAAGCCATGCGCCTGCTGGCCCGTATCGGGACTGCACGCCGGGTGTTCGACGACCCGGAGATCCTGCTGGCGGCCGTTCTTCAGCTTGCACCTGACTATCATGTGGCGCGCGCCGAATATGCCGAAGTGCTCATCGAGCTGCACCGATACAACGAGGCCCGCGACCAATTAGAACGATTGATGCGCGAGGATCCTGAGCACCGACCGTATCTTCAGAGTCTTTACGCCACCGCCGCCGTGGGCTTAGGCGAGCACGAACGCGCCATCGGCCTGTATCGCGAGCTGCTCCAGGGCACGCCCGCGGACGCGGACCTGCACCTGTCGATTGCACACGCCCTGAAGACTTTGGGGCGCCGTGATGAGGCCATCGCCTCGTACCGCCAGGCCGCAAGCTGCCGCCCGGGCTTCGGCGATGCCTACTGGAGCCTTGCCAATCTCAAGACTTACCGATTCACGGACAATGAGCTGCAGGAAATGAAGGCCTTTCACGCCGGCTCGTCCCTGCCGCTAATCGACCGCTACCACATGTGCTTTGCATTGGCCAAGGCGCTGGAGGATCGGCGCGAATTCGACGAGTCCTTTAAATTCTATCAAGAGGGCAACGCACTCAAGCGCGTGGAAAGCAATTACCGCCCGGAGCTGATAGAGCGTAATACCAAACAGCAGATCGAGGTCTGCGCGCCGGAATTATTCCATCGCCACAGCGCTTCGGGTGCGCCCAATCCTGACCCGATATTTATCATCGGGTTGCCACGCTCGGGTTCGACCTTGCTGGAGCAGATACTTGCCTCGCACTCGCAGGTGGAGGGAACACAGGAGCTGCCGAATGTGCAGCAGATGGCCAACAACCTGCGTGGCCGCGACCCGGATCCCAGCAACCCGCGATACCCTCGCGTGCTGACCGAGATGACTCCTGAGGAATTGCGGGCGCTGGGCGAGAAGTACCTCGCGGACACCCGGGTTTATCGGACGGGCAGACCCTATTTCATCGATAAGATGCCGAACAATTTTCGGCATTTGGGGCTCATCCGCCTCATGCTGCCTAATGCCAAGATCATCGACGCGCGGCGCGAGCCGCTGGCCTGCTGTATCAGCAACTTGAAGCAACTCTTTGCTAAGGGGCAGGAATTCACTTATAGCGTGGAGGATATCGCCCGGTACTACCGCACCTACCTCGAACTGATGCGCCACTGGGACTATGTGCTGCCAGGATGGGTACTCCGGGTACATCACGAAGACGTCGTTGATAATCTCGAATTTCAAGTACGCCGTATCCTCGGGTTTTGCGGTCTACCGTTCGAGGCCGCCTGCGTCGAGTTTTACAAGACCGAACGCAGCGTACGCACGGCCAGCTCCGAGCAGGTGCGACAGCCTATCAACCGCGAGGGGGTGGATCAGTGGAAGAACTTCGGGCCCTGGCTCCAGCCACTGAAAGATGCCCTCGGCGATGCCTTGATTCGTTATCGTGAATAATCCCGCCAGTGCACTGAGTGCTCCGGAAATCGGCGCATTGGTCGGCCTCGTCAGCCACGGCCGGCTGCACGAAGCCGAAAGCCGCGCACGCAAGCTGCTGGCGACGCATTCCGAGAACGGAATGTTGTGGAAAATCCTGAGCGTCGCGCTCGTGCATCAGGGCAAGGATGCGATTAACGAGCTGCGTCGCGCTGCCGAATTCCTGCCCAATGATGCTGAGGCGCATCGCAATCTCGCTACGGCGTGCCGCGAGCGCGGCGACTGGGCCGCAGCGCTGGCAAGCCTGCGCCGGGCACTCGCACTCCAGCCCGACGATGCTGACGGTATCGCGGAGGCCGCGGATGCCATGCGGGCATTGGGGGGTGTGCGGGAGGCGGTGGCGCTCTACGAGCGGGCACTGCTGCTCAACCCCCAGCTCGTCGAGGCGCGGAACAACCTCGGGAATGCGTTCTTGGAACTGGGGCAGAACTTGGACGCGGAGCGCTCCTACCGTCTGGCTGCGGAAATGCGCTCGAACGACCCCGTGATTCTGTGCAATTTGGGCAATGCCCAGCGGTTGCTGGGTTTGTTGGTGGAGGCGCAGATCTGCCTGCAGCGTGCGATCGCGCTGGATCCGACGCTGGGCGTCGCCTACAGCTACCTCGGACTCGTTCATGGGGCTCTCGGTCAGCTTGAAGCGGCGGTGAATAATTTCCAACGGGCGATCGAATTAAATCCGGGCGACACCGTTGCATTGAACTACCTCGGCAGGGTGTTTCGCGATCTCGGTCGGCGCCGCGATGCTGTCGCGGCTTTCGAGCGGGCGATTGCGGCCAACCCGTCCAGCGCCGAGAGTCACTGCAATCTCGGCGAGGTGCTGTTCGAAATGCGCCGGGTGGGCGCCGCCATGGACTGTTACCAACGTGCGCTGACCTTGCAGCCCACGTATGCCCCCGCACATCTGAGTCTGGCACTGGCACTGCGCCAGCAGCGGCGGCCCCTTGAGGCTGAGGCCAGCTGCCGGGCCGCTCTCGATATCAACCCGAACTACGTGGAGGCTGTGTCATTCCTGGGTGAACTGCGGGCTGATCGCGGCGAATTCACCGAAGCAGAGGAATTATTTTCCAAGGCGATCGTCATCGACCCCAGTTTCTATTCGGCTTTTGCCAGCATCGCAACCCATCGCAAGATGACCGTTGGGGACTCGCAGTGGCGGCGCGGTGTCGAGACGCTTCTCGCTAAGCGACTGCCGCTGACCGCAGAGATCAGCCTGCGCTATTCCCTGGGGAAGTATTTCGATGACGTGGGTAAGTTCGATGACGCGTTCCCGCAGTATGCACGTGCCAATGAGCTGACCAAACGCTTTGGTGCCACTTACGATCCAGTGAAGTTCACTGCACTGGTTGACCGGATCATCAGGCGCTTCCAACCGGATTTTCTGCGGGATTGCCAAAGAGGGAGTTCTACGGCGGAATTGCCCCTCATGATTGTGGGTATGCCCCGATCTGGCACTTCGCTGGCTGAACAGATTCTCGCGTCTCATCCAGCGGTATTCGGTGCCGGCGAGCTGACGTTTTGGCACGATGCATGGCGCCGCCTCGAGGAGATTAGCCCGAACGGGGTTCCAGATAAGTTACTCCTGGCCGACATCGCGCGTAGCTGCCTGGAGCGCCTCACCGCACTCGGTGGCGGGGCGGTGCGTGTCGTCGACAAGATGCCTGCGAATTTTTTGTATGCGGGTCTGATCCATGCCGTCTTCCCGAAGGCCCGGATCATTCACATGCAACGCCATCCCCTCGATACCTGCCTGTCCATTTATTTTCAGAATTTCTTCAACATCGGCCCGTATGCCAACGACCTCGAGAATCTGGCGCACTATTACGGCGAATACCTGCGCATTACCGATTATTGGCGCGCGACGCTGCCGCCGACCGCGCTCCTGGAAGTTCCCTATGAGGCGCTCACGGAAGACCAGGAACGCTGGACGCGGCGCATGCTCGAGTTCGCCGGCCTGCCGTGGGACCCGCGCTGCATGAATTTTCAAGAGACGAACCGCGTGGTTATTACCGCCAGCAAGTGGCAGGTGCGCCAAAAGATCTACCGCGCGTCCACGGGACGCTGGAAGAACTACGAGAAATTCCTCGGGCCATTGCTACCGCTGCTGAAACGAGCGTCCGGGGCCTGAGCGCCGCAGTGCGCCGCGGGCCAGCTCAGGTTGCAACCAATTTGCCTACTTTGATGCCGGTAGCGCGCTCCTGATCGGCGATCAGACGGCGGGCCGACCAGAAGTAGTGGAACGTGGCCCAGAAGCCTACTGGCGCCAGGCAGATCAGAGCGAAGCGCAGCGATGCGGCATTGGCGATGTGGTTTGGCGCGACATGGTCGCTGATGAATGCCACGGCCTGCGGCGCGATGATCAGATTGCCAACATTCGCAACAAACAGCGTCGCCGCGCAAAATAGCGCACGCATGCGCGGCTCGGCCAGATTATTCAGCAGGCCGAAGCACGGACCGATATAGAAATAGATCGAAGGGATGAAAATCCAGAACAGCGCGGTCGCCAGGTGAAGGTCGCGTGTTGAATAGATGATGATCGATGCGATCGTCGCGACGCCGATCACGCCACCCATCAGCCAGACGACGCGCCGCGGATCAGCCATTGACGGGCGCCCGACCAGCCAGGCGGTCAGCACCGTGGCGGCGATTCCACCATACAGGTTCATTGGCGCGACAATTCCACCCGCCTGGCCGACCGAGAGGCCGTAGTTGCGGATCAGGAACGTGGGCGTCCACCACATCAAGCCCCAGCCCCACAGTGCAGTCAGCGCACTCCCGATCATGACGTGCACGGCGGAGCGCTGGCGCCACAGGTACGCCATCGTCTGCATGAAGCTTGGCGTATCGGCCTGCAGGTTATGATCAAGGCAGCCGCGTTTAGGCTCCTTGACCGTGACGTACAGCCAGACGCCAAACACGACGCCAGCAGCAC
>JBEKOK010000237.1:0-6241 GCA_049521875.1 Steroidobacteraceae bacterium
CTCAGCTGGATAGAGTACTGCCCTCCGAAGGCAGGGGTCGTGGGTTCGAATCCCGCCGGGCGCGCCAATTTATAAAAATCGCCGTGCGCTTGTCACTGCGAGGCGGCAGCTTTAACTGCGTTGTAGAGCCGCGAAGCGGCCTGTCCGGGAGCGCCTTGCATGCACTCGACCGTTCATCAGACAGAAGGCCTGCTGTTCAACATCCTTCTGCAGTTGATCGTGATGATCGCCGTGGCGCGCGCTGGCAACCAGATTCTGCGCCGCTTTGGACAACCGGGCGTCATCGGCGAGATTCTCGCCGGTCTGCTGCTCGGCCCGTCGCTGTTCGGGCACTTCTTTCCGGGTGCTTCGCTGTACTTATTTGGCGCCAAGGCGTCGACACCGATCACGATCATCAGCCAGATCGGGCTGGTGCTGTTGATGTTCCAGATCGGCACCGACTTCGAGTTCGGACACCTGAATCAGCGCCGCAACCGCAATGGCACGATAGGTATTACCTTGGCCTCGGTGTGCGTGCCATTCGCACTCGGATTCGCCATCGGTGAGTTTTCCGCACCCTATCTGGCCCCGCACGTTGATGCCCTGACCTACAGCCTGTTCTGCGGCGTCGGCCTCGCCATTACTGCAGTGCCGATCCTGGGCCGGATCCTGCGTGAGTTTGCCTTGACCAGCACCGAGATCGGGGTCGTGGCGATCTCAGCCGCAGCCGCCAACGATGTCACCGGCTGGGTGGTGCTGGCCGGTATTTCGGCCTACGCCTCGGCGCAGTTCTCAGCCGGTGCCGTTGGACTACAGGTCGCGGGGATTCTTCTGCTGGCGGCCGCCGCCTGGTTTGCATTGCGTCCCTTGGTACGGTGGCTGCTCGCCAAGATGCCTATCAAGGACGGCGATGTGCCGCCCAACCTGATGACGGTGGTCATCTGCCTGGTATTCGCAATCGGCATCTGCACCTACAAGCTCGGCATCTTCACGATTTTCGGCGGCTTTCTGGCGGGGCTGCTGTTTCATCAACACAAGGAGTTCGTAGAAGCCTGGCGCGCGCAGGTCGGCAAGTTCGTGCTGGTGCTTTTCCTGCCGGTATTCTTTACCTACACGGGACTGCGCACCAACGTGCTGGGCCTGGTCACGGCTTCGGATTGGCAATGGCTCGCGATCGTGTTGGCCGCCGCCATTCTGGGCAAGATGATTCCGGTCTACATCGCCTCACGCTTAAGCGGGTTTAGTCACAACGAATCGATGATCCTCGGCAGCCTGATGAACACGCGTGCGCTGATGGAACTGATCGTGCTCAATATCGGTTTCGATCTGGGATTCATTCCGCAAAACGTGTTCACGATGCTGGTCATCATGGCGGTCGTGACTACCGTGATGACCGGACCGCTGTTGCGTATGCTCCTGCCGCGTGCGGGCTATGTGATACCTGTGGGCGTCGAGGCCTAGCACTGTGGCCCGGCATCGCGAGCCCGAATCCACACGCGGCAAGTTGTGGCGGCGCCGGGAGTAGTCTAGGATCCGCAACCCCTTGAATTGTGCCGGTCGTGGATGCGAATCCTGGCGGGCAAGCTGCTTATTCTACCGCTATACTTTTGCTTCGATTTCTTGCAGGAACCGGATCTATACCGTGAGCAATCAGGACACCAAGTTCTTCAATACCTTCAGCATGGTCATCGGACTGCTGATCGCATTCACGCTGGCGATCCTGGCCCTCGCCCGCAACGTGGCCGCCCGGACCGAGGTCCCTGAGGTCTACTCGGATGCCATGTATGTGGCCAGCGTCGACGAGCGGGTGAAGCCCTTCGCACGCGAAGCCGTCGCCGGGCAGGACAATTCGGCGATGAAGATCGAAGCCCCGGCCGGTGGCGCCACTGTTGCCCTGGCGGTGCCCAAAGATGGACCGGCCCTGTATGACGCGGTGTGCAAGACCTGTCACGGCACAGGCCTCGCTGGCGCCCCGACCGCCGGCAACAAGGCGCTATGGGGCCCTCGCATCGCCAAGGGCAAGGCAACGCTTTACGACCATGCCTTACACGGCTTTACCGGCACTACGGGTGTCATGCCAGCCAAGGGCGGGCGTCCGGACCTGAGCGATGACCTGGTCAAATCCGGCGTCGACTATCTCGTCTCGCTGGCGCAGAAATAACCCAACGCTTTCGTGCGCGCCCCGCTGCGATGGGGTTGCGTTGGGTCAGTCGGCAATCTGTCAGTACATTAGCGGATCAATGTGTCGCCGTACAACACCTATTGTTCCTATAGCGAAACAATAGACGTGCGCGCGCTGAGGATTGCAGATTCAGTCCGATACCGGCGGCAGCGTCGCCTCCATATCGCGCAGGCGTGCCTCGAGTTCGCCGACGCGTGACTCGGCACGCTCCAGGCGGCTGGCCAGCCGCTCCAGCAGCCGGCTCTGGACATCGAACTCCTCGCGGGTCGTCAGATCCAGCCGCCCCAGCGCGCTCTGCAGCACGGCTTTGAAGTTGCTCTCCAGGTCCCGACGGGCGCTGCCCAGCGCCTCGGGAATGCCGGCAGCGAGCCGACGGGCCAGATCCTCGATACGTCCATTGTCCAACATGTACTACTCCTTGCCGGGCCTGCCCGCGAACGCTGCCCCGAAACGGCGCGTGACCGGAGCGGTTTGTGGCCACAATAGTGCAACACCAGGGTCCCGAGGCAGGGAGGTACCTGATTTCCAGACCCTTGCGCGTGGCACGCTTTCTGCATTTCCGCACCAGCGCTGTTTGCGGACTGATCCAAGAATACGCGCACCGGCAAGTCACCGAAATACGTGATTCGTTAGGACCCGTCATTGCCATCTGCACTTCATGAAGATGATCACCGCGGTCGTGCGGCCGTTCAAGCTGGACGAACTGCGCCACGCCATCGCACAGCTTGGCGTCCAGGGCGTCACCGTCACAGAAGTTCATGAGATGCAGCACGGTCCGCGCGCCAAGGTCGAGATCGCGGTCGACGATCTGATTGTCGAACCGGTCCTCGAGGCCATTGCCAACATCTCGAGAACCGGCCGCATCGGCGATGGCACCATTCTCGTCAGCGGTCTTGAGCAGGCCATTCGCATCCGTACCGGCGAGACGGGCACCGCGGCCACCTGAGTTCTCAATAAATACTAGATAGCACAGCCTAGGAGTCTTCCGGACATGGTCATCGAATCCAGCGCCACGCCGTACCGCAGGATGGGCAACCGCATCATGGCCGCCGCCGTGGCCTGCCTGCTGTTCGCCTTCGCGCCGCTGCCGAGCCTGACTGCGGCTGCCGATGAGGCGCCCGCCGCCAGCGCGACCTCAGCGGATGCGGCCACGACGATGCCGCCGCCGGGCGCGTGCCCGGCGATGCCGGTCGCACCGTGCGTGGTCACGAACGACAAGATCAACTCCGGCGACACCGCCTGGATGCTGACCTCGATGGCGCTGGTGCTGATGATGACGATTCCGGGCCTCGCGCTCTTCTATGGCGGCATGGTGCGCAAGAAGAACGTGCTCTCGACGCTGATGCAGAGCTTCGCGATCACCGCCCTGATCACCGTGCTGTGGTGGATCGTGGGTTACTCGATTGCATTCACGCCCGGCAGTACCCCGTACCTCGGTGGCTTCAGCCGCATGTTCATGCAAGGGGCCATATCGCTCGCCGATGCGAAGACCACGACCGTCTCGCACCTGGCACCGACAATTCCGGAAGTCGTCTATTCGATGTTCCAGCTGACCTTCGCGATCATCACGCCGGCACTGATCTGCGGCTCGTTCGCCGAGCGCATGAAATTCTCGGCGATGCTGTGGTTCATGGGCATCTGGTCGCTGCTGGTGTACTTCCCGATCGCGCACTGGGTGTGGGAGCCGAGCGGCTGGCTCAACCTCAAGGGCGTGCTCGATTTCGCGGGCGGCACGGTCGTGCATATCAACGCCGGCATCGCAGGTCTTGCCACAGCGCTGATGCTCGGCAAGCGCATCGGCTATGGCAAGGAGACCATGGCGCCCCACAACGTGGCCTTCACGGTCGTTGGCGCATCGCTGCTGTGGGTCGGCTGGTTCGGTTTCAACGCCGGCTCGGAAGTGGCCGCTGATGGACGCGCCGGCATGGCGATGACCGTGACCCAGATCGCCACCGCTTCAGCGGCACTGGCCTGGATGTTCGCCGAGTGGATTACCAAGGGACGGCCGAGCGTGCTGGGCATCGCCTCCGGTGCCGTCGCGGGGCTCGTGGCGATCACACCGGCCTCAGGCTTCGTGCTGCCCAATGCCTCGGTGCTGATCGGTGTCGCGGCGGGTGTGATCTGCTTCTTCAGCGCCACGACGCTCAAGAAGGTCATGGGCTACGACGACTCGCTCGATGCCTTTGGCGTCCACTGCGTCGGCGGCATTGTCGGCGCGTTGCTGACCGGTGCCCTCGTCAACAAGGAATACAGCGGCGTGGACAGCTCGGTGCTGACCCAACTGTGGGGTGTGGGCTCGACGCTGATCTACGGCTTCACGATGAGCATGCTGATCCTGTGGGTCCTCGATAAGACCATCGGATTGCGGGTTACGGCCGATGAGGAGCGCGAGGGCCTGGATC
Organism: Steroidobacteraceae bacterium; assembly: GCA_049521875.1. Lineage (GTDB taxonomy): Bacteria > Pseudomonadota > Gammaproteobacteria > Steroidobacterales > Steroidobacteraceae > FEN-1191. The sequence continues at coordinate 4,564 of JBEKOK010000237.1, forward strand.
TGGCCCTGCACGGCGAGCGCATCGAATAGCACCGCCACACCGGGGCGCCCTGTCGGGCGGCCCGGCCGGGGTCGCCAGGCCCCGGGCGGAGGCTCGCCCGGGGCTTTTCTTTTGATCTGCCGAGTACCACTATCACGTCTGTGAAGCAGTTCACTTGGCCCCAGACCCACCTTGGGCCGATACTGCCCTCTCGCTACGGAGAGCCGTCGATGCGCCACCTGATGAGCCTGAGTCTGACACTTGCCCTGATCGGCACGGTTGCAGCGGGCGACATTTACTGCGACCCCCACGGTCATGACTGCACCGATCGCCCGACGCCCGGGTGGGTGCTGGTGCGAAGCGACATGCCGCGACGTCCGGACGACAACAGCACGCCCACGCCCACGCCTTCGCAGTCGACGTCCAAGCCGCCTGCGGGTGCTTCGGCCAACGATCAGATCGAGCAGCAGAAGGCCCATCAGGCCATGCAGAGTGACCTGGCCGCCAAGCGTGCCGAACAGTGCAAGCTGGCTCAGGACCGCTACCAGAAGGACATCGAATACCGCCGCCTGTACAAGATCGACAGCAGCGGCCAGCAGACCTACCTCTCGGATGAAGAAGTCGAGCGCGAGCGGACGCAGGCGAAGATCGACGTCGATCAGTATTGCGGCTCGAGCGGTACTGCGGCCAACAACTAGCACGCGCCGCGGCCCCGCGGCGCCCACTCCAGAATCGATGCCGCCCCAGACGGCGACGCGCTACCATGCGTCACCGGAGGGCACATCTCTCATGCGCGTCGGATTTATCGGACTGGGAGCCATGGGTTTACCCATGGCGCGCAATCTTCATCGCGCGGGCCTGCTGCTGGGCGTCTGGAACCGGACTGCCGCCAAGGCCTCAGCACTGGCCACGGAGCTTGGGTGTTCAGCCGCGGCCACGCCGGCGCAGCTCGCACTCGAATGCGACGTGCTGGTGATGTGCGTGTCGGCGGATGCTGATGTGCGCGCCATCGTTGCCGATCTGGCGCCGGCCGTGCAGCGCGGCCAGATCCTGGTCGACTGCTCCACAGTCTCGGCCGACACCGCGCGCTACACCGCCGCAGTGCTGGGACCCAAGGGCGTCGAAGTACTCGACTGCCCGGTCAGCGGTGGCGTCGAAGGGGCCGGCAAAGCGAGCCTGGCGATCATGGTCGGGGGCGAGGCGACCACGCTCGAGCGTGCGCTGCCGGTGTTGAAAGCGCTGGGCACGACGATCACGCATTTTGGCGGCCACGGTGCCGGACAGGCCGCCAAGGCCACTAACCAGATCATCTGCGCCGGCGTCAACCGCGCCAATGCCGAAGCAATGGCCTTTGCCAAGGCGCATGGGCTGGATCTGGAGAAGGTGATCGCCACTTTAAGTCGCGGTGCCGCCGGCAACTGGTACCTGCAGAATCGCGGCCCGTTCATGGCGGCCGGCAGCTACCCGGCCGGATTCCGCGTGCGCCTGCATCAGAAGGATCTGCGGATCTGCCAGAGCATGGCGGCAGCACTCGGGGTGCACCTGCCGGTGGTGGAAGAAACCTTGAGTGATTACGCCGCAGTGATCAGTGCCGGCTATGGGGATGAAGACATCTCGGCGCTGTATCGGCTCAAGCTCGCACTCTTCGGCCCCAAGGCATAGCCGCTCACCGGTTGATGAAACCGCATACCGGAACAGC
>JBEKOK010000238.1:0-6227 GCA_049521875.1 Steroidobacteraceae bacterium
CAGCACGGTCCGGTTCGCCGCCACGGTCTTGATCAGTTGCGTCACGCGGGCGACATCCTCGTGCCCCATGCCCTGGGTCGGCTCATCGAGCAGCATCAGCTCCGGTTCCAGAGCAAGTGTGGTCGCCAGCTCCAGGGCACGCTTGCGCCCGTAGGCGAGATCCGCAGCCAGCGTGTCGGCCCAGGTTTCCAGTCCGACCTGTGTCAGCAGCGCCATGGCGCGCGCGTTCAGCCGGCTTAGGCTGCCCGGCGCCCGCCAGAAATAAAAGGAGACGCCCAGCGGCCGCTGCAGGGCAATGCGTATGTTCTCGAGCACCGTCAGATTAGGAAACACCGCCGAGATTTGGAACGAGCGCACGATGCCGCGTGCCGCTATGTCGGCCGGTTGCTCGCGTGTGATATCGGCGCCCTGATAAAGGATCGCGCCGGCACTTGGCTGCAGGAATTTGGTCAGCAGATTGAAGAAGGTCGTCTTGCCGGCGCCGTTGGGGCCGATCAGCGCATGGATCTCGCCACGGCGCACGCTCAGCGACACGCCGTCGACAGCGACGAACCCTTTGAAGTCCTTCGCAAGACCCCGCGTTTCGAGGATGGCATCCGCGGCTCCGGCCATGCTGATCTGCCCCCGTTATGTGGTGCCCCGAGTGTCTGGTCGGCACCTATTGGCCGCCGATTGTAGGGCCCGCAGGAAACTTAGCCTATACGGCCTAAGGCCAAGGGCGGCAGGCCGCCCGGCTGGGTCAATCGTGCAGGCCGGCGAGCTTCAGACCCTCGAATAGCGGCTCGTAGCCGTACAGATCAGCCTGCGGGTACAGCCACTTGCGAACTGCAGCGATCGAGTCCAGTCCAGGAACCGCGGCCTTCAGGTCGCCTATCGCCGAGCGGGCCACGGCCTCGTCATGCAGGCGGCCGGCCGCCGCGATCAGCGTCAGCTGGACCGAACCGACATTGGGATTGCGCAGCTGCACCGCCGTCATCCGCGTCGTGGCTCGCTGCGCTATATGTTCGGCGTTGGCATAGTCGGCGAGTTCATAGTCGACCGCGGCCAGCGATCCGAGTGTCTCTGGCCATTCATCGCCGTAGCGATCGGCCACGGCCTTGGCAATACCGAGCGCGTCCTTGGGGCGCCCGAGGTGCAGCAATGCGCTGGCCCTCAACGACATCACATCAGACTCTTCGGCATTACGCGTCTGCAGCGAATCGAGCAGCAGGAGCGATTCCTGATAGCGGCCGCGCAACTGGTAAACCTCGGCCTTGTGTTCCAGCATGAAAAAATCGTCGGGATGAATCGAAAGATACTTATCGACCGCCGCCGCGCCGATACTCTGCTGTTCGGCCACGTTGGTCGACCACCCGTCGACGCAGTCGCACAGATTGATGTCGGCCGTGCCGCGAATGGCCAGTGCATCGTCCGGTGCCAGGGTCAACGCGCGCTTGAGCAGGTCGGCCGCACTGGTATAGGCGCCTTTGCCGTTCTTGCCTTCATGCTCCGGAACCCAGTCCACAAAGGCTCGGAACGTCAGGTCGCGGACATCGAGTGCCTCATCCGGTTTGTTGCGGGCCGCGGCCGCTTCAGCCTGCATGCCGTAGAACATCAGCTTCCACCCTGCCAGCATGACATCTTCGCTCCAGCGAGGTACCAGCGCGTCGGGCGGAATCCGCAGCGTCTGAGTCCCGAGCACGCGCTCGGTGATGCCATCGAGCGTGTAGAGCTTGACCTCGTAGCCCGTGCCGGCGCGAGTGACGTTGCCGCGAATCACGAAATGCACGTCAAGCGCGTCGGCCACATCGCGCGGCTCCGCGGACTTCGCTAAGGCACGCGCGATGCTGGGCTGTGATGCCAATTGCCCCCATATGCTCTCTTCGTCCATCTGGCCGATCAGCATGGCGCCTGTCGCTTGCGCGATCTTTACCGCGGTCGGATCCTGCGCCTCGGCCTGAAACGGCAACATGGCAAAGGTCATGCGCCGATCCTTAATTGAATAGGGCATCACGTTTGCTGCAGGAGCCAGTCGATGACGAACGTAGTGAACGACTAGGCCCAACACCAACAGCGCAACAGCGCCGATCAGCCAGCGGTACTTGCCGCGGGCCTTTGGCCGATCAGCCCCGACCGATGTGGTTGCCGCCGAGGCTGAGGATGGCTCGGCACGGCGTGCGGCCGCCGCGGCGGTCGTTCTCGACGGCGCCGCGGCAATGTTCCCCATTTCGCTCGGGCCGTCGATCGCCAGCAAGCGCGCCACACGCTCGATGAAAGCGCTGGTCGGATCTCCGCCCGGCAAGCGCGTCCATTGCACCTCCCGGAAGCGCTCAGGGACCGAGCCGTCAGCTTCGCTGGTGGCATCAATCACCACCGGCAGCAGAAAGGCCTTCTCGGCAGCCATCAGATGCGAGCGGTCCACGGCCAGTTTCCACTCCAGCCGGAAGTAGCCTTCGGAACGCTCGCGCGTGCTAGTAGAAATGATCGGAACAAACAGCGCGCAGGTCTTGATCTGGCGCCGGATTGCAGCATCCCAGGCATCGCCGCCGCGCAGCTCGCTCTGGTCGAACCACACTTCCAGGCCCGCAGCACGCAGCCCTTCACATAAACGCCGTGCCGCCTCGGCATCATGCGAGGTGTAGCTGAGAAAAACGGCTTTGGCGGGTTCGCTCATGAATCTCGCGTCGCCATGGTCGGCAAGATGACAGCCAATTTACCTAGTTTGGCCGCGTTGCGGTAGTAAGCCTTGGGTTCGCCTCGATTCTGATGGCAGCAGACACTGGTGTCGGCTCGCTGCTGCCCGAGGACGACAGCGAACGGCATTGGTGGAGCCTGGGGTCCGTGCTAACGTTCGCTCGCTAAAATGTCAGAAACAGAATCCCTCGGCGCACACACCCCGGTCATGCAGCAGTACCTGCGCATCAAGGCGCAGTATCCAGACATTTTGCTGCTCTACCGGATGGGCGATTTCTACGAGCTCTTCTACGAGGACGCGCGGCGCGCTGCGGCGCTGCTCGATATCGCCCTGACCCAGCGGGGCCAGTCTGCTGGCACGCCCATCCCGATGGCCGGTGTGCCCGTCCACAGCGTCGAGGGCTACCTGGCGAAGCTCGTCCGCCGCGGAGAATCGGTTGCCATCTGCGAGCAGATGGGAGACACGTCCAAGGCCAAGGGACCGATTGAACGGCAGGTGGTGCGCGTGGTCACCCCCGGCACGGTCACTGAAGATGCCCTGCTCGACCAGCGCCGAGAAACCCTGCTGGCCGCACTTGCCCAGGACGGTGAGCGCTTCGGCCTGGCATGGCTCGATCTGGCTTCGGGTCGATTCATTGTTCAGGAATCCACCGGTCCCGCGGCGCTGGCCGCGGAGCTCGAGCGGCTGCGTCCGGCGGAACTGCTGTTGGCCGAGGATCAGCGCAGCCACGAAGCCCTGAGCCGCGCTGGCACCGTGCTCCGTACCCGGCCACCGTGGCACTTCGAGCTCGCGAGCGCCTCGCGCCTGCTGACTGACCAGCTGGGAACGCTGGATCTGCGCGGTTATGGCGTCGATGAACTCTCGCTCGCGATCCGCGCGGGCGGCGCGCTGCTGCAGTACGTGCGCGACACGCAGAAAAGCGCCCTGCCACACATCCGGGCGCTGCAGGTCGAGGAGCGTCACGAGGCGTTGGCGCTCGATGCCGCCACGCGTCGCAACCTGGAGCTGGAGAGCAGCTTGGGCGGTGCGACAGAGCCCTCGCTGCTGGCAATACTCGACACCAGCGTCACTGCGATGGGCGCGCGAACGCTGCGTCGCTGGCTCGGCCGCCCATTGCGCAATCGGATTGCATTGCGCGAGCGCTATCACGCCGTCGGCACACTGGGCGCCTCGCGTGCATTCGAATCACTGCAGGCCGCGCTGCGCCCGATCGGTGACATCGAGCGCGTGCTGGCCCGCGTGGCGCTGCGCTCTGCCAAGCCGCGCGATCTGGTGCAGCTGCGCGGCGCGCTTGCCGCTCTGCCGCCGCTGCGCGCCGGGCTGCAGCAGTTTGACTCCCCGCTGCTTGGCACGCTGCTCGCGGACACCTGCGAGCATGCCGAGGAATATGCGTTGCTGACTCAGGCCGTGGCCGCTGAACCGAGCGCGCTGCTGCGCGATGGCGATGTCATCGCGGTGGGCTACGATGCCGAGCTCGATGAGCTGCGGCACATTTCCGAACACACCGATGAGTTCCTGCTGGAGCTAGAGCAACGCGAGCGCGAGCGCTCGGGAATCCCCGGGTTGAAACTCGGCTTCAATCGCATCCAGGGATTTTTCATCGAGGTCGCGCGCGCGCAAGCCGAGCGCGTTCCGGCCGATTACCTGCGCCGTCAGACGGTCAAGTCCGCGGAGCGTTTCATCACTCCGGAGCTCAAGAGCTTCGAGGATCGCGTGCTCGGCGCACGCGAGAAGGCACTGGCCCGCGAACGTGAACTATATGAGCAGCTGCTGACGCAGCTGACTGACCGACTCGGCGCACTGCAGAGCACCGCGACCGCGCTCGCCGCCGTCGATGCGCTGGCGGCGCTCGCCGAGCGCGCCGTGACACTGCGCTGGAGCGAGCCGCGGCTGACCGAGGAGCCGGTGCTGCGCATCACTGGCGGGCGCCATCCGGTGGTCGAGCGGTTCAGCGAGGCCGCGTTTGTGCCCAATGATCTGGAGCTCAACGAACGACGGCGCATGCTGATCATCACCGGCCCCAATATGGGCGGTAAGTCGACCTACATGCGCCAGACCGCGCTGATTGCCGTGCTGGCACACATCGGCAGCTTTGTACCGGCAACGCATGCCGAGATCGGCCCGATCGATCGGATCTTTACGCGCATCGGCGCTGCCGATGATCTGGCTGGCGGCCGCTCAACTTTCATGGTGGAGATGAGCGAGACCGCCAACATCCTGCACAATGCCACCGCCCAGAGTTTGGTCCTGATGGATGAGATCGGGCGCGGCACCAGCACCTTCGATGGGTTATCGCTCGCCTGGGCGGTGGCGCACCAGCTGGCGAGCACGGTGCGCGCCTTCACGCTCTTCGCCACCCATTACTTCGAAGTTACGCGTCTGGCCGAGCAGGTCGAGGGCTGCGTCAATGTGCATCTGGATGCGACCGAGTTCGGGGACTCGCTGGTGTTTATGCATGCCGTGATGGACGGCCCGGCCAGCCGCAGCTTCGGTCTCGCAGTAGCGCAGTTAGCCGGCGTGCCGCGGCCGGTGATAGCGCGCGCACGTGTCTACCTAAGCGAGCTTGAGGCCTCGCGCGCGCCGGCGGCCCCAGCGGGCCCCCAGGGCGAACTGGCGCTGTTCGCACCGCCGCCCGAACCCACGGTAGGTGCCGAATTGAGCGAACGCCTCATCCGAATCAAACCGGATGAGCTCTCACCGCGGCAGGCGCTCGATCTGGTGTTCGAGCTGCACCAGTTGGCAAAGACCGAATCACACTAGGTCCAGCTACTGGAGCTTGAGCTCCAGACGAACCGCCCCATCAGTGGCCGCGCCTTCCGGCGCGCGCTCAGTCAGGAAGACACGCTCCGGCGCGATGCCGGTGTTGTTCAGAACCAGCGCCTGCACCGCCTCGGCCCGCGCCTTGCCAAGCGCCGCCAGAGCCTCAGCATCCGGCGTGAATTGCTTGAGCAGCGCCGCCAGCGCCGCCGCGTCGGGTGTTGCACCGGGCTTGCCGGCCAGCTCTGGCGGATAGGCTGGCGCGGCACCAAGTGCCTGCTGATAAAGCCGCGCCAGCGCCGCCACGTGTTGCTGGGCCTGCAGCAGAAGATCGCTTGCCGGCTTCACCGGTGGCAACGCGTTGAGGCGCGCATCCAGTGCGGCCCTCGAGATCGTTCCGCTGTCCACGGTACCGGTGGCCTCAAGCGGGATGTCGAGCTTCAATGCCGGACGGGCGGTGAGGCCCTTGACCAGTTTTTCAAGCTTCTGCTGCTGCTCAGGCGCGATCTCGCTGCTCGCGGGGGCAAACTCAACATACGAGAGTTCCTCGCCGCCGCCGAACAGATGTCCGAGCGCCGAGAACGGGGCCGTTACTGCCTTGACCAGCAGAGTCTCCAGGAATTTCCAGATCGCAGGCGCGATGTGAAATTCTGGATCATCGATCGAGCCATCCACCGGTAACGTCAGATCAATCACGCCATCCTTGTCCTTGAGCAGCGCGACTGCGAAGCGCACCGGGAGCGAAACCGCCTTCTTGCTGTCGGTCGCTTCGCCAAACTCCAGCTGATCGATGACG
>JBEKOK010000239.1:0-6226 GCA_049521875.1 Steroidobacteraceae bacterium
TAAAGTGCTCTACCAGCCAAACAGCGACTTCAGCCTGCTGGTGGGGTACGTGGATCGCGCCGACTACGACAATTCCGGCGGTGCCATCGAGCAGAACATTCCCAACATCCCGGGAAGTATTGAAGTGATCTCCGGATTTCCGATATTTCCAAACGTTACCGATATGCATCAGTTGTGGGCGCAACTGAACTGGAATGTCGGCATTGGCAACCTCACCTACATTCCTGCTTACCACACCTACGATACCCGTGGCAGTGTCGTCGCCTTCAACGGACACATTCAGCAGCAGCAAAGTGTGCCACTGGATCGCTATCTGACGCATGAGCTGCGGCTGGCGTCACACGATGATTCGCGCATCAAATGGGCTGTGGGTGGAACCTACTTTGACAACTCGCAGCAGACCATTTTCAACCCGATCTGGCGCGTTTCCAGGGCGCTCGTTTCGGATTCCGTGACAACCACCAACACCCAGGATGTGGGTGCCTTCGCGGAGGCCACGCTGCCGATCGCCTCGACATGGAGTGTCACTGCGGGGCTGCGGTATGACAGCACTCGGATACAGGAGTCTGAATTGGTTACGCAGAATTTTGCCGCGGGCAATACCGCGCCAAACTTTGATTCACCGATGAACGGGCTGCCTGAGAATCTGGGCTACGGCAGTATTGGCGGCCCGGCTGGATACCTCTCGTATGACAATCTGACTTACAAAATCCGAGTCGAAGATGAGTTGACGCCCAGGAACCTGGTCTACGCAATGGTCTCGACGGGCTTCCTGCCGGGGAGCGAAAACTTGATCACCGTGAAGAGTGGAACTACTGAATCGATTGTGGTCAATGAGCTGACTCAGGAAAAACTGACTTCGTATGAGGTAGGTTCAAAAAACCGCTTTCTAGATGATCACCTGCAGGTCAATGCCGATGCCTTCTTCTACGCCTATCAGGGCTTTCAGGAGACCGCTAACGTCAACCCGACGATTCCGGGTGACTTCGCCACGGTCTCATCGCCGGCGCAAGTGTTTGGACTGGAACTGGAGACCGACTACCGCATAACAGCGGATGATCGTGTGAAATTTAACGTTGGCTATACCGACGGCTACTTCGTCAATGAGACTCCCATCTTTCAGTCGATACTCGCCCAGTCCCATATCCCGCTCATGGTGCCTCTATCATCGGCGCTGAGTTACGACCATACGTTCCGATTACCGGGCGGATCCACTCTGGATGTCTACGACCAGGTGCGCTTTACCTCGGGTTACGATGAGTCGACCTTGACCGCCGCGGAGCTGCCCGCCGAGCCCTACATTCATATCGGCAATCAGTTTCTTGATGACTTTGATCTGAGGTGGAGATCACCAAACACAAAGTACGGTGCGACCTTCTATGTGCACAACGTGTCCAACGAGAAGTACATGCAGGACTCCAATATAGCGAGCTACCATGCCGCAACGATGACGACTCCAGAACAGGTAACTGTCGGCGCTATCACGACCGTGCCGCGCGTATTTGGTGTAGTCGTAGACGCGCGGTTTTGAGTTGTTGGAGGTTGGACCCCCGGCCCCTCCGCGCATTAATGGGTCAGCTGTAATCGAGCCGGAGCTTTAGCAATGATCGACGCAACAATGCGCCTGAAGGGACTTAATTAGGATGGTTACTCGGAGGCACTTTATTGCGGCGACCGCCGCGATGACAGCGGTGCCGCTGACATTGCGACGGACCTTGGCTGAATCAGGCCTGCCAAGGTTGTTTGATGGGCATCTGCACCTGGTGGCCGATGATCAGCAGCGCTATCCCCGTGTCGCGCCGGGGACGCCGCCGCCAGGCGCCGGTCCGGGCGGCGGTGGTTTGCCACCCGGCGTCGGTGGCCAGCCTGGCGGACACAGCGACAACGCCCCACGGGCTGAAACGGATGCTGAACGCGTCGTGCGGTGGATGGATGAAAAAGGGGTGCAGGCCGCAGCTGCCGTCCAGAAAAAAGGCACCTATGGGTTCGACAACAGCTACATCATCGATTCCAGTGATAAGTATCCCACCAGATTCCGGCCCGTAGTGGTACTCGACGCCGAAGATATTCACACGCCGGACCAAGTGCGGCAGCTGGCTAAGGTCCATGGACTCGCCGGCGTGCGGCTCACTGGGGGCATGAGTCCTGATAAGAGTTTTTCATGGCTCAGTTCCCCCCAGGCCCACAACACCTGGGCGGCTCTCGAGGAGCATGGGCTGGTGGCAGACCTGATGATCACTGCTCCGGGCCGTCCGCCCGAGGCGATCTCGGAGCTGAGTGCTCTGGCAGAACGCTACCCGCGCGTGCGACTCGTGCTCGATCATGCTGGCTATCCCATACCGCGTGGCGCGCCCGACTATGGGCTAGACGCCTTGCAAGCCTCGCTTTCGAAGCACAGAAACATCTATTACAAGGTAACGGCCATAAATTTGGACTTGCTGCGCGAGGCGGAGGTCTCCAGTACGGACTTTGTGCGTCGAGTAGTCGACGTCTATGGACCGGATCGTGTCCTTTGGGGCTCAGACGCGGGTAATTCGGGCGGTAGTTACGGTGACATCGTTAAGCGCATATTGGCCTCGACACAGCGACTAACAGAGGCCGAGCGCATTCAAGTGCTCCATGACGTCGGTGACCGGGCATTTGAGCGGGGCGGACGTCGCGCCTAAGGTCGTGTTCGGAAACCCGTCGCCTCGGTCTCCCCAAACCCCGCCACGTAGGTAGAGCCATATGAGCAAAGTCCTCTCTCGAGTGTTGTTGATGGTTTGTCTCGCAGCCGGAAGCGCCGCTGCGGACTCGCCGGATCTCATTGGGCTCAGCACCGGAAACGGCAAACTGGCGGCCGACATGCTTGACCTCTGGTTCAATCAACATCGCCCGGCAGATGCGTTCGACAAGTATGTGTCACGCACCGACTTCACCGACCACTTCGGTAAGGACACGCTCACTCACTCGTTCGAGCAAGTGAGAGCCTCTGAGATCAAGATCACGGGATCCAACCTGCACTTCGATATCCGGCAGATCGTTGCTCAAGGCGATCTTGTCTTTGCGCACATTCACGTCACAAACGGAAAGCCGGGATTTGGTAATGAATTGGTTGAAATCATGCGTTTTAAGGACGACAAACTCGTTGAGCACTGGAATATCCACGTGCCACTCGAAACCGACGCAGATGATTTCTTTGGCCGGCAGTAAGTCCTACCCGCTTTCTTAATTGCAGGAGCTGAAGTGACACTCTACCCACGCAAGATCGTTGTCTCGATCGCGGCAATCATGATCCTAACCTTCAATGCGGGCACGTGCTGGGCTTGGCCACAGTCGAGCGCGCGCGCAGCTCACCGCGCTTGCCGACAAACTACTGGACTCGATCGCCGAGCACGATGCCTCGAAACTGCCGCTAGCTTCGAGCTACGCCGCCACTGAGAACGGACAGCCTGCGGCGCTGCCTATGATGGTGCTCTGGCGCACAGTGAGCAGCGTCGAGAATCGTTTCTACATCATAGATCCTGTCACCCATCAGTTGTTTCTGATTGCCCGTGCACGCGAGGGCGCGATGGATACGCTTCTATTTGGGGTAGAGGTTAGATTCGTGTAAATAGTGGCGCTTTCTCGACGAAATGTCGGCGGCCTGGCGGACTCGGCAAATGGCAATCGATCTGCCTAACCTCACGGCCAAGGACGATGCCTATTAAGCTAATTGAATCAATCGCTTGGCATGGTTGTTGTTGGCGGACAGATTCCACTGTTCACGGAGCACTTCGAGCAGAACTTGGAATCGTTGGCTCGGGAGCGGACGCGCTGTTCGAACGTCTTGTGGATAACCGTACCAACTATAGCTGGCGCAAGCGCCGCAATGAATGTCTTGCTCCAAAAGTTTAAGCGACTGTTTCCACAGCAAAGTGGACCTTGCTTTCAGCGCCATCCACAGTCCGTTGCTCGAGGCGCTTTGCAGACCTCCGAAGAAAGCGCCACTATTTACACGAATCTAACCACTACCCCGGCACAGAGCGCGCCATCATCGAATGGGCGCACTTAGCCAAATGCCTGGGTGGCGGCCTATACTTGCCAACAATCCCACTCAATCAATCACAACCCGGGGGGGCACTTGAAGCATCCGCGCGCAGGAATCAAACCAAACGTGCCACCGAGCGGCGTGGGCTGTGTCGAATGCCTTTCCTCTGGCGGCTGGTGGTTCCATTTGAGGCGTTGTACCGAATGCGGGCATATCGGCTGTTGCGACAGCTCGCCGAGCCAACACGCTACCAAACACTTTCACGCCAGCGCCCATCCGATCATCGCCAGTTTCGAGCCAGGGGAAACCTGGTTCTACGATTATCGTCAGCAGACGGCGATTCCGGATGAGGAACTGGCTGCGCCACGCTGGCATCCGGAAGACCAGCCGGTACCGGGACCCGCAGGGAAGGTTCCTCGCGACTGGGAGTCGCAATTGAATTGACGCGTCTCGGCGCGCGTGGTCCTCCAGTAGGGTTGCGGGGCGTTGCATTACCGGCGAGTTGACCGCCCTGGCCAACCCTCCCAAGCCTCGGTAGGTGGTTACCCTATGACGAAGACACCAATCCGGGAATGGATACTATGGAAAGCATAGGCGCCGACTTGCGGGAGATGCGGCGTATACCGCTCTCTGAGGCTCATGTGGATACGCTGCGTGCGGCGGGCAAAGTCGTGTCTTATCCCAAGGGTACCTTCCTGGCGCGACCCGGCGAACCCCTGGATCGCTTCACGTTCGTCGAGGAAGGGGAGGTCGAAGTCGTGAACCCCTACACCGACGAACGTCAACTACCCTCTACGCTGGGTGCGACCCAATTCATGGGGGAAATCTCCTTGCTCAGTGGCGGCGTCTGGTCCATGGCCATGCGCGCGACCAAGGACACCCGGGTGATCGAAGTTCCGCGTGAGGCCATGCTCACGCTGATGTCCCAGATCCCGGAAATGTCGGACATCATCATTACGGTGTTTGCCGCACGGCGTCGCCGACAACTCGACGCCGGGGATAGCAGTTTGCGATTGATCGGAGAGGAGGCGGACCGCGAGATCCGTCGGATTGCCGAGTTCGCCAGCCGCAATCGGATCCCCTATACCTCGCTGCCGCTGGCCAGTGCCGAAGCGCTCGAGACCGCACGCCTGTGCTCGATCGTGGAAGCCGTGCCTGCCGTCATATTCGGCCGCAACATCGTTGTCGCCGACCCTACACCAGAAAAAGTCGCGCGCCTGCTCGGCCTGAGTCTGGACTTTCGCGATGATGAGTCCTTCGACGTGTTGATCGTCGGCGGCGGCCCGGCCGGGGTGGCCGCGGGCGTCTATGCGGGGGCAGAAGGCCTGTGCGCCTTGGTCGTCGAAGATGTCGCGATTGGTGGTCAAGCGGGTACATCGAGCCGAATCGAAAACTACATGGGGTTCCCGACGGGGATTTCGGGCGCCGACCTCATCTGGCGCGGCGAGATCCAAGCGATGAAGTTTGGAACCCGCTTCGCGATGCCGCGACGGGTTGAGAACTTGGCGAGGCTCGAGGACGGGCGCTTTTGCGCGACGTTTGAAAACGGGCAGCGCATATCTGCAAAATCCGTGGTCGTTGCCACCGGCGTTCAGTACCGGCGCCTACCACTCGAGCGCCTTGCCGACTTTGAAGGCGCAGGCATTTACTATGCAGCGACTGAAATGGAAGCACGCTACTGCAAGGGAACCGAGGCCGTAGTCATTGGTGGAGGCAATTCCGCCGGGCAGGCCGCCATGTTCCTGAGTCGATCGGCCTGCTCGGTGCGCCTCCTGGTACGCGGTTCCTCACTCGCTGCATCGATGTCGCGCTATCTGTCGAGTCGTCTCGAGGCGGATCCCAGAATCACCATCGAATACGGCGCCGAGGTCAGCGCGCTGCAGGGATCGAAACACCTGGACTCGATCCATATTCGCCAGGTCGCGAGTGGCGAGACACGGGTCTTGAACACCCGCGCGTTGTTCGTGATGGTCGGGGCCGCGCCAAATACCGCATGGTTGAGCGATCTGGTGCGGCTCGACGACAAGGGATTTGTGTCCACCGGCGCCGAAGCTGGATACCCGATCTCGCCGTTCGCCACCTCGATGCCCGGCATCTTCGCGGTCGGCGACGTACGGGCGGGCTCGGTGAAGCGCGTTGCCTCCTCCGTTGGCGAGGGATCCGTGGTCATCTCCGCCGTGTGGAATTTCGTAAACCGCTGACATCCTGTTAGGACAT
>JBEKOK010000240.1:0-6214 GCA_049521875.1 Steroidobacteraceae bacterium
GTCATCGTAGGCGAGGCCGAGCCGGTAGCGGGTGTCGGTTTCCACGGTATCCGAGAGCAGCAGGCCGTAGCTGCGGGTGCTGGCCAGCTGATAGAAAGGCAGTGCGAGCTGCAACCCGCGGCTGTAGCCATCCGAATTCGTCAGCCAGACAGCGGTATCGGTCCAGTGGGATCCGAGCAGGTTCGGATCATTCCACGCGATGTACGTGCCGGTACGGTCCACGGTGCTCGACCAGCCGATCCCGAGCTGCTTGCCGTAACCGAGGATGTTGTCATCGGCCACGCCGATGCTGGTGCTGTTGGTGCCTCCAGAGCGGCTGAGGCTCGGCCCCACCTGCAGCGTCCAGACATCGTAAGTATCGACATCGATGTCGACGACGCCATCATGCCAGGCCGTGGCGCGCACCTGCGGTTCCCGTATGTAAGGCAGCTGGCGCAGATTCCGCTCAGTCTCCTCGAGCAGCCGCGGGTCATAGGGATCGCCGCTACGAAACAATAACTGGGCGCGGATCGCTGCCTGGTGCGAGCGCACGTGCAGCCGGTCAGCAAGGCGATACAGCACCCCGTTCTCATGCGGGTCGCTCAGATCGAAGATCTGGTGTGGCCGGATCGTGATGGTACCGACCCGCGCGTGGGCGGCCTCCAGGGTCGCCGCATCGGGAACGTTACTGCTCGGCGCAGCCGGTGTCTCGCCGGCCATGATCGGCGTAGCGGCCAGCACGGCGGCGAGGAGCCCTACGGAGCGAAAGCCGAACATTGCCCACGATAGAACCTGAACTGCGCGGCTAACGTCAATCGGACACTGCCCAGTTTTTGACGTCGGGCCGCAGCAGCCGCGCGAAGCAGTTGGCAGTGCGGCAAACTCGTCACGGATCGGACCCGGAGCCCTCCGGCGGGCGCTTTTTTCGATGGCAGGTTGGTATGCTTGCCCGATGGTTCCTTCATCCGAGCGCAGCTCCGATCGCAGGCCGGACGCGCACCCAGGCGGTGTCGCTGCCGGCGCGCCACGCGTGCGCCGGGCCTATTTCGAATGCCGCTTTGGGCAGCTGCATGTGCATCATGTCATGCCCGCTGGCGGTGGCTTTGATGAGGCCACGACAGTGCTGTGCATTCCCGGGGCGCCGGGGTCCGGTCGGGCCTTCTACGGGCTGCTGCTGGCGCTGGGGCGCGACCGCTCCATCTACGCCCCGGACCTGCCCGGATCGGGCGAGTCGGATGCACCGCCAGCGGGGGCCGGCACGGCCGAACTGGCCAGTGCGCTGACGGATTTTCTTGACTCGATGCGCTTCCGGCGCGTGAATGTCATCGCTCACGGCAGCGGCGGAGCCGTCGCGTTGGCGCTGATCGAGGCGCGCCGGGGGGTACTGGGCAAACTGGTGCTCTCTGCGAGCGCGAGCCTCGCGCTGCCGCCGGCGATGCCGGTGCTGCAGCTCGATCTGGGGCTGAGCGGGGAGCCGGGCGGGCGGGGCGTGGCTGAAACCACGCTGCAGAGAGTGACAGATTTTCTAGGCATGAACTGACAACGGAGCGAGCGGCCAAGCGCTCGCCGCATGGCTTACAAAGACACCGGTTCGCAGACCCATGAAGAAACTTCAGGACCACGATAACGAGACCTCGCCAGAGGAACTGCAGCGGACCGCCGTGATGCCCGGACTCACAGATCTTGAAGCCACGGCCACTGATGTTTCCGAAACCGACACCTGGGTTGCACCGCCCTCTGAAGGCGAGGCGGCCAGGGAAGCGCTGATCGCTGCCGAGGCCTCGCGTGATGCGGCGCTCGCTGCGCGCGAAAACCTTGAGCAGACAGTCCATGCATTGACGGTGCGCCTGGGCGAGCTTGAGGCACGGGTCCAGGGACGCAGCGAGGAGCTGCATGAATACGAGCGCCAGCTCAATGTGCGGGATCGGCACATCAGCGAGCTGCAGGATCAGGCCGGTGCGCTCAGCGTGCAGCTGAGTGCCGCGCGCACCGAGCAGCGCGAGCTGCTGGTGCGTGCCGAGCGCGGTGCCGCGGAGCTGCGGGCGCTCGAGGCGCGATTGCAGGAAGCGCCCTCGGCAATGGCCAGTGCGCCGACGCTGCTGCCGCCGGTAAAGCGCGCCGTGGCTGCGGATGAACTGCAGGTGCGCGCCGAGCGCTACCTCGAGTCGCTCCGTACGCTCGAAGCACGCCGCCAGATCTTCGATGACATGCTCCATGATGCCGAGATCCGCGTGCGTGAGCGCGATGTGCAGATCGCCAATCTCGAGCAGCAGCTCAACACCGCCTTCACCACCGCCGGCGCGGACCGGCGGCGCATCGCCAAGCTCGATAGCATGGTCGATGACTTGCAGCATCAGCTGGCCGAAGCGAACGGCCGCGCGCAGCTGGCCGAGCAGCACGCACTTGAGCTGCAGGGCGAGCTCACGCCAGCGCCGGCAAGCGCGGCCACGCCGCCGGCACCTGAAGCGGCGCCAATGGTTCCAGCCGCCGAGCTTGCCGCCGCCAATGAGCGCATTACGGTCCTCGAGCAGGAACTGAGTGACCACGGGGAGATGATCCGCCTGGTGCACGGTAAACTCAGCACGGCGCAGGCGGATCTCGAAGCCACGCAGCGTCGGCTCCAGGAAGCCCAGGCACAGAAAGATACGCTCGAATCGCACCTGCGCTTACGCACGCGCGCACCGGACAGCAGTGCCGCCGATGAAGCCGCGCTGCGCGCGGAGATCGAGCGGCTCGCGGGCGCGCTGCAGGAGCGCGAACAGGTCGTGCAGCGGCTGCAGGCCGAGGCGCGCCGGCGCAACGCGCCAGGCAGTCCGCTGCTGGTACGCCGCTCGGGTGCCACCAACATTGCGCACGTCCTCACCGGCCGCACGACCATCGGGCGCACACCGGATAATTCAATCCAGATCGACACGCCTTCGGTCAGTCGCCACCATGCGGTGCTGCTGCTCACGCACGAGGGCACGGTCGTGGAAGACCTCGCAAGCACCAACGGTGTCTACATCAATGGAACGCGCGTGCGTCGCCAGGCGCTGCGCGAAGGCGATCTGCTGACCGTCGGCAACACCGAGTTTCGCTTCGTCTTCAAGCCTGGCGCCTGAAGCCGCTGCTGTTACCCCCGGGCTCGTCAGGGCGTCGGCTCGGACAAAGGCCGCCCTAATACTTTAAGCTTCTGCCCCATGAGCGACGACTACCTGCAGCGCATCCTCAAGGCCAAGGTCTACGACGTGGCGATCGAATCGCCACTCGAGGATGCGCCGCGTCTGTCGCGACGCCTGGCCAACCGCGTGCTGCTCAAGCGCGAGGATCTGCAGCCGATCTTCTCCTTCAAGCTGCGTGGCGCCTACAACAAGATCGCGCACCTCTCGAGCTCGGTCGCCGAGCGCGGTGTGATCTGCGCCTCGGCGGGCAACCACGCCCAGGGCGTGGCGCTGGCGGCCCGGCACCGGCGCATACCAGCGGTCATCGTGATGCCGCAGACCACGCCCACCATCAAGGTCCAGTCAGTGATCGACCTCGGCGGTGAGGTGGTCCTGCACGGGGACATGTTCGACAGCGCCTACGATCACGCGGTGCTGCTGGCGCGGCAGCGCAACCTGGCGTTCGTCCATCCCTTCGATGATCCGGATGTGATTGCCGGGCAGGGCACAATTGGCATGGAGATCGTGCACCAGTCGCGCGGCGAGCTCGATGCGATCTTCGTGCCGGTCGGCGGCGGCGGGCTGATCGCGGGCATCGCCGCCTACGTCAAGCAGCTGTATCCGAAGATCAAGATCATTGGCGTCGAGCCCGAAGATGCGGCCGCGATGTATGAATCGCTGCGCGCGGCGCGGCGCGTGACCCTCGACAAGGTCGGGCTGTTCGCCGATGGCGTGGCCGTGCGCCGCGTTGGCGAGGAGACTTTCGAGCTGGCAAAGCGCTATGTCGATCAGATCGTGCTGGTCAATACCGACCAGATCTGCTCGGCGATCCAGGACATCTTCGAGGACACGCGCTCGATCGTCGAGCCTTCCGGAGCGCTGGCCGTGGCCGGCATCAAGCACTACGTGGCGCGCGAGAGGTGCCGCGAGCAGCGCTTCGTGGCGATCAACAGCGGCTCGAACATGAATTTTGACCGGTTGCGTCATATCGCCGAGCGGGCAGATCTGGGCGCCGGTCGCGAGGCGCTGTTCGCGGTGGAGATTCCTGAGCAGCCCGGCAGTTTCCTGCGCTTCTGCGAGCTGCTCGGACAGCGCAGCATCACCGAGTTTAACTACCGCTACCAGGGCACGGACAAGGCGCACATCTTCCTCGGCTTCGAGCTCTCGCAGGGCCGTGATGAATGCCAGCGCATTGGTGCGCAGTTGCGTGAGGCGGGCTACCCGGTCATCGACATGAGCGACAACGAGGTCGCAAAGCTGCACGTGCGCTTCATGATCGGCGGTCGCGCCGCCGCGATCGAGCACGAACTGTTGTACCGCTTCGAGTTTCCGGAACGGCCCGGCGCGCTGCTGCGCTTCCTGCAGGCGATCGGCACCAACTGGAACATCAGCCTGTTCCAGTATCGCAATCACGGCTCGGACTACGGGCGCGTACTGGCCGGGATCCAGGTGCCGCGCGCCGAGCGCGCCGAGTTTCTGCAGCACCTGAATGACCTGCGCTTTCCTTACAGCGAAGAGACCAACAATCCGGCCTACCGGATGTTCCTGGGCAGCTGATGGCGAGTCCGCAGCCCTCTGCCGCGCGCACGAGTGAACCGCAAGCGTATCGACCACGGCGCGTGCCACGCACCGAGATGCTGGAGACACGCGAGGGCCACATTGCGCTGACCCGCTGGGGCCCCGCGAGCGAGCGGCCCTGTCTGCTGCTGCACGGGTGGATGGACTGTGCGGCCGGCTGGCAGTTACTGGTAGATGCGCTGCCGGATGAGTGGGCGTTCCTCGGCATCGACTGGCGCGGCCACGGGAGCAGCGCCTGGCGTGCCGAGCGCTACTGGTTTGCCGATCGGCTCGCTGAACTGGAAGCCGTGCTCGATGCGCTCGGTGCGACGGCGCCGTGGCCGGTGATTGCCCACAGCTTGGGCGGCATGGTCGCCAGCCTGTACGCGGCGATCCGCCCGGAGCGGCTCGCGTGGCTGGTGAACATCGAGGGCTTTGGCATGCCCGAGATCGCGGCCGCGGAATTTCCGGCGCACATCGGCAGCTGGCTTGACCAGTTGCGCGCGCCGGCAGTGCAGCGCCGGTACGCGAGCGTGGCGGAACTGGCCGGCATGCTGCAGCGGCGCAATCCGGCGCTGCCGACCGCCCATGCGATCTACCTGGCGCAGGTCTGGACGCGGCCGCACGGCGAAGGCTTTGAGATCATCGCCGATCCACGCCTGCAGCTGTCCTCGCCGGTGCGTTATACGCGCGCCCAGATCGAGGCGGGCTGGCAGCAGATCCGGATCCCGGTGCAGCTGCTCTACGGCAGTGATTCGGAGTTACTGCGCAAGGCCGGTGAGCAAGTGCTCGAGCGCTTCCGCGCCGCGCTGCCGCGCGCCGATATCCAGTGCCTGAGGGGCGCAGGTCACCTGCTGCACCACGAACAACCGCAGCAGAGCGCAGCGCACATCGTGCGCTTCGCGAGCACCAGCGGCCGCGGCCCGGGAGCCTGACCTGGAACCCCAGCTCCCTGATCCGTGGCTGCGTCGCACGCTGACCGGGCTGGTGCTGGCGGCGCTGCTGCTGCTGGGCTTTGCGGTTCTGCGGCCTTTTATCGTGCCGGTGATCTGGGCCGGCATCCTCTGCTATGTGAGCTGGCCGCTCTATGAGCGCAGCACCCGGGTGCTCGGCGGCAGCCGCACCGGCGCGGCGCTGATCATGACGCTGGCCCTGACTGCGGCGGTGATCGTGCCGATGGCGCTGCTGCTGATGATGTTGCGCTCGGAGCTGGCGCAGCTGTATCGCGACTTTGCCCCGCTGCTTGCCAGCGGCGTGCAGTTGCCCGACTCACTGCTGCACCTGCCGCTCATCGGCCCGATTTTCCAGGATTTCAACGAGCGCATGCAGCGCGATCCGCAGTGGCTGCACAATGCGCTGCATGGTCTGGTCAGCTCGCTCAGTGGCAATGCCGCAGCCGTGCTCGGGAACCTGGGCCGCAATGCCGGCAAGCTGTTCGTCACCGTCATCAGCATGTTCTTTCTGTATCTCGATGGCGATCACATCGCCATCAAGGTGAGCACGATGGTGCGCGAGTATCTGGGCGAGCGCGCCCAGGT
>JBEKOK010000241.1:0-6187 GCA_049521875.1 Steroidobacteraceae bacterium
AAATTATGAGACCTGCT
Source organism: Steroidobacteraceae bacterium (assembly GCA_049521875.1). GTDB lineage: Bacteria > Pseudomonadota > Gammaproteobacteria > Steroidobacterales > Steroidobacteraceae > FEN-1191. Next base: position 18 of record JBEKOK010000241.1, read on the forward strand.
TCCGCTGATCGATCATCGAAAAGTGCTTCGACGTTACTTTCCCGCCTCAAGTGCTGCGCGCGCGGCCGCGTAGGTCGCCTTGAGCGTCGCTTCCATCTCGGCCTGGACGGCCTCGAATCCGGCCGCACCGCCACCACGCGCCACGGTCCGCGCCGGGCCGATCGCCACTGCGATCCGGCAAAAAGGCATCGGCAGTACAAACTTGTCCCAGTACACCAGCGCCGCACGCGAGGCGGCATACGCCAGCGGCAGCATCGCTCGCCCGGACATCTGCGAGAGCATGATCGCGCCCGGTTTGAACTTGAATCGGGGGCCGCGGGGTCCATCCGGCGTCAGCACCGGACTCACCTGCTCACGCATCAGCGCCTGGAACACTTCCTTCATCGCGAGCGCGCCGGTGTGCGTCGAGGAGCCACGAATCACATGGCCGCCGAGTCGATGAATGATCATCGCGCCGAGCTCGCCATCGAGCGAGGGGCTGATCAGGAACCCGGTGCGCACCTCGCGCGTGGCCTTCACCTGCAGCAGGTAACGGGCCAGCATCAGCTGGTGCTGATGCCAGAACACCGGCAGAAACGAGGGGTGCTGGGCCAGCACCGCATCGAGGTGTTCCTCGCCGACCACGGCGACAATCCGGCAGCTGCGCCACCACAGCCGTACGATGCCTGCGATCAGCGGCGCGGCCAGGCGATACAGCATGCGCCGGCCCGGTGTCATGCGCCGGCCCGACAGCGTCACCTGCTTATAAAGGGTATTGCGAAGCCCCCGGCCGGTGCCCGGATCGCTCATGCGCAGGCCATCTGGGTCCCGGGCGCAACCACGCGCGCAACGAGGCTCTCCCAGGTGAGCCAACGCACCGCGACGGCCAGCCGCTGGTCGCTGACCACGGCCGCGATCAGACCCTCGGGCCCTTGCGGCCGCACGAGCAACCAGCGCTGCTCCCGCCACAGGCAGTGCGAGTCGTGCACCTGCACCTTACTGACCTCGTTCAGAGAGCTGGCGCCGGCTTTGACGGTCGCTTCGCGTGCGGTCCAGTCGACAAGGTCGCGCCGCGCTGCGTGTGCGCTGGAACTCGCCGCCGCGGTCGCTTCGATGTCGAGACCCACGCGAGCGCTTGCGCAGGCAATCCCGGCCAGCCAAGTGCCGCTGTGCGAGAGGCTGAAGTCCGCGCCGACCGGGCCCACGGGTTTCTTGCGGTAAGGAAACTGCAATCTGACCGATGCAGGAGACTCATTCAACAGTTCGCCGAGCAGCACACGCGCCAGCGCGATGCCGAGCAGCGAGGCGATCGCCGGCGCACCCTCGGCCGCCAGGCGCATACGCCGGCCATAGGGCACGGCTGCGCGCAGTTGCACCGCGATCTGTGGCGGCAACTGACCCGGCAGCTCGACGTACGTTAGAATGGCTGGATTCATGTTCCTACGATTAACGACTTCAATCTCCCCGTCAACCCGATAGCACGATGAATCCCACCACGCTCAGCGCGCTGATGCATGCCAACCGCGGCGCCGCGCGCTCGATCACTTATCTGGAAGGCGAGAATGAATCGCGCGCGGTCGCGTACGGGGAACTGTACGAGCGCGCGCTCGGCATCCTCTATCACCTGCAGCAGCTCGGGGCCCGTCCCGGCGACCGGCTGATCCTGCTGCTGGGCGCCAACGAGCCATTCATCGACGTATTCTGGGCCGCGGTACTCGGCGGCATCATTCCGGTGCCGCTCGCACCCGGCATCAGCGACGAACACCGGCACAAGCTGCTGCGGATCGCGCGTCAGCTTGGCACGCCATTCCTGTATACCGAGCAGCGCCTGCTCGAACGCCTCGGGGCCTTCGCGGCGACGGTTGGCGCCGGCGCCGAGTTCGAGGCGCTGCGCGCCCGCACCTTCCTGGTCGATGATCTGGATGATGTCTCGCGCGCCGGGCGTGAGCATGAGGTGCGCGAGGGCGATACCGCCTTCATCCAGTTCTCCTCCGGCTCGACCAGCACGCCCAAGGGCGTGGTGCTGAGCCACGCCAACCTGATCGCCAACATCCGCGGTGCCACCGAGGTGGCTCACTTCGGCCCTGAGGATGTCAGTCTCTCGTGGATGCCGCTCACGCACGACATGGGTCTAATCGGCTTTCACCTGGTGATGTTTGCCAATCGCGTGCACACGCACCTGATGCCCACCGACCTGTTCGTACGCCGGCCGCTGCTGTGGCTGCAATTTGCCTCGCGGGTCCGCGCCTCGATCCTCTGTTCACCCAACTTCGGCTATCGCCACTACCTCAAGGTCCTCGGCGAGCGCGCAATCGCCGATCTGGATCTGTCGAGCGTGCGCCTGATCTTCAACGGCGCTGAGCCGATCAGCGTCGAGCTGTGCGAGGAGTTCCTGACGCGCATGACAGCGGCGCGCCTGAAGCGCGAAAGCATGTACACGGTGTACGGCCTGGCTGAGGCCTCGCTGGCGGTCAGCTTCCCCGCGCTCGGGCGGCGCTACCGCACGACGGCGTTCAATCGCCACCAGCTCGGTGTCGGCCAGGCCATCGAGATCGTCGGCCCCACCGAGCGCAATGCGCTGCTGCTGGCGAGCGTTGGCAAACCGATCCCCTATTGCGAGGTTCGCATCGGTGATGAACAGGATGGCGCGTTGCCCGAGCATCGCGTCGGCCACATTCAGATCCGCGGGGCGAACGTCACCGCCGGTTATCTCGACGCACCCGAGACCAACGCCGAGAGTTTCACGGCCGATGGCTGGCTGCGCACCGGCGATCTGGGCGTATTCCACGATGGCGAGCTGTATGTCACCGGTCGCCACAAGGAAATCCTGTTCGTCAACGGGCAGAACTACTACCCGCATGATCTGGAGTCCCTGACGCACGATATCGAGGGACTGGACCTGGGCAAGGTCGTGGTCGCCGGCGTGCGCCCGGAGCACAGCGACTCGGATCAGATCATTGTGTTCGTCTGGTACCGCGGCGACATGAGCGAATTCCTGCCGCTGGCGCGCCAGGTCGCGCGCCGCATCGGCGAGCACGCCGGCATCGAGATCACGGCGGTCGTGCCGGTCAAGCGCATTCCGAAGACGACCAGCGGCAAGATCCAGCGTCACCTGCTTGAGCACGAATACCTGGCCGGGGCGTTCGCCGCCGAGCTCGCCGAGCTCGCGGCACTGGCGGCGGCACAGCCACTCGCCGCCGAGGGCCATGGGGCCATCGAAGCCACGCTGCAGGGTTTCTGCGAGAACGCGCTCGAAGGCCGACGCGTCGGCCGGCTCGACAACCTCTTCGATGCTGGCATCAGTTCGCTCAGGTTCATGGCAATCCATGAGCAGATCGAGCAGCGCTGGCCGGGCCTGCTCGACATCACCGATCTGTTCGATCATCCGACCGTCGCCGAGCTGGCGCACTTCATCGAGTCGCGCCAGGGCAGCGGCGATGCCGGCTGAGGGCGGGCGCAGCGCGCAGGCCGCGGCCCTGCTGCTCGAGGCACGACGCAGCGGCATGCGCCTCCGAGCCCTACCCGCAGCGCTCATCCCGCGCGATGAAGCCGAGGCCTACGCGATCCAGCGCGCCCAGTTCAGCGCACTGGGCTTGCGCGTTGGCGGCTGGAAATCAACGATGCTCGATGCCGAGCACGGCACGTTTGCCGCAATTGCCACGAGCGCCCTGCTCGCCTCGCCGGCGCAACTCACGCCCGAGCGTGCGCCGAGCGCCGGTTCGCGCGAGTTCGGCATTGAACCCGAGATCGCCTTTCGCATGGCACATACCCTGAACGCGTTGCCGGCCGAGCCCACGCTACGGCGCGCGGCGGTCATCGAGGCCATCGGTTCAGCGCATGCCGCGATCGAGATCGTCGTCAGTCGCTTCGTGGACTTCGAGGCGGTCACGCCGCTTGAGCGACTGGCAGACCTGATCCTCAATGAAGGCCTGGTCGTGGGCCCGCCCTGCAACGCGTGGCGGCCGCTCGATCTCAAGCAGTTGCCATTGCAGGTTACCGTCGGCGGAGCGGCGGTGTACTCGGGCCGCGGTGGCCATCCACTCAATGATCCGCTGCTACCCGTCGTGTGGCTCGCCGGCGCACTGCTCGAACATGGCCTGGCGCTCGAAGCCGGTCAGGTCGTGACGACCGGCAGTTGTAACGGTCTGCGGCAAGTTCCAGCCGGAGAGTCCGCGAGCGCAGAGTTCGGTGCGCTCGGTGAGGCTCAAATCCAGTTCTAGTTCGCTGGCGTGATCGGTCCGAGCAGCGGCTCGTCGGTACCGCGGGTGAGCTTCCAGCGCCGGTGGGTCCAGCCCCAGTCAGCCGGCGCCGCTCGCACGTCGATCTCGATCTGCGCTGCGTAGCGCGCCATGAAATTGGCGGCGTCAAGTGGCTCCGCGGGCGTTGCGATCGGTGCCACCCGCGTGCGGTAGCGCCCGCGCCCGATGCGCTGCAGGCCGACAAAATAGGTGCTGTACTTGCATACCCGCGCGATCTCGGCAGGACCCGGGAAGAACGCCGTCTCGCGCCCGAGGAACGTGACCCACACGCGGCCACCGCTGCTGGTCGGGACCTGATCGGCCAGCATGCCAACCACATGCGTGCTGTTGCGCTGGCGCGCGACCGAGCGCAAGAGCCGCTTGCCGGCCACCATGTGTACGCCGAGACGCCCGCGCAACCACTGCACGGCGCGATCGGCGGCCGCGCCATGCGGGGGTTTGTAGGCCGCGAAGACCGGCACCCCCATGTGGATCGTCGCGGCCTGCAACAGCCATTCCCAGTTGCACTGGTGGGAGGTCAGCAGCAACAGTGAGTGGCCGGCGCGCAGCTGCGCGCGGATCGGCTCGAAACCGCTGATTTCCACGTGCGCCAAGAGCTCGGGGCCACTAAAGGTGCCGAGCTTGAGCGCCTCGGCCAGCACTTCACCCTGATGGCGGTAGTGCAGATTGACCACCTGAGCAAGCTGCGCCTCGGACCACTCAGGGAAACAGCCGCGCAGGTTCTCGCGTGCCACACGTACGCGATAGCGTAAGCCATAGCGCACGATGAAGATCAGCACCGCACACACGCCATAGAGCAGTCCGAGTGGCAGTTGGCACAGGGCGTATAACCAGAATGGCGGCTTGGGCAGCGAATCGCCGGGCGCGGCAGGGGTCGGGGTGGAATCCACGGCGATATTGAACTCAAATTGCTAATGATGGGACAGCTAGCAGAGTCTAGCGGCTGCTCCGGCGCGCTGATAGCGCAGCAGCGGCGCCTCAGCTCATAATGGATGCGTTATTTTTCATTCGCGTGAGTCGCACGTTATGCTTTGGGTGAAAAGCCTGCATCTGCTCGGCGTGTTCGGCTGGATGGCCGGCCTGTTCTATCTGCCACGTATCTTCGTGCATTTCGTCGAGGGCCGCGCGGCCGGCGAGGATGTGCGACGCCTCGTGATCATGGCCCGGCGCCTGCACGGATTCATGAGCGTGCTGGCAATCGTGGCACTGGGCGCGGGGCTTTGGCTCTGGCTCGGCTACGGCGACACCGGCCGCTGGCTGATGGTCAAACTGATCTTTGTCGTACTACTGATCCTGTATCAGGGCCTGTTGAGCGTGCTGCTCGGGCGCATGCGCCGCAACCAGCCGATGCCTTCGAGCTTCGCGCTGCGGCTCCTCAATGAGGGCGTGCTGCTGATTTTCGTGCCCATCCTGATTCTGGCGGTCGTCAAACCATTCTGAGCTCCTTCGAGCGCCAGATGTTGGTTCAGGCGAACATCTCGTGCTGAATCTTCAGCACCAGCCGGATGTTGTCCTCAGGCACATGCTGCAGCACGCCGTGCCCCAGGCCGCACACCCACGCCGCGCGCACCGCGGCCGGCAGTGCCTGCACACTGGAGAACACCGCGCGCACCCGTGGCTCAAGCTGCGCAGCGGATAGCAGCAGCCAGTCCGGATCCAGATTCCCCTGCACGCACCAGCGCGGCGTCTGTGCGGCAAGCGTCGCCGCCAGATCATGTCGCCAGTCGATCCCGAGGCACTGCAGATCAAGCGCTTCGAGCGCCGCCCAGTGCGCTGGCCCGGTCTCGCGCGAGTAATAGATCAAGGGCAGTGCTGGATACGCGCGGCGGAATTCTGCCAGCACGCGCGCGAGCGGTCCGGCGACATGCTCGGCGAACTGAATCGGCGTCAAAGCACCCGCAGCCGTGTCAAACAACGCGATGCACTCGGCAC
>JBEKOK010000242.1:0-6101 GCA_049521875.1 Steroidobacteraceae bacterium
ACGCGGCTGACGCTGAACGCGCCGACACCCGGCACGATGGAAGGCGATATCGATTTTGCCAACGACAGCTGGCACTGGCTGCAGACCATCGATCAGATCGAGCTGCCAGGCGTGCTGCGGATCACCGTGCAGGTGCGCCGCAATGTCCAGGGCGCCGCGGCCGTGAGCGTCTCCAACAGCAACTGGCTGGCAACCGTCGTGGGCTTCTATGGCACCTCGCAGGGCGCTGCCAATGGCACCGTGCCGACCTGGAATGCGGCCACTTTCGGCAGCAGTGGTGGTGTTGGTGGCGGCCAGCGCGGCCCGGGCACGGGCGGTCTCGGCGGCGGCATCGGCGGCTTCAACAACGGCACGGGCAACGGCGGCGGCACGCCCGGCAATGGCATCACCACGCCGCCGACCAACACCGGCGGCACGCCATGAGCCGCACGCCCGGGGCGCGCACACGCGGCTTTACACTGATCGAACTGATGGTGGCGCTGTTCATCACCGCGATCATGGCCGCACTCGGCTATGCAGTGCTGCAGCAGGGCCTCAAGAGCCGGGTCGAGGTGGATCAGCAGGCGGCGCGGCTGCTCGCCGTGCAGCAGACACTGCGCATCCTCGAGCAGGACTTCGAGTTGCTGCAGCCGCGTCCGGTGCGCGATCTGCTGGGCAACGGCTACGTCGCCGCGCTCTACATTCCGCAAGGGAGCCTCGGCACTTCGCTGTCCCAGCAGCTGGCCAGCAGCAGCGTCAACAGCAGCAGCAACATAACAGCCGATGCGAGCACACTGCCGATCACGACCACGGCACTGTCGCAGGCCGGCGCGGCGCTGATCACGCTGACGCGCGGTGGCTGGAGCAATCCGGTGGGCCTGAAGCGCCCGGAACTGCAGCGCGTGAGCTATCAGTTGCGCGCCGGTCACCTGTTTCGCCAGAACCTGCCGGTCCTCGATGGCACCGGCACGACCAATGTCATCGAGCGCGATCTGCTCGATCAGGTCGATGGCTTAAGCTTCCGCTACCTCGATGCCGGCTACAACTGGGACACGACCTGGCCGCCGCCGACGCTCGGCAATGCCGCGGCGACGCTGGCCCAGATGCGCCAGCGACCGATCGCGGTGGAAATCACGCTGCAGCTGCATGACTGGGGCACGCTCGTGTGCATCGTTGAGATTCCCGGATGAGCTACCGACCCCGCGAGCGCGGCATGGCCCTGCTGATCGCCATCATCCTGGTGGCGATTGCGACCACGCTCGCAGTCGCGATCGGCTATGGCGGCGTGCTCTTTGCCAAGCGCTCCACCAGCGTCTTCACGTGGATGCAGGCCGAACGCTTCGCGCAGGGCGCCGAGGGGCTCGCCGCCTACGCCCTGCAGCAGTCGCTGCAGGGCAGCCCGATCGTCTCGCCCGATGAGATCTGGGCGCAGCCCTATGGCCCGGCCGAGCTCGACACCGGCGTGACGCTCGAGGCCTCGCTCGAGGATCTGCAGGGGCGCTTCAACATCAACAGCCTGATCAACGCCCAGGGCGTCGTCGATCCGCAGCAATTCACGCAGTTCAAGGCGCTGCTGACGCTGCTGGGGATCGATGTCGGTGTCGCCTCGCAGGTCGTCGACTGGATCGATGCCGACAGCGAGGTCACCTCCCCGGATGGCGCCGAGGACAGTCTTTATCTGTCGCTGACACCGGCCTATCGCACGGCGAACATCCCGATCACCAGCATCTCAGAACTGCTGGCGCTGCCGGGCATGACGCGCGCGATCTATGATCGGCTCACGCCCTACATCACCGCGCTGCCGCCGGGTCAGAACACGACGCTCAATATCTGCACCGCCTCGGGCGTGGTGCTCGATTCACTGGCACCCGGCCAGCAATCCTTCAGCCTCAGTCCCGATCAGCTTGCGGCCAAGCGCACTGGCGGCTGCTTTCCGACCGTGGCCGTGTTGCAGGCCTCGATGCCGGCGGCACAGTGGGCGCCGATTGCGAACCGCGTCGGCACCAGCTCGCGCTATTTCCGCCTGCGCACCTGGATCACTATTGGCACCACCCGGTTCACCTTGTACAGTCTGCTCGCCCGCAGCGCCGGGGGAACCTTCCGACCGATCCTGCGTACCTATGGCACGGAATAATCATGGTTGAGTGGCTCTATCTGCGACTGGCTGATGCTCCTGCAGGCGCTGTCAGCTGGCTTGAAGCCGGTGCTGTCGATGCCGGCGCGGTCCGCAGCGGCACGCTCTCGCAGGCCGCGAGCGCGGCCCTCGGGCACCGCGTGTGCGTGCTCGTGCCCGCCGCCGACGTGTTGTGTACCGAGGTCGAGGTACCGGTCCGCAGCAGCAGCAGCCGGCTGCTGCAGATGGTGCCTTACGCACTCGAGGAGCAGCTGGTCGGGGATCTTGAGCAGCAGCATTTTGCCATCGGGCGTCGCGCCGCCGATTCCATGCGCACGCCGGTGGCCGTCGTTGGTCGCGATCGGCTCGAGTCCTGGCTCGCCGCGCTCAGCGAACACGGCATCGTGCCCGAGCAGATCTACGCCGATGCGAGTCTGCTGCCGCCGGCCGAAGGGCATGCGGTCGCGCTGCTCGAGGCCAACGTGCTGACGGTGCGCGGCAGCGGCGGTGGCGCACCGCTGTCGGCCCCGGCCGATGATCTGGCGAGTGCGCTCAAGATTGCGCTCGGCAGCGAAGAGCTGATCGCCACCGACCTGAGCCTGTTCCTGACGCAGGCGGAGTGGGCTGCGCGCCAGGCCCAGGTCGAGGCCTTACGACCGCTGCTCGCCTCGCTGCGCGTGCAGCTGCTGGCCGCCGGTCCGCTGCCGTGGCTGATTGCGCAGCTGCCCGATGCCAGTCCGATCAACCTGCTGCAGGGCGCCTACGCGCCGGAGGGCAGTCAGCCGCAGCGCTGGCAGCGCTGGCGCCTGGTCGCGAGCCTTGCAGCCGCGCTGTTGCTGCTGCACGTCGGCGCCCAGGTCGTGCAGATCATCCGCTATCACCGTGCCACCGCGAGTCTCGAGCAGCAGATGCAGCAGCTGGCCGGGCCGGCCTTCGCCGGCGGCAGTGGCCCGCTGCGCACGAGCATCCAGCAGCGCCTCGATGGGCTGCAGTCGGCCTCCGATCCGGCCTCGCTGCTGCCAGCGATGCAGGCCCTGGCGCAGGCGATGGGCACGGTGCCCGATGCCAAGTTGCAATCACTGAGCTATCGCAATGGTGCCCTGGAACTGAAAGTCCATGCCGGCGATGCCCAGGCGCTCGAACGCATCAACCAGGCGCTGCAGTCGGCCGGCTACCAGGCCAGTCTCGTGAACGGCAATTCGGCCGGTGGTGCCTACGAAGGCAATCTGCAGGTGCGCGCGCGGAGCAGTTCATGAACGCCAAGCTGCAGGCCTGGTTCCAGGAGCTTGAGCCGCGCGAGCGCCAGATGGTGCTCGGCGGCGCGATTATCGTCGTCCTGATCCTGATCTACTCGCTGCTGGTGCCGCTGCATCGCCAGGTGAACGCCGCCCAGGTACGCTTCAGCGAGCGCCAGCGCGATCTGCTGTGGCTGCAGTCGGTGGCGCCACAGCTGGCCGCGCTCAAGAGCGCCAGCGCAAGCCACGGGAGTGAATCGCTGGTCGTGCTGACCGATCGGATCGCACGCGGCGCCGGACTGGCCAGCGCGATCAAGGGTAACCAGCAAAGCGAGGATGGCTCGCTCAGCGTCCATCTGGAGCAGGCGCCCTTCGATGCCTTCACCGCCTGGGCGGGCGAACTGGTGCAACAGCATGGCGTGCAGCTGGTCAGCGCCAGTATCGAAGCGACCAGTACCCCGGGCCTCATCAACGCCACTGTCACGCTGCGACTGCGCTGATGCGCGCCCGCACGCTGATCCTGCTGGCGGTGCTCGCGTTCGCGCTCACCGTGGCCGTGCGCGCCCCGGCGCGCTGGCTGCTCGCAACCTTCCCGCCAAGCGTGCAGTGCGTGCCCGATGGAACGCTCTGGTCGGGGCGCTGCACGCCGCTGACGCTCGCCGGGATTACGCTCAGTGACGTGCACTGGCAGCTCAAGCCGCTGCAGTTGCTGCGTGGGCGCTTCGTCGCGCAGCTGCACAGTGCCGATCCGCGCGCGATCGCCGATCTGCAGGCGGCGATGCGCCGTGATGGCAGTGGCGAGCTCACCGACCTGAGCGCGCACGTGGATATCGCTGCCGGACTGCTGCCGCTGTTTCCCGAAGGCTGGGGTGGGGATCTGGAAGCGAACCTGCCGCATCTGAGCTTGAGCGCCGGCCAGCTCACCGCCGTGACCGGCACGATCACGGTGCGGCGTGTGCGCGAACAGAACCCGGCACTCGATCTGGGCAGTTACGAGCTCAAGTTCGTCGACCCAGGCGGCGGCAAGGATCAGAGCATCGGCGCGGTGCTGCGTGATCTTGGCGGTCCGCTCTCGGTGAGCGGGCGTCTGCGCCTGCAGAGCAACGGCGAATACGAGTTGAGCGGTGTCGCCGCGGCGCGCGCCGGCGCCGATGATCAGCTCGCCAGTGCCCTGCAGTTTCTCGGCGCGGCGGACGGGCGCGGCCGCAGGCCCTTCACCCTCAGCGGCAAATTCTAGCGCGCGGCGCGCCGGCGATGCCCGGCGCTAGCGCGCGAGCTCGCGAAAAGCGCCCAGCAGCGGAAAGTACAGTGCGGTGCGCACCGGCTCCGCCCCCAGCTGTGCCGCCAGCAACGCGTAGCGCTCAAGTTGCGGGCGGTAGCGCTCCATTTCCTGATCGAGGAACGCACTGATCGCCCCACCCTCGTGCGTACTGGTCTTGTAATCGATGATCCAGCGCACACCCTCCTGGTCGATCAGCATGCGATCGAAGATCACATTGACGACGCGCCCATCGAGCAAGCCGCTCAAGCGATACTCACTTGCGGCCATGCGGTGTCCGCTCCCCAGCAGCCAGCGACCGCGCGGATCGGCAAGCGTGCGCTGCAGGGCCTCGATGACGCGCGCGCGCGCTGCCGCCCGCTCGCTCTCGGCAACGCCAAGCTCCGCGAGCCACCCGCCGTAGCCGCTCTCACTGATCCTGAGCAACGCTTCATCGTCGACGCCTCCGGCCAGACGCTGTAACTCGGCATGCACGATGGTCCCGACTGCACGGGCGCTCTGACCCACCCAGCGGTACTCAGGTTCAGGCGGCGCCTCGCGCAGTGACACGCCGAGCCGTTCCACCGCCGGCGTCGCCCCGGGTGTCGCCAGCGGATTCGGCGCTGGCAACACCAGTCGGTAAGCGTGCGCCGCCGCTGTCGGAGGAGCCAGAGGGTCGCCGGGCACGACGGCCTGCGAAGGAAACTGCGCGCCGATGGCGGGCCAGAGCAGCGCCAGCAGCGAGCCGCTGCGCGGCGTCGGTGTGCCATCGGCCGCGGGCGGCGCGTAGCCTAACCAGTGCAGGTGCCGCCGCGCGCGCGTGGCGGCGACGTACAACAGTCGCACCCGCTCGATCCGCTGGCGTTCGCGGCGCAGCCAGCGAATGTAGTCGGCCAGCGCATGCGGCAGCTCCGCCAGCCCGCTGATCGGCGCCAGCAGCAGATCACTCCCGGACTCCGGCCGCGCAAGCTCCAGCCAGTGCAGCAACGGCTCGGCATCGCGGGCGGTCACGCGCCCCAGGCCCGGCACGATGACCACGTCCCACTCCAGGCCCTTCGCGCCGTGCAGCGTCAGCACCTCGATCGCGCCGGCGCCGGTTCCCGATTGCGCATAAAGACCATCGGCAAGGCGTTGCAGGGCCTCCCCGGCCAGCTGCTCGGCATCACTCGCCGCCGCGAGCGCGCGCAACAACGCCCGCGCATCCGCCAGATCCCGCGCTTCGGGCGCCAGCGCCGGACCGCCGAGGCGCAGCCAGCAGTGTTCGGTGCGCACCGCGAGCGGCTCGAAGCGCTCGGCGCCTTCCAGTGCCGGCAGCAGCGCGCGGCATAACCGCGCGAGCACCGCCTGCTGCGGGTGCGCCGCCTCGGCGGCCGCTGCCCTGACCGCAGCCCAAACCGGCTCACGCTCATCGCCGCCCAATTCGGCCAGCGCCGCGATCGGTAACGCGCTCCAGGGCGCACGCAGCAGTCCCAGCCACGCGGTGCGATCGAGTGGATGGGCGAGCGCACGCGCCAGT
>JBEKOK010000243.1:0-6085 GCA_049521875.1 Steroidobacteraceae bacterium
GGTGGCCGCATCATCAACATATCGTCGGTGCGGACTCGCACTGCCTCAGTCGGAGGGGCGGTCTACGCTTCGATGAAAGGAGCGATCGAGGTGCTGTCCAGACATATGGCAAAGGAGTTGGGGCCACGCAGAATTGCGGTAAATGTGGTTGCACCAGGCCCCGTCGAAACCGATTTCAGCGGTGGTGTCGTTCGCGACAATCCTGCTGTCAACAAGATGATTGCCGAAAATACAGCACTAGGCCGCGCAGGTCTGCCCGATGATCTTGGTTCCATGATCGCGTCGCTGCTCTCGGAGGAGAATCATTGGGTCAATGCGCAGCGTATCGAGGTCGCGGGCGGAGTTGCAATTTAGCCCGACGCTTCAACCGCGACTGGATTGAGCAGAACTCCCACGCCCCAATTTGCATCTGGGTACGTTAGGAGCGCTGGAACATTTGATCATGGGGATGGTGGTCACCCCTTGTTGAAGCGGGACCTGGTCCGGATGACTCGAGCATGGAGCGATGCAGCGCACCTTGGAGATCATTAAGACGTTGATAATTGGTTTCTGACCTCTATGGACTCCCGATAAGTCCTCAGAATCGCGAGTACTAATGATTGATCTGAGACGCCATCGTCAGGTGCTGATCTGGGGTCAAAACCACCACATCGACCGTCTCGTCACTGTGGCTCTGTGCGATCCGCCTTGTTCAAGTCATGTCGTGTGACGCTAACGCGTTCATAGACGACCCTGCGCAAACGATTGATCGAGCCGAGTGGCTTGTGTTCCGGTAACGCATGCCAGGGCGTGAACGAGAGGTTCTCGCAGAACGCAAGCTGCTCTGGACTGTCAAATTCCTGCTTTGGAATGTGAACGGTGGCGACCTTATAGAAGGGCGCATCGGCCTCGGACCAGAGCGTCCGAGCATCCTCGACATCGAGCTTTTCCGACGTGCGCGGCTGGATCATGAAGTTCATACACGCGTCGCTCGTTGCGAGGGTGTGGCGCATCGCCTCCCGCAGAAAGTTCGGGCCGGGATCGTGGGGCATCGGATCCACTGAAGTTGTGCACGGCAGCGCCGAATATTTTATGGCCAATCGGTCAGGCCCGATACCAAGCTGGTAAGGGGTAGGAGTCCAGTAGCGGGTCTGCAATGGATTCGGAATCTTCAGGGAGTTGATCTGGAGGAGCGTGTGGAACTGGCCAAAGCCAAGCGTGAAGGGGATCTTGAGCTTGTCGAGTGTGCTCTCGCTTCCAATCTCCTCGAAAAACGGTACGGCATCGGAGGCATTCCTCAGAAAGAAGACCGGATGGCTCATCATCAGGAAGTCCTGCGTAGTGTCTTCGCGTTCCGATTCGAGGATTTTTGTACCTGGAACGCCCAGGAGCTTGATCGACATGCCGCGCTCCATGCCATCGGTATCGGGCTTGTTCGGATCGGGATTGCCGTTTGAGAACCGCACCCAAGCCTGATAGGACTTGCCCGGTATGAAGACACCTTTCGCGAAGCGAGGATCAATAATATCGTTCACTCGAAACTCTGCCCTGACGCAACCGTGAGCTTTCGGATGCGCATCGCGTCGTGCACTACCCGGCTGGTACTGTCGGCGCACTGTTTCGTCAATGACTGTCGCGAGTCGGTGCGCCAGCATCTCTTCATTCGGGTTCAGATGCTCGCCGAGGAACGTATCAGGTACGGGGTAGGGAGCGGGGGTTTCCGCCGCCTCGGCACTGCCCGCCACCGAGGAGGCCGCAGCGATAGCCAATGCGGCCGATAGTAGTCTGATTCTGGTCTGCATCTTCACTCCCGGTCCGACTTGTGTGCCATGGCGCCATCGTCCGGGTAGGGGGGCACCCGCGGTATCGGTCAATTATCCGATAGCGCGATAGCTAGGCGTTCCAATGGCCTTGGCTCATTATGGGACTCTCGAAGGCAAATAAGCCCCACGAATGAACGACACCCACATCGATCTGCTAGATGCCCTGCGTGCCCTGGCCTTCATGGGCGATTTGAGCATGGGGCAGCCGGTGGATCATTCGCCTCGCGTGGCGTGGCTCGCGTGTCAGCTTGCGCGTGCCATTGGGCTTGACGATGCCGCCATCGACGACGTTCGGTGCATCGCGCTGCTGCGATGGTCCGGTTGTACAGCCAACGCAACTGATGTTGCCGCCACAATTAGCGACGACGTCATCGGCCGCGGCGCGATGCTGGCGGGGCAGTTCGAGCGCATCGAGATCCTCGTCAGCCCGGAGCAACTGGCTCTCAGGTTGCCTGGCATATCAGCAATCCACTGTGAGGTCTCTTCGGTCATTGCCGAAGCGCTCGGCCTGGGAGCTCCGGTGGCCGAGGCGCTCAGATGTGTCTTCGAGCATTGGGACGGCAGTGGGCAACCGCTGGGGCTGTCAGGTGACTCGCTTCCGAGTTCCGCGCTGGTGGTCTCACTGTGCAGCGATCTTGAGGTGCTTTCGCGCATACATGGGTTGACGGTGGCACTTGCGCTCTTACAAAAGCGATCGGGGGTCGTGTACCCGAGCACGATGGTGGAGGCGGCGTGCGCTACAGCGGGCGCTTGGCTAGAGGAGCTGGGCCAAAACGCGGCCTGGACAAGTGCGCTACGGGAAGCGGAGCAACCGCATACCGCGAACCTGGAGCTGGTCGGCGACGTGATTGATCTTAAGCTGCCTTGGCTGCTGGGTCATTCCCGCGCTGTCGCGGATCTCGCCGGCAGCATCGGTATTACTCTGGGGCTTCCCGCCCCCACGCGTCGAGCCCTGCGGCGTGCCGGGTGGTTGCAGGGTCTAGGTCGCGTGGCCGTTCCTAACGTCGTGTGGAATCGCGCCGGAGCGCTTTCCGCGGCCGATTGGGAGCGTGCTCGACTGAGTCCCTACTGGACATCCCGCGCGGCCCAACAGATTGGAGGTCTCGAGCTCGAAGCCGAACTGGCCTCGTATGTTTGCGAGCGACTAGACGGCTCGGGCTATTTCCGGGGTTCGCGGCTCTCCGCCATGCCGCTGGAGTTTAGGGTTCTGCCCGTCGTTTGTGTGTGGCTGGCGTTGACTGCGCGCAGACCTTGGCGCGACGCGCTGCCCCACGAAGCCGCGATGGCGCACCTGCGCAAGGAGGTGGGGTTGGGTCGATTGGATGCCCATGTTGTCGACGCCCTGGCGATGCCCACCAAGGCTTCCCAGGTAACGACACTCGGTAGCCCAGAATCGAGCACGATGTTATCGCAACGAGAAATCGAAGTATTGAGAAGAGTAAGTCTGGGCGAGAGCAACAAGGAGGCGGCACTTCGACTAGGCATAAGTCCATCGACGGTGCGCACCCATCTGGAGAGCATCTTTAGGAAGTTGAACTGCAGGAGCCGCGCGGCGGGAACCCTCAAGGCCTCTCTGCTCGGACTACTCTGAGGCTAGCCTTAGGGTGGACTCCCACCGGCATTAGATTCATGTGCTTTACGTATTTCTAAACTCATGCAAGAGCCGCGCCGCCGCCGCTTTCGCATTGAGTTCATTCCGGGTCCCGAGGGCGAGTCACGATAAGCCACAAAATCGCCAGTGCCTAGCCGAAGTGGACTATCGCTATCACGTGGCACTGCAGATGCCCGTTATCCAAGCGCGCGCAACACAAAATCAGCGAGCGCATCCAGTTCGGTTTTGGGTGGACTTGCTTTTTCGGTGATGCGCACCCCTTCGATCGCGGTAATCAGGAAATTGGCGAGCACGCGTGCCGGTGTAGTGGCCGTCACTTGACCTTGCCGTTGCGCCTGCGTGATCGCGTCTTCAAGCGCAGCGCGCAGCTCCCGCAACATGGTCACGACGTGCTTGGCGACTTCAGGGTCATGGTCGGCCAATTCGAGTGCGCTATTGGTGGCAAAGCAGCCGTTCTTCGCCCTTTTTAGATAGAGCGTGGTCATCATAAAGCGCACCACACGCTCAATGCCTATGCGCGGCGACTCAGCACTTGCGAGGGAATGGCGCACTCGCGCTACCAGATCGGTGCCGTAGTGCAGCAAGGCGGAAAGAAATAAGCTGTGCTTGTTGCCAAACGCGGCATAAATGCTCGGCTTTTCGACACCCAACGCGGTCGTCAGCATGTCCATCGAGGTGCCTGCGTAGCCATGCCTCCAGAACAGGTCCATAGCCTTTGACAGTGCTTCCTCCTTGTTGAGCTTTCTTCCCATGCGCTAATTTCGCCCGTGCCGGACACTACTTGCGCCATTGTACCAAATGGTATAGCTTGCTATACTGATCGGTACACGGCGGTCCTTCAGAGAAAAGCGCCACATCGTTATCGAGCTGTTTTCAATACCCCTCATCGTCCGGTTTCAAGGAGACTTGCGATGCCCATGATTGATGTTTATGCAGCCACGGATTTGTTCCCCGCCGATGCTGACCGTCTCTTGGGCGAAGCGCTGACTCTTGCCTTATTGCGTGCTGAAGGGGTAGCAACGCCAGCCTCATTCCATTTGAACAACACGGCCGCGTACATCCATCGCTTGCAGCCATCGGCCGTGCAAACTGCGGCCAGCGCCAACGCGCGCACCGTGCGGGTGCAAGTGATAACTCCGCCCGGCGCCTTATCGCGCGCAGGTCAAAAGCAGATCGTAAAGGAGGCCACCGAAATCGTGGCCCGGATTTCAGGTGACCCGAGCCAAGCACAGCGAACCTGGGTGATCCTGAGTGAAGCAGCGGAGGGTGGCTGGGGCATGTTGGGGACAGCATTCGGCCGCGAGGAATTTGCCGCTTTGGCGGCGAAGGCGCGCGCCGCGGAGTAACCCATTCGGTCCCATGGGGAGATCGGCGTGGAAGGAGGACTTTCGCAGATTTCCGCTTTTTCGATAAATAAGGGTGCATCGGCCACGCGTAGACAGGCCGCCCTATCAAACCGATCAGTGCCAGCCAGCCAGAACTGAACCCTGGTTTTGTTAGAAGATTCGAAGTCTCCGTATCCATTAGAAAAAAGCGGCTTACGTTCCGCGACCATTTTCGCGAATCCACCTTCTGCCCTGAACCCGGAGCGGCAGCTCGGCAGATAATTAATCAGACACGGTCATTGTGGACCCCATGGGGCGCCGCACCCTCAGTGCGGCCAAATCTGCTCTCCGGCCCGCTGTCGGTCAAGACATACGTACTCCTCGAATGCCCTGTCCTGCTGGCGCGTGTAGGTAATCACGGCTGTCCACGGGTCTTTGAAGATCTGAGGATCCGTTACGGTGATGCGATCCTCCAGCGTGTTCCGATTGACCAGATGAATGCGCTCGAGGACTTTCAGATCCTCGCTGTTGGGGAGGTAGTTATCGAGCAGCTTCTGATCAGAGAAGCCATCCGATTCAATGAGGAGGTCATTTCTGTCCCACCTGCCATAGGACTTCCCGGTCATTGTTCCGAATAACAGATCCTGCTGCGCCCGGTTCCCATAGAGCTTCTTTTTTGTGCCGATGGGAGGCGGCTGACGTCGCTCACTCTTCATATCGACCAGCCGAAACAGGCCATTCCACTCGTAAAGAAACGTCACAAGTTCAGGGCGTACCACGAGCTTGATCAACATGGGCGCGATCTGCAGCCTCGGCACCCCAGGCGACGAGCAGGTCGCGGTCGTTGGATCGAAGCCGAAATCCCCCTTGGCCGCTGCGGCTCTATTGGCTTCGAACATCTTTCTGCCGTCATCGGTGAACGGCAGCTTATCGTCCGATTGTGTCAGAGTAGTCGTTGGCGCTTTCAATTGCCATGCGCCCTCAAGATCGGCGTGGCCCATTGCATGCGTTAGGGGTGCCGCGCCGGCCAGCAGAAACATGCAGAGTCGCGAGCAAAGTCCCGCGGCACGGCGGACACACGTAGTGTTCATTTGGTGAAGTTTCCCAACGCCCGCTCGCCGCCGTTTTGCAGCTGCAATTCACAATTGTATTCACCCAAGAAGCGATCAGGCCGCCATACAAGACGATTCGCGAACGACCACGGGGCTGAATACATGCTCGGATCATCTACCGTTGTGATGATCTCGAGTGCCTGGTTGTCGTCAATCTTGCGCAGGCGATAGGTCATGCGCGCATCCGGGGACATCGGGGTGCCGGCCATATCGAGCCATAGCGGCTCGGAGAAG
>JBEKOK010000244.1:0-7957 GCA_049521875.1 Steroidobacteraceae bacterium
CTGTCCATGAATACCCCTGCAACCAGTGTTCGAAACCCCTCTCCTACAATAGTTGATCACATTGCGCGAGAGGACTTGCTGCACTTGTATCGCGACGGTAAGCCGGACTACAAGCGCATCGCCGATCTGGCGAGACTTAGCAAGGCCGACCTAGGGAAGCTCTCGGGAATAGCAAAGTCCTCCGTTCGATTCGATGCCCACATTCCAGAGCCAGTGGCCGCTCGGCTGCGTGAGATCGCCAATATTGCCAATCTGGTGGCAGAATTTTTTGTGGGAGACGTGCAGAAGGTGGGGCTGTGGTTTGAACTGGCTAATCCTTTGCTGGGTAATGTTTCTCCGCGAGACATGATCCGAATCGGCCGCTATAAGAGGCTCCTGAATTTCGTACTTGAAGCTCGCGAGGCCGAAGCCGCGACGCCCCGGTAGCGGACGCCGAGACCATCGCCAATCTCGAAAGGTGTCAAAGAAAAAGAAGTCGCGTCGTTCGAGGGGGCGGAAACTCGCGTACAAGCCCGTAATCCTGGACATCTTTACGCAGCCCGACTTGGACGGCTGGGCCCTTCAGGGGCATACACTTCAATCGCTCGCCGATCGTGTCTACTTTGATCTCGAAAGACAACGCGCAAAGTGCTATGACGCTCTGTGCGATGCGCTACGTGCGAGCCCTGGAGTCGAATTTGATATTGGCGGATGGGCCCGCGTTACCGATTGGCGCTGGACCATGACGCCACTGTCGTCTGCTGGGAGTTTGAAGGGAATTGGAGGGCGGTTCAATATCGGAACGGACCTAGATCGCGCAAGAACACAGGCGTTCCCATGTTTGTACTTGGCTCAAGATGTAGAAACCGCTTTCATCGAATATTTTGGCGGGTCACTTGCATCGCGGAGTGGGCCCCTGTCGCTTGGAGAATTGGCACTTCGACGAACATCCTCCTTTACGACCTTTGTCCTTGAGGGTCGCCTTGAGAATGTTCTGGATCTGCGCACCGACAAGATGCTCAAAGCCTTCGCAGACCACATCAGCACATTTGACGTGTCGGTGCAGACCAAGTCGGCGATTGGCGCGGCCCGTCTCCCCCAGCGGCGGATTATCCGGTCTGCAAAGGAGCTGTGGGAACGATTGCTCGATCCTCCCGAGGCGTGGCGATTGGAACCCCAAGCCTACGGAATTCCCGCGGCTTGCCAAATATTCGGTCGCTTCGCACGAGAAGCGGGATTCGAAGGCATCTTGTTTCCGTCACGCCGCGCGTCAGGTCTGTGTTTGGCCGTTTATCCTGAGAATTTTCGAGCAAGCAATGGCTTCATTCGAGTTGTCGGCGAACGCCCGGACGGCGCTAGGTGGACAGACCTAGACAAAGACCACATTCAGTAGGGTAATCCATGGAGGGCGCACCCTACCGACGCTTAAGGATCCTTCGGACAGCAAGGGCCGTTATTGCGCAGTTAGGAACCCAAACTGCGACAACTGGCACGCTCCTTCTGTCCAACTTCATGCAAGAACGTCGCCCGCGCGGCGCCTGCATCTCGATGCGCATTGATTTCATTCCTGTTGAGGGGGCCGATCGACGATAACATTCCCGCGACTGCAGAATGATTGATTCAGAACAGTTTCGACCGTTAAATGCAACCTAAAGCGGTGAGTTCGCTGGAGGCGTCCCTTGTCGGATTCTGGGGATATGCTTATAGCTCTATTCGTTGCAGTACAAAAATCTTCGTCTTTGAGATCAACATCTAGTGTGATTTGGGACGGGTAGCATCGATCGTGGCATTCAACCCAGGCCGCAATAACTACGAGCAAGCTCTTGAGCGGATGCGCCAACACAACTGGGCGGAAGCGCTGGAATTGCTTACATTGCCATCCGTCCTTACGCCGGCAAATGCCCGCCACCTCGTTTTGCGCGCTCATTGCTGGTGGTCATTGGCGGAACGACACGCGGCTCTCGAGGCCGCGCTCGCGGCTTGGCACTTGTCGCCAAGCGATCCGGCGATCCTCGACTCTGTCGCGACCATCTTCAGCTTGGCGAATGACCAACGCATTGCACTGGACGCGTCGGACCGCGCCGTACAGTTGGCGCCGGCGAATACCCGATATCGCTATAATCGCGCCGCGATCCGTCGCTTTGCCGGTGATCTTGAGGGAGCTGAGGCGGATTACGACTCCGTGATTGCCGACCGGCCAGTCGACTATGAGGCCTATCTGAATCGCACGGAGCTGCGAATTCAGTCAGCAGTGCGAAATCACATCTCCGAACTTGAGGCGCTGATCGCCCATCCCATCGGAGAGTGGCGCGCCGAGGTACAAGTCCGATATGCCCTGGCAAAAGAGTACGAGGATACGGGAGACTACCAGAAGTCTTTTGCTCATTTGCGCGCAGGCGCCGATTTACAGCGTTCGCATATGGGATATAACGTCGCCCAAGACGTCGACACAGTGGACTGGATTATCGATGCATTTTCGAAGCCAGAATCCGCGCCGATCGAGCCGGGGCGAGGCCCTGAAGACTCACCGATATTTATCGTCGGCCTTCCGCGATCCGGCAGCACGCTGATAGAACGCATCCTCAGCAGTCACTCGCAAATCGCGGCCGCCGGGGAACTGAACTGTCTGGCGCACGCGTTAGTTGACGCGGCGGCGCGCGAAGGTGGCAACGGAAATCTGCCACGACGAACACTCGTACGCGCATCCGCCACCGTGGATTTCTCGGCCCTAGGGCGTGATTACCTGCGCCGGGCGCGTTCGGCCCTCGGTGTGCAGGGGCGGTTCATCGACAAGATGCCGCTAAACTATTTGTATTGCGGAATCATCCATCGCGCGCTGCCCAACGCAAGGATTATCCATGTGACCCGCCACCCGATGGCCGTCGGGTACGCGATGTACAAGACACTGTTTAAGGACGGCTACCCATTTTCCTATGATCTAAAGGATATAGCGCGGTACTACGCTGCCTATCGGCGCCTGATGACCCATTGGAGGGACTCTCTCGGGGATGAGCTACTGGAAGTGAGTTACGAGGACTTAATAGAAGATCAGGCGGGAGAGACGCGCCGTCTGCTCGAGGCCTGCGGGCTGGACTGGCAGGAGAACTGCATGACATTCCACCGCAACGCTGCCGCCACGATGACCGCAAGCGCTTCACAAGTACGCCGACCGTTGTATGCAAGTTCAGTCAACCAATGGCGACATTATGCTGAGGAGTTGGAACCTCTACGACGTGCATTCCGCGAAGTCGGAATAAGCACCTAAATTCGGGGATAGGGGTCTAGGGGCCGCGGCGCTCCGTAATCTCGCCCATGCTCAGCTCGAAATGCCTGCGTTCGAGAACAGCAGCAACGGACAACTTCCGATCCGGTGAGCTGATCAAAGACAGGATGAAGCTCGGTATATGCTTGCCATCGATCTCCACAACCTTGATTCCATCGCTCTCCACATGGGAGAGGCTCTCGGCAACTGTAACGATCCCGACACCCATCTCCTGCCTTACCATGGCCTTGATCAGCTCAATGCTATTGGTGGTCATGACCGGCTGGAGTTTCATACGGATTCTAGCCGCAACAATATCGAGGACGTCGCGGAGATGAGTGTTCGCATCGGGGATGATGAGAGACTGTTGAAACAGCTCGCCGACCGAGATTCTATTCCGTGCGCCGATTTGGTAACTCACAGGCACAACCGCCCGGACGTGAAACTGCAATGATGCCGTGACCGTGACACCTGGGAGCGGAGGTGGGGCGAATGTAAGACCGAAGTCCACGGCGCCTTCCACCACCATCTGTCGCACGCGGTCGGAATCAACCACACGAATGCCGTTCGCGATGCGCGGGTGTTGCTGCACGAACTTGGCGAGTATCGAAGGCAACAGATCCAGAGCGGCCTCCTGTGCCACCGCGATTTTTACATCGCCTCGGCGAAGGCCCTTCAGGTGCGTGATGTCCGTCTGGACGCGCGCAAATTCCTTCCGCCAATTGCGGATCGCGAGCAGGAGGATTTCACCAGCGGAAGTAGGGCGCATACCGCCTGGAAGCCGCTCGAACAGCGCCACGTCCAGCTCTTCTTCGGCGACGATCAACTGCTTGTCGATTGCCGATGCGGAGATATTCAGGGCTTCGGCGGCCTTTCTGATCGATCCCTGCCGAGCGATCTCATCCAGATAGTGAGCGAAGCGTGAAAAGACCAGGCGGCTCATCTCAGCCTCATATTGGTGTGCAAATCTCAATAATTGATTCGAAAAGCGGCATGCGCGGTCGATCGAGTGTAAGGGCGTTCGGCTTTCGGAGGCCAGAGTTAATGCGACGCACCGTGATGGTGCACGATAGAGACCCGCTGCCTGCGCCAGGTGCATATTGGGACGAATCGGCGGGGCGTTGAGAAAAATTCGCCGGGTCGAACGAATCTTGCCGTTTGCTGGCACCCCTTCGATCCAGCTAAAAAAGCAGCGTTCCATCAAAACAACGTTGAACGCGCATGCACGACCTTCGACAGCCAGTCAGACCGATTGTGGGACTCATCGGCCCCACGAATTTGCAGAGAATTTCGACCGCGAGCGGCATTTCAGAAGTCCACTACCGCGATACGGCCTACGGTGTCGGACGAGTCATCGCACTCTCCGGAGCAGCCTTAGTTGTCGTCCCCGATCGCGGTGTGGCGCTTTTGGGTATGCAGGGCTATCGGGAGGCCGAAGGCCCTTGGATCGTCGGACTGACACCCTCGGGAGGACCATCTGAATCGGTGGCCACGGCTAACTGCTCGGACAACGCCGCGGAATGCAATGAGATCGTCAGCGGATTTACTTGGCACCACCAGCACGCCCGGATCTGTGAGATGTGCAACCTGCTGGTCTGCGTAGGTCTTTCCTGCGGCACGCTCGCGGAGATCGCTTGGACCAAGTGGGTCGGCGGGCCGAGGATCCTGGCCATGCGCAACACGCTGACCGCGTTGCCGAAGGAGATCCTGGCAGAGACCAACATCACCTTCGTCGAATCGTTCGAGGACCTGGCCGAGCGCATGTCCGGAATGCTTGGACTACGGAGCGCCGACAGAAGCCTATGACACCCCAAAAGCGCAAATTCACGCGCCATCGAAGAGCGCCCGTTACCTCTCAACGGCGTGACAAGGGTCAATCGGCCGTGGCCCCGAGGCTCGCCGCTGCAACCAAGCCGCCGAGGACGAAAGAGCACAGAGACGTATTTATCGACCAGTGGGAGCTGGCGCCAACCAGAGGATCTGCAGGCATGCCGACGCTTTCGCCTGAATTCCACGAGATTAAGATTGCCGGTGAGCGCTTCAGGCTGCCGATCGTCCAGCTCGACGAGAACACTGCCATCGCGCACCTGATTGTCATCAATATGGGAATCCGCTTCGGCGGATTGGTCGGCAAAGCTATCGCCCAGCGATTTGCCCCATTGAAACCCGATATTGTGGCGGGAAGTGCCACCTTGGGCATTCCGGTCGCGATTGAGGTGTCAAGACACCTCGGGCTCGATCGCTATCTGATCCTGCAGAAGTCGCAGAAGTTCAGCCTGGCCGACGCCCTGAGCGAGGAAGTCAGATCCATCACGACGCCTCTGCCACAGCGTCTGTTGTTGGATCGCAAGTTAATCCCAGTGATTCAGGGCAAGCGCGTCCTGGTCGTCGACGATGTGGTGACCTCAGGATCGAGCATCGCAGCGGCGATTCGCCTGGTGCGACGCGCTGGGGGCAACGTTATCGGCGCCGGCGTCATCCTGACCGAAGGCCATGCCTGGCGCGCCGCGCTTGGCGAGGATGCCAAGCTCGTCGACGGCTTGGATCACATCCCTCAGTTCAACGTCCTGAACGCCGTGGCGACGCCCATTCCGGAGACGGAAGCCGAATCCCGTCTATCCACGCCCGCACAGCGTCCGCAATGACACTCTCGAACCGGATAGCCATCACGCACGCACTGGTCCTACCGATGGATGAGGCCCATTCCATGATCGTCGACGGCGCAGTTGTCATCCATGACGATCGCATCGTCGATGTCGGACCGTGCAATGAAGTCATGGCACGGCTTTCAGCGCCGGTGCAACAAGTGGTTGACGCGACCGGCAAAGTCGTCGACCTGCATTACCACACGGCGCTCGCCAAAGGCTGGAACGATAACCTGCCATTAAGGGAATGGCTTGATGCCTGCTGGTATCCGATCGTGCGGACGCTTGATCGGGAAGACGCCTATTGGGCCGCGCTGCTGAGCTATTCGGACTCCATTCGCTGCGGCGTTACAACGGTCAATGACATGTATCGTCAGGTCGAAGCGCTCGCCGACGCAGCTGCCGAGATCGGCATCAGAGCTGTGCTATCCAACGACGTCGCCGATCCGGAGTTCGGCCTGGACACACTGGATGACGCTCGCCGCCTGCTGGAGACCAAGCACGGAATTGCCAAGGGACGCATTCAAATCCGCGTCGGAGTGGAGTGGCTGCCTCTAGCGTCTCACACACTACTGAAGGGGGTGCGTCAGTTGGCCGACGAATTCAGCACCGGCATTCACATTCATCTCAACGAATCTCTCAGCGAGATCGAGCTGACCAAGCAGCGTCTCGGAGGGCTGCGCCCGCTCGAGGCGGCGTACGAGCACGGGGTGCTGGGCGATGACTGCGTCGCGGCCCATTGCGTCTGGCTCACCGATCGCGAGATAGAGATGCTCGCCCAGACCGGGACTCACGTTTCCCACAACCCGGTAGCCAACGCCAAGCTCGGCAACGGAGTGGCCCGAGTTCTCGAGATCATCGCCGCCGGGGTCAATGTCGGCTTGGGGCACGACTGCGCGGAATGCAACAACAGCCGCGACATGTTCCAGAACATGAAGTTCGCCTCGCTGCTTCAGCGCGCCACCCGTAACGAGGCGCAGGTGATGCAGCCAGCCCAGCTCCTGCGCATGGCGACTCGAGCGGGGGCCATGGCCTTGAAGCAACAGACGGGCGAGATCGTCGCTGGCAAGAAGGCGGATCTGATCCTGATCGACTTGAACAGCCACATGTTCACGCCACTCATTCCCGGCAACCGGGATCACCTCTATTCGCACCTGGTTTTCTCGGCCCACGGTGGTTGCGTCGACAGCACCATGGTCGACGGGCGGTTCATCATGCAAAACCGCAGACTCTCGACGGTGGATGAGCCAGAGATCCTGGTTCAGGCGAACCGCCATTTCCAGAAAATCGCCGCGCGTATCGAGCGGGGTCGCGAGCGGGTGCACTGACATGAGCGAAACACTTGTCGGCGACAATCTCCGCCAGATTGAGAGACGCTCAATTGATTTTGTGCCCGAGAACGAACGCCACGGTCGTGTTTCCCACCAAGGGCCCTTCTGGTTCGTAAGCAACTTTCATTTCTTCGCGATTGCAATTGGTTTTGTGGGCCCGAGTCTCGGCCTCTCTCTGGGCGCAACCGTCCTGGCCGGAACCCTCGGCACGTTGATCGGCACGGCCTTCCAGGCATTCCACGCCTCGCAGGGGCCTGAACTCGGCCTGCCCCAAATGATCCAGTCCCGCGCGCAATTCGGCTTTCGCGGAGTAATAGTGCCGCTACTTGGAGTGCTGGTGAGCCTCCTGGGCTACAACGTCGTCGCGGCTGTGCTGATCGCCAATGGGGCCCAGAGCCTTTGGAGGATCGACCGCAATCTGCTGATCACAGCGATCGTGGCGGGCACTGCCTTGCTCGCCATCTATGGTCACGACTGGCTGCACCTGGTATTCCGAACACTTTTCTGGCTCAGCACGCCGCTCTTCCTGGGGCTCAGCGCCGCTATTCTTTTTCGGCCGAGCGGGTGGGCGGGAACGGCGCCACATGTTTCATTAGGTTTTGCTTGGCCCGCGTTCCTGACCCAACTGGCGGCTGCCGCCAGTTTCAACATCACCGCCGCGCCCTATGTATCCGATTACTCGCGATACCTGCCCAGGGCGACACCGCGGCGGGTGATCGTCGCCCACGTGTTCATCGGCG
>JBEKOK010000245.1:0-6013 GCA_049521875.1 Steroidobacteraceae bacterium
GGGCCGGTCAGCCGGATGCGCTCGATGATGTGGGTGCTGCCGCCCGAGGGCAGCCCGCCCAGCGGCGCGTCCGCATTGATCGCCACGGTGTCGATGACCAGCGTGCCGGCTTCCCAATGACCGACCGAGTGACCATTCCAAGACGGATCCGGATCCTCGTGCTGCCGTCCATCGGTATAGATGTGGCGCACCAGAAGATCGTCCATGTCCGACATGATGAAGATCGAACCCTTGGTGTAGAAAAATGCCATCGGATATCCTGGCATCATCATTCCGGGCATACCCAGCGGACGGCATTGGATGCCTCCGGACTCGTGTCCCTTGGGCAGCGCATCGAGGCGCGCCTGAGCCGCGGCGGTCAGCGGTGGCTTGGGATTGCCATTGAACTTGTAATTCTCGGCCCACATGCCGCTGGTGAAATCAGGCCAGTGCGCAAGCGCGCCCCAGCTCGCCGAGGCAGTGCCTGCAGGGGACGGCGTGGCAGCATTAGAAATGTGCGCCTGGGTGAGTGCAACGCATAACAGGCTCATCGCGCACAGCGGCACGCCGTAGATTCTTGCAAACCGGTCACTCAGCATTCTGGCCATCCCGATGTTAATTGCCGCATCCGGCTTGTTCTTCTGGGTATTATCGCATGATTAGTGCGCGCGCCAACGCAGGTGCTCGGAACCATACGCGCTCGCCGCTCGGCATCTTGGGGAGACTTTAGGATCTTGAACCAGCGATCAGGCGCGGCCATGCAGCACAAGGAACTGACCGTTCGTGGCCTGATCCTTGGCGTGCTGATCACCCTGGTCTTCACGGCCGCCAACGCTTACTTCGGCCTCAAGGCCGGATTGACCTTCGCCACCTCGATACCGGCCGCGGTGATTTCGATGGCGATTCTGCGGCGCTTTCAGGGCTCTTCGATTCAGGAAAACAACATCGTGCAGACGGTGGCCTCGGCGGCAGGCACGCTCTCCTCGATCATTTTTGTATTGCCCGGGCTGGTGATGATTGGCTGGTGGAGTGGCTTTCCCTACCTGACGACGTTCCTTATTTGTGCCGCCGGTGGCGTGCTGGGGGTCATGTACACCGTGCCGCTGCGCAGAGCGCTGGTGACGCAATCTGACCTGCCGTATCCCGAAGGCCTGGCCTGCGCCGAAGTGTTGCGGGTCGGTGCGCACGAAGACAGCCAGCTCAACAGCGGCGCACAGGCGGCAAGTCGCGCGGGATTGCTCGCCATCGTCGTCGGCGCTGTCAGTTCGGCCGCGTTTTTTGTAGTGGTGGCGACGCAGCTGTTTGCCAGCGATGTGGCGCAGTACTTTCGCGTCGGGAGCCGTGGCGGCGCCAGCGGCTACGACTTCAATCTGTCGTTCGCGCTCTTTGCAGTAGGTCATCTGGTCGGACTGTGGGTGGGAATTGCGAGCGCTCTCGGTGCGCTGATCGCCTGGGGCATCGTGGTGCCCTACCTCACCGGCCTGCATCCGATGGCCGGCGACGTGGCGGATGTCGCCAACGCGGTTTGGAGCCATCAGGTGCGGTTCTTCGGTGCCGGTACGATAGGTGTCGCCGCGGTGTGGACGCTGCTGAAGCTGCTTAGGCCGGTGGTTAGCGGACTGAATGCGGCAAGGCAAGCCTAGCGCCTGCGCAAGGCCGGCCAGGCCGACCTGCTACCACGCACGGAGCAGGACCTGCCGATCGGCCTGGTCGGCATCATTACGCTCGGCTGTCTGCTGCCCATCGGGTGGCTGCTCGCCCGCTTCAGCCAGGCCAGTGGGCTCGCTCATCAAGGAGCGGCGCTGGTAGTTGGCGGCGTCGTGTTTGTTGCACTGATGAGCTTCTTTGTCGCCGTCGTGTGCGGCTACATGGCCGGCCTGATCGGATCCTCGAACAGTCCACTGTCCGGCGTGGGCATCCTGGTGGTGATTGGTGCGGCCGTACCGCTGGCGATGTTTATTCAACCCAGTCTCCCGGCCAGCGCCGCGCCGGCACTGGTCGCGTATGCACTATTGGTCACTGCAGTCGTGTTTGCGGTGGCCACAATCTCCAATGACAACCTGCAGGATCTGAAAACTGGTCAGCTCGTGGACGCCACTCCGTGGCGCCAGCAAGTTGCGCTGGTCTTCGGCGTACTGGCCGGCGCGGCGATCATCCCGCCGGTGCTGGATCTGCTTAATCACGCCTTTGGCTTTGCCGGAGCACCGGGCATCACATCTGTCCACGCGCTTGCGGCCCCACAGGCCGCGCTGATTTCGGCACTGGCGCAGGGCGTGATTCAGGGCAGCCTGAACTGGTCGCTGATAGGCGCCGGCGCGATTCTGGGCGTTGGCGTGATCCTGCTCGATGCGCTGCTCCGCCGCACGAGCCGGGCGCACCTCTCGCCGCTCGCCGTCGGCCTGGGCGTCTACCTGCCCACCTCCACTACGCTGATGATCTCAGTGGGTGCCGTCGCCGGCTGGATCTTTGACCGGTACGCGGCGCGCACGGCGCACGCCGAGGGCACCCGACAGTTGGGCGTGTTGCTCGCTTCGGGCATGCTGGTCGGAGAGGGGCTGATGGGCGTCGTGCTGGCCGCCATCATCGTCTTTTCAGGCAAGTCCGCGCCACTGGCGCTGGTCGGCGCCGAGTTTGCCGATTCCTCGGAATGGCTTGGCGGCGGCGCCTTCGTGCTGTTTATTCTGGCGCTCTACGTCTGGATCAGCCGACTTGGCGCCCGAGCGGCGGCGCCACCACGCTGAGCGAGGGCATCTGGAAGCAAACCCGCTGGCCCCGTTTAGCTATGATGCCCGCATTCAGCCAGCCAGAGCGCAGCAAGCCACATGTCTACACCGGGAACGGAACTGACTCAGGCGAGTGATTCTCACGCGCTCGTGCCGCAGGAGCCGGCCGCGACCTGTGCCAACTGCGGTGCGCCGGCGTCCGGCATTTTCTGCAGCCACTGCGGACAGCGCCTCGAACATCATGTGCATTCGCTGTCAGAGTTTCTGGGCGAAGCGGCTGAAGTCATCACGCATGCCGACTCGCGCGTCTGGCGGACCTTCGTGCCCCTGCTGTTTCGACCAGGGTTCCTGACTCAACAATACCTGGCGGGCCGGCGCGCCAGCTATCTGCCGCCTTTCCGGCTCTACATCGTCTTGAGCGTCATCTTTTTCCTGATGGTGTCGCTGGCCACACGGGTGACGAAGCATACGGAAGAAACGCCTGCCAAACTGCATGTGGTCGTTGCTACCTCGTTGCCCGAACTTCAAAAAGAGCTCGCGGCGAGCAACGATCCGGACGAGAAAGCGCTGCTGCAAAACGAGATCAGGATCCGGACGAAGGTAACCAACCTAACGAGCAATTCAAGCTGCGAAACCAGGATACCAACCGGCTCCTTGCCGGACTGGCTGCGTGCGCGAATGGTCACGGGATGCCAGAAGATTGCCGCGGACAACGGCGAAGAGTTGCGTGAGAGCATGATTCACAATGCGGGTCGCGCAATGTTTGTGTTTCTGCCGCTGATCGCCGCGATGATGAAGCTGCTGTATTGGCACCCCAGGCGCTACTACGTCGAGCACCTGCTGCTGTTGCTGCACAACCATGCCTTTATTTTTGTCAGCCTCTCGATACTGCTGGGCCTGCAGCTGATCGTGCCGTCAACTGAGGTGATGGGTTGGTTGAGCACCGCGCTGTGGATCTACATCCTGTGGTACACGTATCGCTCCATGCGACGGGTGTACGGCCAGAGCCGCACTCGTACGCTGCTGAAGTATGCCGTGCTTGGCAGCGCCTACTTTTTCTGTGCCGTGCTGACATTCACACTGACGATGGCCTATAGCGCATTCACGCTATAGCGCCGCCTGCACCTGACCGGTCACGGCGCCGGCTTGTCAGCAAATTCCTCGCTCATCCAGCGCCTGATCGCGTCCATCGACTGCGGCCTGCCCAGGAAATGGCGCACCAGATCATTGGCCGACATCGAACCGCCCGGCTCGAGCACGGTGCGCCGATAGCGCATCGGCGTATCGCCAGCGAGCATGTCCTTGGCGTTGAACTGTTCAAAGAAGTCTGCGGCAATGACCAGATCGTACATATAGGTGTAGTAACCGGATGAGTAGCTATTCATCCCCAGATGATTGAAGGAATCATATGAATGCGTCGCTGGATCGAACGGAACCGGAGAATAGCGCTGCACATCGCGCGCCCAGACCGCATCGAGGTCGATCGCGTCCGGCGGCCCGTTGTTGTAGTCCAGCGCAATGGCCGAGTAGGTCACCTGCCCGATGACGAACCTGGCCCGATCAAAGGCGTCCGCGCGGTTCATACGCGCAATCAATTCCGTCGGCATCACTTCCCCAGTCTGGTAGTGACGCGCAAAGGACTGCAGAACCTGCGGACTGCGCATCCAGCGCTCCAGCATCTGCGAAGGCGCCTCGGCAAAGTCAGACTCCATGGAAATGCCGCTGACGCCTGCCCAACGTTGCTGGCCGGCAAGGATGTGGTGCATCAGATGACCAAACTCATGGAAAAAGGTGACGGCATCCTCAAAATCCATCAAACCCGGATCGGTCGCGGTGGGCTCTGGAAAATTGCACATCAGAACTGTCTCGGGCAGCTGCTGACCGCGAACTCCATCGCGTATCGGATGCTCTGCGGCATGTGAGTACTTGCCAGCGCGTGGATGCATGTCAAGGTAGAAGCGCCCGATCAACTTGCCGCTATCGAGGACTTCCCAGGTTTCGACAGACGGATCCCAGACTGGCACGTCGCGCTGTTGTCGGAACTCAACGTGGAAGAGCCTGGCCGCTGTGTTCATCACACCCTGCTTGACCTCCGGGTAGGGTAAGTAGGGACGAAGCGATCCTGAATCGAACTGGTATTGGGAGCGCTTTACCAGCTCCTCAAAATAGTAAGTGTCAGGCGCCTCAACCCGCGTCACGGTCGGATCAGCCTTCTGCGCCTCGGCAACCAGCATCGCGTAGTCCTTGTCGGCCAGCGGGCGTGCCGCGGCACTCAGCTCTTCCAGGAACTTGCTGATGTTCGCACCACTGCCAATCATGCGGTCCGCGGCTTTGTAGTCGGCCCACGAGGCAAAACCCAGGAGCTGTGCAATCCGGTAGCGCGTGCGCATCATTTCCATCAGCTCGGCGCTGTTGCCAGGGTAGGCGCGATTGTTGAAGGTCTCATACATTTGCCTGCGAAGCGCAGCGGACCGTGCAAAGCGCAATACCGGCAAGGCGTCGGGATAGGTCGTCGTCAGCAGAATCTTGCCGTCAGCTGCCGGCGGGTGGCGAGCAATAAAATCCTGCGGCAGCCCAGCTAGCTCGGACGCGCTCGCGACTTCAAAGCTGCTCTTATCGTCGGCAATATTGCGCGCGAACTTCGAACTCGCCTCGGTCAACGCATCATTGAGCTGCTTGAGTTCGTCGCGGACCGCCTGCGGTTTGTTGACGCCGGCCAGCCGGAATTGGAGCATCTGGCGCTTGATGTAATAACGCGTAGCCGCATCGGCCTTAGTGACGTCAGTGTGAGCAAGCGCCTGATAGACATCCTGATTCAAATTCATGTCGGTTTCGGCCGCGCTAATCTTGCGGTGCGCTGCAGTGGCATGATCACGAAACATCGCGTCCGGATGCAGGTTCTCGGTCAGACCCGCCAGGCCGTCGGCCGTATTGAATTCGCGATTGGCATCATCGAACAGCACCAGCGTGTTGCGCACGCTGCGCGGACCTTTGACCGCCAGCATGTGCTGGATAGCCTCTTGCGCCGCAGCCAGGTGCGCGTCCACAGCCGCATCGAAGGAGGCAACGTCTGTGATGCCACTCCAGATGGGCGCCTGCGCCAGCACACGCGCGTGAACGGCAGGCAGCAGCAGCACGAATGCAAAGAGCGACATACGGCTGGTGCGCGAGTAACGTTGGGTCATGGGGGTGTACCTTCCTGGTTGAACCGTCCGGGGGTTGAATTATGAACTCAATTTACGGCCTGTTGGGAGGGTTAAGTTGGGGCGAAATTCCTGAGCAGATGACTCCCGGGCCAGACCGCATTCAGT
>JBEKOK010000246.1:0-5995 GCA_049521875.1 Steroidobacteraceae bacterium
CATCGTGTCGCTGATTTTTTGGTCGTTGATTGTCGTCATATCCATAAAATATGCGGTCCTGATCATGCGCGCCAATAATCACGGCGAGGGAGGCATCCTGGCGCTGCTTGCCTTGGTCAGCCCGCTACGCGCCAAGCGCAACCGCAGGCGCGCGGTCATGGTCGTGGTGGGCCTCATAGGGGCAACGTTGCTGTACGGTGACGGCACTATTACGCCGGCAATTTCGGTGCTCAGCGCGATCGAAGGTATCAAGATCTACGCGCCGCAAACGGCGCCATTTGTGGTTCCACTAACGGTCCTGGTCCTCGTTCTGCTATTCGCCATTCAGCGCAAAGGCACATCGTGGATCGGTGGCATATTTGGCCCGGTGATGTTGATCTGGTTCGTTGTCATCGGGGTGCTCGGTATCATGGGGATCGCGAGAGGACCTGCGATACTCGCGGCCCTCAGTCCGCTGCCGGCGATTACCTATCTATTACACCTCGGACCGTTGGCGCTAACAGTTATCGGAGGGGCCTTTCTGGCCGTCACGGGTGGTGAGGCGTTCTACGCCGATATGGGACATTTCGGCCCGCTGCCAATTCGAATTGCCTGGTTCGGCGTGGCGCTGCCGGCTCTAACACTAAATTACTTCGGCCAAGGCGGCCTGCTGCTAAGCCAGCCGGGTTCAGTGGAAAACTCCTTCTACCAGCTGGCACCACAGTGGTCGCACTATGGTCTGGTGATCCTTGCAACTGCGGCTACGGTGATCGCCTCGCAGTCAATTATTTCCGGTGCCTACTCGTTGACCAGCCAAGCTGCGCAACTGGGCTTTCTGCCGCGCATGACGATCATCCATACTGCCGGGCACGAGATCGGCCAGATTTACGTGCCGCTGGTGAATTGGGCGCTCGCGTTTGGCACGCTGACGGCCGTCATCGGATTTGGCTCCTCCGATGCACTGGCAGGAGCATTTGGAATTGCGGTGTCGTTGCTCATGGCGATTACTACGCTGATGGCGACCTTCGTCGCGCTGCACTGGAAGCTCAATCCGCTCATTGTCTATAGCGTGAATGGCAGCCTGCTCGCCCTCGATGTGTTATTTGTCGCATCGACATCCACGAAGCTGCTGGATGGGGGCTGGTTTCCCTTGGTGATTTCAATAATTATTGCCTTTCTCATGCTGACCTGGCGTCGCGGCCAGGAGATCATGGACAAAGTGCGTCTGGAGATCCGGGAAAAGTCCAAGGATTTTATCCAGCGCATCAAGGCCGATCCGCCCTATCGAATTCCCGGCACTGCCGTGGTACTTGGCCGCATGGCTAAAGGTGTGCCACTGGCACTCACCCGCAACCTGATGATTAATCACGTGCTCTACGAAAAAGTGCTGCTGGTCGCGGTAGTAACAGCGGAGACACCACGTGTCTCCGAGGAAGAGCGCGTCACCGTGACTGAAATTTCCGATGACATCATGCGTGTCGAGCTGCGATTTGGCTTTATGGAAAAAGCTGATGTTCCTGTGGGCCTCGGGGTGGCAGTGGCACGAGGTCAGATCTCAAAGTGCGATTTGAAGCAAGTGACCTACTTTACAGGTCACGAAACCGTCATTCCCATCGGCCGGCAGACTGGAATGGCACGCTGGCGCGAAGCGATATTCGTCTTCATGCACCGCAATGCCCAACGACCTGGGGCCTCATTCAATATTCCGACTGCCCAGGTCATGGAAATCGGCGTTGAGTTCGAGATTTGACCGGTTGGCTTACTTCGTGAAGCGTGCAACGTCGGCACGCGCGATACGGCGGCAGACTTCCGGCTAGAAGCGGTAGTTCAAGTCGACACCTGCTGTAAGCGGTTGATTGGTTATGAATCGAGTAAAATCCGGTTGGGGCTCATTCTCCGTAAACATACTCTCCAGCTCAGCGTGCTTATTAAGTACGTTATTAACAAACAGTGTGGCGCTCCACGTGTCACCCGCTTTAATTCCGGCGCGGACGTTGGTCAGGTCGTACCCTGGCAGCTGAATATAGTGACCGACCGCCTCGTAAGGGTTTGGGAACGCCAGTGAGTAGCGTGGGCCGGTATATGAATTCTCCACGCGGGCCGTGAATGTATAGGGGCCGGCCAGCGGCTTTGAATAGCTCAGACCGATGGTTCCGTTCTCCGGCGCGACCTCCGGCATCTCATGGACCGGCGCAATCACCCAGTGCGGGCCTCCGTCGAGCCATTCATGGAGGTAGCCGGCGGCGACTTTGAACTCAAATCCCGCCCCCAGATCGGCGACCATATCGATGTCGCCCCCATAAATGGAGACATAATTGCCGTTAATGTTGAGTGCCCAGTCATTGGGATAGGCCTCGAGCTGGACGTGGCGCCAGTCCTCGTAAAAGACACTGGTGTTCAAAGTCAGGCGCCGATCGAGCATTCTGGATTTCTCGCCGAGCTCAAAGCTCCAGACCGAGTCCGGCTCGTACGTGGAGGGCCACTTGCCACTCGTGTAATTCTGCTGGGAGAACGCCGATCCCCAGATGGTCCCGGAAGTGGTCGGATAGACCGCGTTGCCACCGCCGGGACGGAATCCTTCTGCCACGGTGGTATATGCCATCAGGTCCCGGCTGAACGTGTAGGTCAGGTTGAATTTTGGGTTGAAACTGTTGTTCGCCAGCGAAATTAAACCGGAGCACGAGGGAGTAGCGGCGCCGAGGGATGATCCCCAGCCGCTGATGCAGGAGGAGAAGTCATAATTGTAGTGGTTCACGCGGGCGCCGACATCGAGCTTGAGTGCGTCAGTCAGCGCATAGGTGGCGTCGGCGAAGGCTGCGTACTGCGACATCGTGGTCGGGGAATAGGCGTCAAACCAGTGCGGCGTGGTTGCCGGCGCGAGCGTGCCCAGATCCATGTATGCGGAGTAGTTTGGGGTCATACCGTTCATGGTCCACAAGGAATAGTAATGGCTGTAGTAGAGGCCGCCGACCCAGCCAGCTTTGCCGTTTCCCGTGGAAGTGAATCGCAGCTCCTCGCTGAACTGCTTGGTCGGATCAATTTCGATCCCGGATTCTGGGCCCGATCCATTTGGGCCGTAGTAGCCGGGGTTCGGAAGGCCGTAGTTGGCGTTGTAGGTAATCCCCTCGAGCGGATTATTGAAGGCCTCGCTGGCCTCCTCTACCTGAGTGGAGACCCGAATCCAGCGCGCTGTGCTGGAGGTCACATCGAACTTCTGGAAGCTGTAATTCACATTCAGGCTATAGGCTGTCAATGAATCGGTCAGCGGCTCGGCGATGTCGAAGGGTTGGTAATGCGCCATGGTGCCCGGGTCACTGTCAAAGGCACTGATGCCGTTCTGAGTGCTGCCCTCGTGGAAAAACGAGGGAGTGACCGAGAGGTTGTCCATCGGTTGCCACAGCAAGGTCACGCGCTGGGCGTAGATTTGATAGGCATTAGAGCCGGGGTACTGCTTCTCGATCGGGGCGTCCTGGACATCGCCGCGCACGGTGCCATCGGGGGTGCCCCCAACCAGCGGAAACGAATCAGAAACGATGCGGTCGATCCAACCGCTTGTGTAATTTTCGCTTGCCACCGCCCGCAGCGCCAAGGTGTCGCTGATAAGGGGCAGGTTAACCATCACATTGTCGTTGTGATTGAATGAGCCGCCATCGGTACCCGACAAAACACTCTGCGCGGTTGCCTGAAACTGTGACAAGTTTGGCTGGTTGGTGATCAGTCTTACGGTGCCGCCCATCGAACCTGATCCGAAGAGCGTGCCTTGAGGCCCACGCAATATCTCGATGCGGTTCAGGTCGTAGAGGTCCGGATCAATTACGACGTGACCGTTTTGTGCGCTCGCGGGTCCCGCCAAGGGAATATCGTCAAGATAGAAGCCGACCGTCGCGGAGTTGCCGCCGCTCGAGGTCATACCACGCAGTTCGATCTCTGTCTGACTTGGCCCTTCGCTCTTCAGCGACACACCGGGGGTGCCCTGCGCCAGAGTGGCCAATGAGGTAACGCCGGCGGCCTGTAAGTCGCTGCTGCTGACTGCTGCGATACTCTCCGGTGTCGTCTGTACTGTTGAGGCGCGTTTTTGCGCGGTCACTATGATCTCGTCGATCGAGCCTGCCACAGAACTTTTGTCCTGAGCCAGCGTACTCGAGTCAGCCGCTTGAGCGTTTACCGCCGTCTCGGCCAGGACTGCGCTAGCGCCCGACATTGCGAGCAGCGTAATTCTAAGGATCCGATTCAACATGATCTGTTCTCCATTTCCGCGGCTGCGATGGATCTCGCATGCCACCGGGGAATGCAGTCGAATCCAAACAATTCAGTGCTGGGGTACTTTGCACCGGCTGTGCTCGCACCGATTTCGCATTCCCACAGCATTGGGGGAACTGCCGTCCGATCGCGCCGACGCTGACTGCATTCGGTGGGCCCGATGTAATTCATCGAGCTTGAAACTACTGAAGGATGTTATCGAGCGGCTACACCGAGACCTGTTAAGAAAGCCTTCCACACAAGCTCATCGGAGAATATTTACGGGATCTTAATTTGCCGATGAGTCTTTCGCTGTGATTCAAGACCACATTTCTTAACAGCGATCGCTCACGGTTTCTGGTCGCGTCTCAGCGAGATACAGTTGGCCTCATGAGCAACCTCTACGTGGCAGCAGCCGATTACATCTCCAAGCGCTCACCTTGAATTCGTTCGGTCGCGCCCTGCTGTGTTTGCGTTATCGCAGGCGCGGCATGGTCGGCCGCGCTTTTTGAGAAAGTTTGCGAGCAAGGACCCGGTGCATCGAGATGCGCTTCGAAGGAGCCGGCCTATTCGCCGTGCTTCTTCGGGGGCGTGCCCCTTGGCTTGCGCTCTGGCGCTTCTTTCTCTCTTGGGCGCTTCGCGACGATTCGCGTAGACCGTAGCGGCGCCGGGCTACTTCCAGTAATACGACCTTGAGGTTGCAGAGTCCATTGAGTCGCCGCTGCCGAGAATTGGCGGGATCGTCATCCGCGCTTTGAATTGCCGCGCCGTTAGAGTCAAATTGAGCGCAGCCCGACGGGCGCGTTTCGTCGCGTGACGGCGCGTATCGGAGGCAACGCACCTCACAAGTGACGCTGATTCCGATGGCGCGATTGGGAGCGAAATTGCCGCTAGTCGGTAGGGCTTGCTCCCCAGTCGATAACATCCTTGGCACACGCCAAGACGCTTCCGATCGCCCCTTTTTGGTGCGTAGCGGCGGTGCCTGCGCGGAAGTGTCTGGTGGCGCACAGCGCGCGGCTTCCTAGCCATGCACCCACAGAAACCTGCCATTGTTCCGCCATATCACTGGTTCGCCAGGCGGGAATTCCTGGCGCCTGATTGCTTGCTGGCGCAACAGTGCGCTGCTACAGTGGCGCGTGTTAAGAAACTGTTAATAAATGGTCATCGGGTGGGCTGCATGAAGGTAGAGCACCTTCTTGGAGAGATGTCATGACTATCGTAAAAGAACTGTTTTTGGGGGCAGCAGTGTCGGTGATTTCGCTCGGATGCGCTGCCGCATTCGCGGATTCGGCGCCGAACTCATTGAAAGTACGTTTCGGAGATTTGAATCTCCAGCAGCCGCGAGATATCGCCCGTCTGTACAACCGCATCCGCTTGGCCGCCGATCAGACGTGCGGGCCGCGCGCTGTTGGTGGCTACTACACCGAGTCTGTCGACTACCGAAATTGCTACTCGGAAACGATCGCTCAGGCGATTGCTCGTCTCGACCGGCCCGCTGTCACGGCGTATTACCGCGAGCGTTCGGCAGAGACGGCCGCACGCGAGCAATTGGCCGACCAATAGGGCTAGCCTGAACGGCTGGTAGCCCACCCTAGCGCCTGCGCGGCGTCCGCTGCGTCTGACGCGCGCGACTAGATCGCGGGGACAATTGGGCTCGCGCTTCGCAGGGTGACCTTGCTGCATTTCGCCCCCGTTGGATCTGGCTATTCTGCTCACGATCCGTCTTCCATTGCTCCTATGTGAGCGTGCCGAGGCCAATCTGTTCACGCCGATGGCC
>JBEKOK010000247.1:0-5983 GCA_049521875.1 Steroidobacteraceae bacterium
CAGCTGAGCCCAAAGCCGCTGAACCGCGAAGGCTCCGAGGTGGCTAGCTCTTACGCCCCGCCGCAGCGAACATGGCGGCGTCGACCAGCTGGTGGCGCTCGTTGAACCACTGAATGTGCTCGCCCTGCACACGGACGAAGAACCCGCTGGGCTCGCCGTAGCTCCACTGGCGCCATTGCCGGAACCAGCGATCACCTTCGATCCACCACCGACCCTCGTCGCGATCCTCGTCGGCGTACCC
The DNA here is from genome assembly GCA_049521875.1 of Steroidobacteraceae bacterium. Classification (GTDB taxonomy): domain Bacteria; phylum Pseudomonadota; class Gammaproteobacteria; order Steroidobacterales; family Steroidobacteraceae; genus FEN-1191. The sequence goes on from JBEKOK010000247.1 coordinate 242, forward strand.
GGCCCGCCCGACCATGCGGCCGTTTTCCCGAAGCTCAATCGTGCAAGGATGCCCATAGATCGTCTTGCACAGGATCTCCGCTCCGCTCATTTGCCGCTTCAGCGCCTCGGCATCAAGCCAGCGGCGACTCCTGCCGCGGGCCGCACGCTGAGTGTTGCGGTCCATGCCACGCACCAGCTCGGCAAGTTCGGCTACCCCTGATCGGATGCGCTCGAGCGGCACCCCGGTGATGCCCAACCGGAACAGATTGCGGTGACGATTGCTGCGTGCAAAGTATGGTGCTACCGGCTCGATCAGAATGCCGCGTTGTGCCGCAACGCGGGCCAGATCCATCGCATCGATGCCCTTCGGACCGCGCACCCAATAGGTTGTCCCGCCCCGGGCCGGTGCAATCGCGATAAAACGCTGCAGGTAGTGATTGAGAGCGTCGCGCAATGCAATCAGCCGCTCGCGAAACAGGCGCGCCAGGCGCAGCATGGCCACATCGTAATCGCCTGAGGCGAGCAGCAGCGCAAGGATTCGCTGGCTGATGAGCGGTGGGTGGCGGCTGTAGAGCGTGCGCAGACGGCGGGCAGCGGCAATAAATTCGGGATCGGCGACCAGAAATCCCAGGCGGACGGCGGGAGCAAGGATGCGCGAGAAATCGCTCACATAGACGACCCGCTCGCCGCCGGGCAGGGCACGCAAGGCTGGCGGCGCGTTCTCCAAATAGTTGATGGCGCTGTCGACATCATCCTCAATGATCACAAACTCCCGCTCGCGCGCCTTGTCGAGCAGCGCCGTGCGTCGCTCGAGCGAAAGCGTCACCGCTGTAGGTCGCTGATGGCTCGGCGTAACATAGACCACATCGCTGCGATCAAGCGCACTGCTGACAGTCAATCCCGAATCATCGACAGCCTGTGGAAGCAGCTTGCCACGATGCTGCATCACCAGCTCGCGCATGGCCATATGACCAGGCTCCTCGACGGCGACCAGCGTGCCGCGCTTGACCAGCAGTTCGCTGGCCAGGTGTAACGCCTGCTCCGCGCCGGCTGTCACGATTATTTCATCGGCGCCGGCGCTGATGCCGCGGCGTGGCAGCAGCTTGGTACGGATCTCATGAATCAGCTGCGGATCATCGGCCTCCTCGCTATCGGTACTCCAGCGCTCGATCTGTCGCGGCGTCAGCGCCGCGCGGCTGGCATGCCGCCATTCCAGACCCGGAAACAAGGTGCGATCGAAACATCCTTCGATGAAAGGATAGGCATAGGCCTGCCAGTTAGCCGGATACGGCTGGTGCGCAACCTGGGCGCCGACATCGCGCAGGTGCTTTGACCAGTCGGTTCGGGCGGGCAGCCGGATCGGTCCGCCGACACGGACCTCCGCGTGCGGACCCTTCGCGAGAGATTCATTGAGGTAGAGTCCGCTGCGCGCGCGCGCAATGAGATGCCCTTCCTCAATCAACCCTTGATAGGCGAGCAGGACGGTATTACGCGCGACGCCAAGCTGGACCGAGAGTTTTCGTGATGAGGGCAGGCGCTGGCCGGGCGGGAACTGGCCGGCGAGAATGTGCTCGATCACCTGCTGGCGAATCTGGCTTTGCAGAGATACGCCCGCTGCTGCACTGACCCTGATCCCCGCCCGGGGTTCTATCCGCTGCCGCTTGATTGACGGGGCCTTGCGCCTGCGCATGCCGCTAGTGAACTCCGCGCATTGATTCCGCCCGCAAGAAACCGCTGGTGCCCGGAGCTCCCGACCCCGGGGCATTTCGAGGTTAGCAGAACAGGCAATCGGTGTGCGAACCGGCGCGGCTGAGATCCATAAGCGCGCGGCGAGTGAGAGTGCTGCGGAGCGGCTCTCTACCGGTAGGTCTTCAGATAGGCGAGCACTGCTTCAACGTCAGCTTCATCCGGATAGCCGGGGAAGGCCATCTTGGTCCCTTTGACGAGTGCCTGCGGGTCGCGAATGAATGCCCGCAGCGTGGCCTCGTCCCAGAGCAGATTGCTGTTACGTAAGGCCTCGGAGTAGGCGAAGCTAGGATTGCGCGCGGCCTTCTGGCCGTAGATTCCGGTCAAATCCGGGCCGACGCCATCACCCAGAACGTTGTGACAGGCCGTGCAGGTCTGGAACAGGAGTGCGCCGCGTGCCGAAGCTGGCGCCTGCGCTCGCGCGGATCCCAGGGCCACTGCTCCCAGGGCAGCCACCAGGCACGCCATCATTAATTTATTCCTCACGGTGGTAATATCGATGAAGGGGCCTGGAGATTCAACTCCGGTCACAAGAAAGGTAGCCGATCCGGGGGTGGAGCATGGTCACGCGTCGCGAATTCCTCGATACGCTGGCGAGCGCGGGTGCGCTGGTTGCAGCGACGACGGTGGGGCAGAGTCTGGCCCAGGCGGAGACTGCAGCTACAGGCCAGGTTGCGGCAACGGATCCACTTGCCGGGCGCATCACGTTTCGGGGGGATGCACACTATGAGGCGCTGCGGCAGGCCGCATCCTGGAACGCGCGCAAGCCCAATCGTTTCCCAAATGCCATTGTCCTGGCGGAGAGCGATGGCGATGTGATTGCCGCGGTGAAGCTCGCTGCCGAGCGGGGCTGGCAGGTCAGCACGCGCTCCGGCGGCCACAGCTGGTCGGCTTCCCACACGCGCGACAATTCGGTGCAGATCAATCTCGCGCGCCTCAAGCAACTGGAGGTGGACCCGGATGCGATGATCGCGCGCATCAGTCCGTCGACCTACGGCAACGTGCTCAATAAGCTGCTGCGCGAGCAGTACCAGCTCTTCACGCCCTCGGCGCACGGCGTCAATGTCGGCATGGGGGGCTTCGCGATGTGCGGCGGTCATGGATGGGACTCGCGCGTGTTTGGTCTTGGCTGCGAGAACCTGGTGGCACTGGATCTGGTCGATTCACGCGGTGATCTGATCCACGCCAGCGAAAGTGAAAACAGCGACTATCTGTGGGCGGCGCGCGGCTCTGGTCCCGGCTTCTTCGGTGCCGCGACGCGCTACTACGTTCGGCTACACCCGCGACCCCAGGTGATGCGAAGCCATGGCTTCATCTTTGGCGCCGAGGAGCTGGAGAACGTGATTGGCTGGGTGCGCGACAATATGAGCAGCTTTCCCCTGATCCTGGAAGTGGTGCTGATCGGCCGGCAGAAGGATGGCGAGCTGGCGCTGACTATGATTGGCAACTGCCTTGGTAACAGCGACGCGGAAGTCAGCGCCGCACTGGCGATGCTCGATGCCTGCCCCGCGGTCGCGCGTGCCAGGAGCAGCTGGTTGCGTGACATCATCGTGCCGCTCGATGTGGAGCCTGCGACCGATTCGAACCCAACCGGTGCCCGCTTCGCGGTCGATAACATCTGGACCAACGCGCCACGCGCCACACTGCTGCCACTGATGCGTCAGCTGTTCACGGATTTCCCGACACCGACATCGTACGAGTTTAGTCAGGTGTGGGGACCGGTGCGAAAGCTCCCTGACATGGCTTATTCGGTTCAGGGCGAGATCTACATTTCAAGCAACGCGGTGTACTACGATCCGGCCGATGACGTGCGCTGCGAAGCGTGGGCCGTGCGGGCGATGCATAATCTGGATGCGATCTCGATCGGCGCACAGATGAATGATGAAAACCTGCTGCATCATCCGGCCAGATATTTGTCTGCCGAAGCCTCGAAGCGCCTGGAAAAAATGCGGCATCGCTATGATCCGCAAGGTCGCTTCCCGGGCTACTTAAAGCCCGAGCCGGTTCCAGCGTCCGCCTAAAGCCTGCAGTTCACAGCGCGGGCGCGACGCGCCCAATCAGCGATGCGTTGCCGTAAACATCAGATACACGCTGCGGCCCGGCTCGGGCTCGAAGTAGCGCCCGTTGCTTTCATTGACGATCACCGAGTCGACGTACTGGCGGTTGGCAAGGTTGTCCAGGCGCAGGAACTCGCTGAAAGACCACTGTGGGCGCGATTGCGTGAGGCCGGACTTCAGGTTCTCCACCCAATAGCCCGAAGCCGCAGCCGTGTTGAGATCATTGGCGTAGATCTGGGACCGTCCGATCACTTCGAGCGTAGTGGTGAACCCCCAGCGGTGCGGATTCCAGCTCAGCGCGGCATACAGGGCATTTTCGGGGACCGCCGGCAGGCGTGATCCGGCGGCAACGGTCTTGTCGGCGCTCTCGTTCATACACGGCGGCGAGATGCAGGTTTGATAAGGCTGCGCCACTTCGGCCCGTATCCACGTGTAGGCGATGCGCGTCGTAAAGAGCGGCCCCCACAGGCCCGTCAGTCCCAATTCGGCGCCGCGTCTCTGCGTTTCAGGAATGTTCTGATCGACGGCACGTCCGTAGAGGCTCTGCTCGACCGCTAGTTCGTCATGGGTGTCGGTATAGAATCCGGTCAGATCGGCGGCCAGGTACTTGCCGGTCGTCTTGAGTCCCAGCTCGTAGTTGTCACTGCGTGCCGCCTTCAACCCAATATTGAGCCCGGGCGGATCGCCATCGACGGAGCGATAGGCCAGGTCATTGAGCGTCGGGGTCTCAAAACCCCGGCCGTAGGCGGCGTAGAGCGACAGATCCGGCAGCGCATGAAAAGTAACACCCGCCACCGGATTGGTGGCCTCGTAATGCGCGGCGCTGATGGGGTAATTGCCGGCGGCGGCCAGGTGATCATCGGAGCTGACATCGACAAGGCTGTGCCGCATTCCGGCGATCAGCCGCCAGCGCGTAGCCGGATCCCACTGCGCCTGCAGGTACTCGTCCGCGTCAAAAACGCGATTGCTCTGATCGCGCCGCAGCCCGCCCTCAACGCCATCAACTGCGCCCACATAATTCAGGAACCCCTTGCGCGCCTCATCCAGATCGTCGTAACTGACACCCGCGGTCAGCAATAGCGGCCTGCCCGCCACAGTCAGCGCGTCGTTGGCGTGCACGTCGGCGCCGCCAAAACCTCGCCCCAGGTCGATGACACCGCCGGGGTTGAGCGCGTTTGACTCGGTGCTCGCAGGAATCGCCTGGAACTGGATCGTCGAGCGGTGTCCGCCATAGAGCGTGGCCGTCAGGTCCACGTCGGTCGGCAGTTGGCGCTCATAAATCAGGCCCACCTGCTCCTGGCTCAGATCCTTGCGGGTGTTGTAAGCAATCGCATTGGTGCCTGCCTGCTTCGGATCGGCCGCCAGCTGCGCCTGCGTGAGCCCGAGCGGATCCTCTACAAATGGTGTCTCCACCATGTTGGCCACAAGCGTTAGGCGCGCACCGCCGGCCAGATCCAGTCGCAGCTTGGAATTGAAGTTATTGCGCTCCGCGGCGCTGTGATCGCGGTAGCCGTCGGTATCAAAGTGCGCGAGGTCAACAAGATAATTCAGGTCCGCGGCGGTGCCAGCGGCTTTGAGGGCGTAGCGATGCTGGTCGTAATCACCCCATGCCGCGGTAGCCGTCACCGCACCGCCCGGCGGACCATCCTCACTGTAGAGACTGATCACGCCGCCAGAAGAGTTGCCGTAGAGCGCGGAGAAGGGACCACGCAGGACCTCGATGTGATCGGCCGATCCCAGGTCGAACTGGGAGAACTGCCCCTGCCCATCAGGCATCGTGCCAGGAATACCGTCAGCGTAGAGGCGAACGCCCCGGACACCAAAGCTCGAGCGGGCGCCGAATCCACGCACCGAAATCTGCAGATCCTGGGCGTAGTTCTGACGCATCTCAACTGACGCCCCGGGTACGGCACCCAGAGATTCCGACAGATTCTCTTCAAGCTGCCCCTGCTGGATCT
>JBEKOK010000248.1:0-5926 GCA_049521875.1 Steroidobacteraceae bacterium
CCCGAGGCCATTGCGCTGGTGAACCAGCGCCAGATCCTGCGCAGCGACTTCATGACACAGACCCAGACGCAGTACACGGTACCTTTCGCGCAGACCACCCCCGAACAGCGCCAGAAGGTGCTCCAGGACATGATCAACGAGGAGCTGATGATGCAGCGCGGCCTCGAGATCGATCTGCCCAGCTACGATCCTGACGTGCGCAACGCGCTGGTCGCGGGCGTGGAACTGGAAGTCACTGCCGACGTACTCGCTCAGCAGCCGACCCCTGAGGAAATGCGCGCTTATTACGAGGCCCACAAGGATAAGTACTCTTCCGAAGGGGTCATGCAGCTGCGCGATCTGGTCATCAAACCCGAGACCGCGCATCCGGCGGTTGCGCGCGCGACCGCCACTGCGGCGATTGCGGCTCTGCGCAAAGGCCAGCCGCTCGCCGTGGTGATCCAGAAGTTCGGGCTCGTCGACTCGGGGCGTTTCATGGATGCCGGGCACGTCGATACCGGCGATATCTTCCAGTTTGCCGTACGTGCCAAGGCGGACGATGCGATTTACAACGCGACCTTACCGCTCAAGGATGGCGAGGTCTCGGAGCCGCTCGAGGAAAGCGATGGCGTGCACCTGATCGTAATGATCAAGCACCGCTTTCCGGTAGCGCAGAATTTTGACGAGGCCACCAACCGGGTCTGGACTGATCTCAAGAATGAGGCCCAGACCAAGGTCAACGCGGCCAACATCGCTTATCTGAAAAGCCGCGCCGACATCATCGTGGCCCCGGAACTGGCGCAGTGAGGAGCACACTGCGCCCGCTACTCGCGCTGCTCTTGCTCGCCGCGGCCACTCAGGTGGCGGCGCACACCAAGAGTACGAGCTACTCGAACTGGCGCATCGAGGGTGCCGACGTGCATCTGTCCTTCACGGTGCCGCTGGTCGAGACCGCGCGCCTGAACCAGGCTGGCGAGACCCAGCCGCCCAATGAGCGCGTCGAAACGTATCTGGCCGAGCGCCTGACAGTCAGCGCAGGGGGCAAGGACTGTCCGCTGACGGCACCGGTGAAGCCACTGGCGGCCTCAGTCCAGTTCCGGCGCTTTGAGCTGAATTTCAAGTGCCCCTCGGACAAGGACATCGCGCTGCACTCGGCGGTTTTCTTTGATCTGGTGCCCTCGCACGTCTCGCTGGCGCAGATCCAGACCAGCGATGGCCGGCTGATCCAGCAGCTGTTCACGAAGGATGAGCAGACCCTGGCGACCTCGGGCAAAGACGAGAACATGCGGGATGCCGGCTTTCTGCGCTACGTGCAGATGGGCATCATGCATATCTTCACCGGCGTCGATCACATGTCGTTCCTGCTCGGCCTGGTGCTGATCTCGCGGCGCCTGCGCGACCTGGTATTCGTCGTCACCGGTTTCACGATCGGTCACAGCGCCACGCTGGCGCTGGCGGTCACTGGCATCATCCGGCCGCATGCCGAGTTCATTGATGCGCTGGTGGCGCTGACGATCGCGATGATTGGTGCCGAGAATGTCGCGGTCGCCACGCACCGTCCTGGCCTTGTGGCCGGCGGTGTCGGGGGGACGCTGCTGCTGATGGCTGCGGCCAGCGCGCTCGGACTGGGGGGCTTGCCTTCGTTGCTGCTGCTGGGCGCGGGGCTGTTCGCTGCCAATTACCTGATGCTCTCCGGGCACCTGCGCGACGCCGCGCGCCTGCGCATCGTGGTCACGGTCGTTTTCGGCCTGATCCACGGCTTTGGATTCGCTGCCGACCTGCTCGAGCTGCGCCTGCCGTCCGGGCAGCTGTTCAGCATCCTGCTCGGCTTCAATCTCGGCGTCGAAGTCGGGCAGCTCACGCTGGTGCTGGTCGCGCTGGGGCTTGTGGCGCTGCTCGTGAAGGCGCGGCTGGCGCTGCCGCGACCCATTGTCGTCGATACCCTCTCAGCGGGGCTCGTGGGTCTCGGCGTGTTCTGGTTCATCAGCCGCAGCTATGCCTGAGCAGGAGAGATCCGGCCTCAGCGTTGCGCGCTCAGCAACCTGCGCTCAGGAAACCGATTTCATACAGGTAGCGGCTTAAGCCCAGGCGCGCTGTTTCATCCAGCTGCGCCGGGAGTTCAATGGGCTTGAACAGCGCCCGATCATAGATCGCCTGCAGTAGCGGCGCGATCTCAGCCGGTAGCACATAGCGCTTGCCCTGGAACTCCAGGACGGTCCGATCTTGCGCAAACTCGATGCGATAGGCGCTGCGTTCCGGTGCGCGCAGCAGCGTATCCAGGCCAACGACCCGGGTATCAATCCGCAAGTGTTCTGCTGGTCGGCTCTGGCCCGAGCGCACCCGCTGAACAAACATTTCAAGCAACTGATCCGGATTTACGCTCGTCGCAAGCTCACCGAGGGCGGCGAGGAGGCTGCGGCGCACCGCTGCCGCTTGGGCCTTGTGCGCGAATCCGGGCGGCAGGGCATGGCGCAGGTGCGGGTGTTCGTTGGCGTTGGGGAGAACTTCGCGCATCAGATCGACCCAGGTATAGACGCTGATGCCAATCGTGACATGGGCTGAAAAGCGCTCCGTGGTCGTGGTCGAGTGCACGTAGCCACGCGGCAGGTAGAGCAGGTCACCCGGATGCAAATCCAGCGTCGCAAGCAGAGGGCCGGGCTGGTAGTGCTGCGGATTGAACGGCTGCGAACGGTGCGGCAGCTGCAGCCGCGGTTCGTACAGGCTCCAACGCTTATGCCCGGCGATCTGCAGCACGAACACTTCGTGCACATCGTAGTGCGGCGTGAAGCCACTGGCGTTGCCCGGGGTCAGATAGGCGTTGGCGTGCACCTTGTGATCGAGCAGACCCTCCAGGGTCCTGCATAGCGTTCCGAGCGGGGCCCACGTGCGCTGCAGGGCAGGTAGGCTGAGCGTGGCGCCGTTGCGATACTCGGCGGCAACTCGCTCGAGATCCGGCACAGCCGCGAAGCACTCGCTGCCGTGTTTGAAATCACGGGTGTAGGTTTCTGGTGCGTAGTAGTGTCCATCCTTGGCCAGCTGCAGTGCGGGATAGCGCAGGTCCGCGGTGTTGAGAAAGGTTTCCAGTGCATCGGCACTAAGCAGTGGCTGGTAGTACGCGGCATCGCGGCCCGAGAGGTGCAGGTGACGCTGCTCCCAGTAGCTTGCAAAAAAGGACTGCGGGTCCAGCGGCGCCAGCAGCCACGCCAGATCCAGAGTGGTGTGATTTGCCCGCTCCATAGGCGCTCCCGCCAATCAGCGGGTCCGATTCAGTACAAAAATTCCCATACGTGTCCCCATCGAGACTGAGGATCCGCAGGGCGGCATCAAAAAACCTTGCCGACGGTCAGCCGCGCGGAGATCGGCTCCAGCGGATGAAAGTGGATGTCGGCTTCGCCGATGGCCGGCTCCCCGGGCAGGCGATCGACATACCAGTACTCCATCGCGTTGGAGTGGTTGTTCAACACGTTGTAGACGCCGAGGCCGGCGTTCCAGCCATTGGCAAAGGCATAGTGCAGATCGGCGTTCCATTCCCCGTACCCGGAACCGAACACCTGTCCCTGCCGCGTGGGCGCAGCAGCGCAGCTGGTCAGTCCAGCAAAGTCCTTGGCCACCGCCGCATCGTTACAGGGCCCGGAGGAAAGCGGATAGGCGCCGAGATAGCGGTAGGCCAAACCAGCGCTCCACGGCCCCAGGTTCTTGATGTAGACATTGAAGGCGCCGGTCGCGAAGGGTGCATTGGGCAGGTAGTCACCCAGATGACCGGTGCCGTCATCGAGCGGCGAGGTGAAGCGAGATCGATCGCCCGAATAGCTGCCATAGAACTCGAGCCAGCGTAGGGCCTGGTAAGTGACATTAAGCTCGAACCCGCGGCGCGTGCTGCCAGGGCCTGCGGTGTCCTGACCGATATCCGGGTTGTAGGTGGTCTCGGACTGCGCATTGAGGTTATAGAGCGCGAGCGTGGCGGCGATCTTGCCCTTGAGCAGTTCCTGGCGCATGCCGATTTCCTCGCCGGTCTGGCTCGCGATCAGCGGTGCGCCCGGCACGCCTTCGAGGCGCGCCTGGTTGACACCCCGCAGATCGTCGCTGTGAAAGCCGGTGCCGTAGCTCAGGTAAAACTCGGTCGTATCGCGCGGCGTGAAGATCAGGCTGGCCTTGGGTTCGGGCAGTGAGTCGCTGTCCGATCCGTGGTAAGTCCCGCGGTCGCTGCCATACATGTAGTCCTCGCGAAAGCCGATCACCGAGCGGAACCACTCGGTCCAGTGCGTGGTCGCCTGCACGTAGCCGGCAAGGCTGTCGAGCCGCACATGATCGTTCTCGCTGAAATTTGCCGGATAGTCGACCGCGGCCAGCTGGGCCGGAGTCAATGGCACGCGATCCTGCGTAGGTACGCGCGAGACCTCGTTGAAATCGTAGCGGGCGTGGAAGCCTTCCAGTATTTCTGTATTGGCGCCAAACCAGCTGTAGTTGTGGGCGTAACCCAGGTCCGCGCCGAGCGTGGTGCGATCCTCGCGTTGCTGCTCCTGGTCGGCGTTGATCGGATCGATCAGGTAATGCGTGAAGTCGTTCCAGAGGATCAGGTGATTGCCGATGACATAGGCGCTCGCGGTCAACTTGCCGCCGCCGAGCTGTTCATGAAAATTCATCGAGAGACTCGCGCGCTGCGCCTGGCCGCCATCGGAGGGGTCAAGTTCACCGTAGGGCGTGATCAGGCCCTCTTCAAGCGCGCGCTCGGGCTCATCGGTCTGGGCATTCCACAGATCGTGGTAGAACATCGCCGTCAGCGAATAGCCCTGCTGATCATCGCCGCCACTGTAGCGCAGCACGGTGTTGACCTTGCGCTGATCCCCGGGCGTGTCCCACGGACCATCGTAATGCTGCACTTCGGCGGCAGCGAGCAACATGCCATCACCCAGGCGCGTTGAATCGGCGGTAAAGGCGCGCTGGAAATCCAAAGTGCCGACGCCCAAGGAGACTTGATCGGGAATCTTGTCGAGATAATTGATGTGCACGGCGCCGACCGAGGCGAAATCCCCTTCGAAGGCGTAGTAGGTACCCTTGGTGTAGCTGACCTCGGTGGCGAGTTCCGGGATCATGAAGTTGACATCGGCGTAGCCCTGGCCATGGGCGTGACTCGGTTCGTTAACCGGCATGCCATCTATGAACACGGCCAGGTCCGTGCCGTGATCCAGGTTGTAGCCGCGCATCAGGTACTGATTGGCCTTGCCTTCGCCGCTGTGGACCGTGACATCCAGCCCCGGCACCGTCTCGAGCACCTGGCCGGGCCGATAGGCGGGCGTCAGCGTCAGCTCGTCATCGACCACGACGCCCTGGCTCGCGGTACTGGCCGTGCCGATCAGGTTCAGGCGCGCGGCCGTGACGACAATCTCCTCCAGCGGCTGGGATGAGTCGACCGGTGCTGTTGATGCGCTCGACGCACTGGCGCTCCGAAGCGGCGTGTTGCCAGCAGCTGAAGTGGCGGCGTTCTGCGCCTGCGCTGGCATGCCCCCCAGCAGGCTGATGAAACCGAGCAGGCACAGCCGCTGTCCGGACAGTGCAATCGGCAGGGCAGAACAGCAAGGGCGCAATGTCACGAACAATACCTACAGCGCGGACAAAGCCGGCGCACGCCAGGCCGGTTCATTGCGAGAGGCGCTCGCGCGCGACACTGCGTGTCCGTACTCCGGACTGTCTGCTGGCATGAGCAATCTACGGCGTGCCTGGGGCTCGCCAGCGCAGCACGCGACCGTCCGCGAGCGTCGCGTCGATGAGCTGACCGCCAGGTTTCACGTCGCGGCGCGGGTAGAAGCTCAAAGCGACTTTGTCGCCAACGGCCAGCGTCGTGCGTGTCCAGCCAGCGCGCCGCATCGCGATGGCCGAGCCGCCTTCAAACACGGCCACGCTGCTGTGGCCGTCCGCGTCGGTCACTTCCAGATAAATATTGGTGTGC
>JBEKOK010000249.1:0-5923 GCA_049521875.1 Steroidobacteraceae bacterium
AACATGCTGGTGTTTCAGTTCGGAGTTAACCGTACCGTCACTGCCTGGGACATCGGACCCATTCCGCGGCGTGCTCGCGTCGCTGGAGCACTATCGATATTGCTTTGGATGGGCGTGATCTATTGCGGTCGCTGGGTGGGATTCACCACGTGACGCAATTGCCCGTACGAGTGCATCGCAAGTCGGTATCGGGATTTTCAATGCTGCCGAACTTTGTGTCGTTTACGTTGGACGCGTCATGTCCGACACGAACCAGGCTCGCAGGCGCATCGGCTCTCCAGGCGCTGTCGGCTGTGATTAGACGCATCATATTGGCTTTGGGATCTGAAGAGACCGTGTCTCTCTACGATAGATATTTCCCAATGGGCGCTGCCGGCGGCGCGGAGCATGGGACACTGAGCTTTTCCCCGAGAGTCCATCGCCCGGTACGCACGCCGTCCTAGGGCGTCAACTCCGGTACGCATCTTAGAGCCCTGTATGACCCGTACGCCTTACCTGAGTCCTGAGCAGATGAGTCCGGAGCAACGGCGGATTTATGATGACATAGTGGCCAGCCGTGGCAAATGGCTCAATGGACCTTACGCGCCGATGCTGCATCAGCCGCGCATGGCCGAACCGGCGCAGCGGCTGGGCGATTTTCTGCGCTATCACACATCGCTAGCCCCACGACTGAGCGAACTGGCGATCGTGATTGTTGCACGTCATTGGGACAGCGATTTCGAGTGGTATCAGCATGCAGCGATTGCGTTGCGCAGCGGGGTGCCGGGCGCGGTAATTGAGGCGATTCGCCTGCGGCGAGCACCCCCTGGCCTGCCGATCGATGCGCAGGCCGTATACGATTTCACTCGGAGCTTACTAGAGCGGCATCGAGTGGATGATACGCTCTACGAGCAGACGAAGGTGCTGCTTGAGATGGTAGGCGTAGTGGAACTCACGGGCTTAATCGGGTATTACACCTTTATCGCATTGACTCTCAATGCTCACGAGGTACCGCTTCCCGATGGTGTGCAGCCGCCGCTGCGAGGAACCTAGACACCTTATCTGGCGATGCGACGGTGGCATTCGTGATAGGTCTACGGCTCGCACAGCCGATGGAACAATGCGACCGGCGCGGTCTAGCGCGGCAGCTTCTCGCCGCGAAAGTCGTAATTCATGCCGCGCCGTGGCTGCACCGGCATCACATCCGGAGCAAACGGGGCGGAACCGAGCTTGATGAGCTCGGACAGCGGATCGCCGCGTTCATAGCGGGCGATCAGCAGTTCCGGGTCGAAGTCGACGCCAACTGGGTTGATGCTGAAATACGGGCTGCGCATAAAGTTGTCGGCGCCGGCCATATCCATGTTGTCGTACTGCGTTTCCGCCATGTTGCCGTCCGGATCGTGGTAATAGATGGACGTTGTAAAGCCGTGATTGATGCACCAGCACGGCGCCGTGCCCCACTGTTTCATCCGCAGGTAAGTGCCCAGTACTTCGGTCAACGACCGGTAAGTAAAGGCGAAATGTGCGAGGCCGGCGACAGGCCCTTCCGCTACCTTTATGTCGGGCGTATTTACGATCACCAGGCGGTGGTGCTCCCCGTCATAGCGAATGAACGTGTTCACCCTATCCGCATAGGCAACGCGCGCATTGAGTAACGTGAGGTAGAATTCGCACATCGCATCGTAGCGTGGTGAGCGGATGGCCAGATGGGCGAGCTGGCAAGGACTTACGGCTATCGGTTGAAGGCGCCCGGCCTGGGCGGGAGCGGAGGAAACTGCCATCGTGGTCGTGCCCTTACGTTGTGGTGCGAGAGTTCCAAATCTACCTCCTGAAGGGCTTGACGATCTACCTTGGCGCGAACACGTCCGCAGTGCGAGCGGCGGCCATCGGATACCGGGCGCGACCGGAAGCGGGAGTGGGTCCGCCAGACGGACGATGGAATGCGAAGCGCCCGGGAGGGCGCGCGACGATGCTTATGCTGCTTAAGCCCAAGACGTTGACGGAACGCCCGAGCTCAGGAGCGACTCCAGGGCCGCCGCAAAGGGTTTGACAGCTTTGGCGCCGGTATTCCAACTGCTTACCAACCATGCGCCGCGGCTAAGAGTGGCAGGGGCGAAGGAGACGCTTACATGAAACGCGCGAGGCGATGGACGGTGGCGCTGGCAGCTATGGCTGGTCTATCAGGTCTTTCTTTGCAGACGCTCGCGGCCGAGACGACCCCGCCGGCAGGACCCTCGCAGGCCCCGAGCGCACCGGCCGCGGCGGCAGGCCCGGGCGACATGCTGCAAACTCTGAAGAACTTGTTTGGACCGGTCCAACCCATTGAGCGGATCGCCGAAAACCTCTACTTGATCCGTGGAGGCGGTGGTAACTCCCTGGTGTGGATTTGGTCCAAGGGCGTGCTGCTAGTGGATTCGAAGATCCCGACCAGCGGCCAGGCAATTATCGAACAGATCCGGACCGTGACCGATAAGCCCATCACCCAGATCGTTGACACTCATGCCCATCTGGATCATAGCGGCGCAAACGCGGAGTTTGGATCGTCAGTCGAAATCATCTCGCAGGAGAATACGCGCGCCAATATGCTCAAGAGTCGCCAGTATCAGGGAGATGCATCGAAGCCAGGCCTGCCGGCCAAGACCTTTAAGGATCACCTGCAATTGTTCGAAGGCAAAGACGAAGTGGACCTCTATTACTTTGGTCGTGCGCACACCGATGGCGACGCGCTGGTGGTGTTTCCTGCGGTCCGTTTTATGCACAGCGGCGATGTGTTCTCTCGCAAGGAACTGCCCAAGATCGACTTTCAGAACGGTGGCAGCGGCGTCGAACTACCGAACACGCTTGCGCGGGCGGTCGCGAGTATTAAGGGGGTAGACTACGTGGTGGGTGGACACAGCGACGGTGTGATGACTTGGCAGGACTTCGTTGCTCAGGCCGGCCTCACAAGGCAGTGGCTGGACTATGAACGCGTCCAGCAGCGCGCGGGGGCCACTCCCGAGGCGACGCTGGATTCATTCGTCATGCCGTATGGGTTCAAGGATTACACCCGCGGACTGGGTGGCTTCGGTGGTGTCGCCGCCGTTCGTGGCACATTTGCAGAGCTGGCGAATTGACTCCCGCATCTGCGACATCGAAGAGCGACGGGCAGCATTTCGCAATGATCGCCGAGGTGTTTGCTTTCCTCCGGTCAGCTCAGTCGGCAGTGCGTCGAAGCCACTCCAGTTGAGCCCTGCCATAACGCACGAAGCTTGACGGAACGGCTCCTGAGCGGACTTCAGCATCGCAGTGCTGGGGCCTCTCATGCGATAGAGCGTGCAATTCACGCCGCCTTTGGCTGGGGCGTGCACCGCCTCAAGCTCCCCAACTGTAGTTTGGCATGGGGCTGTTCCCCTAGCCCCCGTTTGCCGGCGGCGGCAAATGCTCCTCGACGCGGGACGTCGACTGCGAACTGATCCGTCGAGTGGCCCCCGGGGGTCTAACTCGAATAGCACCATATTCATGATCGCGTCCCCTCCAATGGGTGACTAGACAACGGTCGGCTATCTATGCGTCTGCCGTCGAGTATTAGCACCAAGGCTCCAACCACACAAAGAAGCAGGCCCAAACCCAGTAGGCTGCCCAAGAGATGATGCTGCGTCAGCCAGTGGCGAGAATCGTTAACTCGCATCGTTAGGAACACTACGGAAGCCACGAGAACCCAGATGATAATGTTGCGAAG
Organism: Steroidobacteraceae bacterium; assembly: GCA_049521875.1. GTDB lineage: Bacteria > Pseudomonadota > Gammaproteobacteria > Steroidobacterales > Steroidobacteraceae > FEN-1191. Next base: position 3,698 of record JBEKOK010000249.1, read on the forward strand.
TATGGCTGCACCTGATTGCATGGCGAGATAACTCCTGTCGAGCTGGTGTGCCCTCGTAGGTTGTCCAATCCGAGGTTATGACACGACTTTAGGTCTTCCTGGCGTCACGAGCGGCTGCGTTTCCTAGTGACTCTGCTGAACTCGTTGCTTGCGCACTTCATCGCCGGACAGCAAGGGACCGATAGCACGGTAAGTATAGCCGGCGCCAATGGTTCCGGCGTCGCCCAGCGCGGGAAGCTTGGCCGCTGCCTTCATGTCCTGCCGAAACCGGGCGAAGACGGCCTCAATGTCGCGTGTCTCGATGTCGAATTTGACCATGTAACGGTCGGCGTGAGCTTCGCCAAGCTGCACCGGACTGAGCTCGAATCGCTGCCACTGCTGGAATCCGAGCGTTGACGCTACGCTGGGCGAGTGTACGTGGTTGTACCAGTCGTTGAACTGCGCATCCTTGCCGGGCGCTGCGCTACCAAAAACCATCTGCACAAAGTGCTCGGGCGCGCGCGCTCCCGAGGGAGAGGCATCACCCCCTCTACCCGGCACAACATCGGTTATGGCCCGATAGGTGTAGCTGCCTCCGGTCCCAGGCGCAATGGCTGTGCCCATCACAGTGATGTGCTCGCGAATTCGACGGATGACCTCAGCGTATACGGCGGCAATATCGTCGGTAACGATCTTAAACTCGATCAGGTACTTGGTGGGTGGGCGGGCATCCGGCCGCAACTGATGCTCGCTCCAGATGTAGCGCTGGGCGCTAATGAAGCCGGGAATCGAGACCACGTCGGGTGCATGCTGATGGTCATACCAGTTGTTGTATTCCTCCTCGCGACCCGCGACCGGATCGTTCAACACATAGAGATAATAGGTCTCCGGTGCTGCCGGGCGTACGCCCGTAGCCGACAGGCCGGTCACCACGATCGACTTCTCCATGCCATTGGCCTTGAGGGCCGGATCAATTGCCGGCCCGCGAAGGAAGTCGATTATTGCCCGGGCCGCCGGGAGATCATTGGCGCGTTTGCCTATGACGGCCTCGATGACCAGCGGGATCTGAAAATCCGCAATCACTGGTCCCAAGCTGCGTAGCGCCTTATTGCTTAGGATCTCGCTGATGGGAAACACATCGAGTTCGTACTGGCCGGGCCCCAGGGGCAGATCGCGCGGTAGCTTGAGCTTATTGGCGTCCTTAACCTGATCAGCGATACCCAGCGAGGAGACGATCTTATTGAAGGTGGGCTGTCCTGCGCCGTTGGGCTGATAGCGAACGGCGGTGGCGTTGAGCATGGCGGATTTCATCGCTTCCGGGGTGCTGACGTCCACGTTCTGGACGTCTCCGCGGATGGCGATGCCTACGGGTAGATGCGCGATCTCAAAGCCACCGGGCAGGACCTTGTCTCCGGCAAGGAGCTCCTGGTTCACATCGGGTAACAGGATAGCCACCTCGAAATCCTGCCCGTCCAAAATCTCCTGCTTGAGACCGCCGCGTGCGGCACCGTACTCGATTGCCAGCGGATGACCAATCAACTGCTGCGCTTGGTTGGTAAAGCCGCTGAACACGCTGATAAAAGCGCCAGTGACCATCAAGCGCACGTCCCCCGGATTCGCATTGGCAACACTCATGCCGATTGGCGCTCCGCCCGCAGCGCTCGCAGGTGGCGGCGAAGGTGCACGGCCGGAGGTATCCGCCGGCGCCTGCGCGGCAGTCCAAGGCGAGAAACAAGACAGCGCCGCAGTGAGGCATAGCCCAAGGAAGTGATGTTTCTTCACAATAGCCCCCAATGTTGATTAGGCAATTTCCTCAACTATATCCCAGCTACAGGGGCCCACTGTGTCCATCCCGCGGACGGAGCTTTCACTACGGCACTTATGGTTGCAGGCTACGTACCTAAACCGGCAACTTGGTCCTTGCAGAAAATCCCAGAGGGCATAGATATGAACGGGACGCTCACACCTGTACGCCATCTGCTGCTGGGGTCGCTCATTGTCGCCCTTGGCTGCGGCGCGGTGCTGGCACAGACGCCCACACCACCCAAACGCGATAATGAATTTGATGCCCGCGCGCGAGCGACAGCCCAGGGCGTACGGCGTATGGCTCCCATCCCGCAGGATCAGTGGACGCCCGAACAGCAGGCGGCAAATGAGGTGTACAAGGCCGCGCGGCAGAACGACATCAAGTCCGGGCTGTTCATGGACCTGCTTCGCGTGCCGGATACCATGGATGCTGTCTTCAAG
>JBEKOK010000250.1:0-5913 GCA_049521875.1 Steroidobacteraceae bacterium
CTACGTCAAACACCGCCCCCTTGAGGCAACTGACCAGTTTGGCTTCCGCATGTGGAGGCATTTGAAAATGCATGCCGCGTACGGTGCCCGCCTGCGTAGTGAGCGTGCGATTAATCTGTGCGATGCCCTGGCCGGACATCACGGCCGCGAACTCTTCGGAGCAGTACATGCGCTCGAGCCAACCGCGTTCGTCGCGAATCGGCAGCCTGCGGATTAACTGCAAGCCAGCCAACGGAGTTGGCACGATATCGAAGCGTCCACTCATTGCGAGGCAGCCTGCTGATAGGCCTCGATCTGCTGCAGACTCAAGGCCTGCATGTCTTCGCCGGCAAGCCAGGCCTGCTGCCAGCGCACGGTGCGGCTCAGCGCTTCCTCGAGCGACCAGCGTGGCGACCAGCCGAGCACCGTGCGCGCGGCCTCACTGTCCAGGCGCAGCAGTCCTGCCTCATGGGGATGATCGCCATCTGGCTCGGCCTCGACGCGGGCGCCGGCGCCCCACAGCCGGGCGACGATGCCGGCCACTTGCGCGACCGTGGCATCGGCATCCGAACCGGGGCCGAAGTTCCACGCGCGTGCGTAGCGCGCGCCGCCGTGCCCCAGCAGCTGGCCCGCCAGGTGCAGATAGCCGGCCAGGGGCTCAAGCACGTGTTGCCACGGTCGCAGCGCGTTGGGGTAACGCAACTGCACGGCCTGCTCTGCGGCAAATGCTCGCAGGCAGTCGGGCACCAGACGGTCCACGGCCCAGTCTCCGCCGCCGATGACATTGCCGGCGCGCGCCGTGGCCACCTGTGGCCCCGCGTCGCTGAAGTAGCTGCTGCGGTAGGAAGCGCTTACCAGCTCAGCCGCCGCCTTACTGCCGCTGTAGGGGTCGACGCCGCCCAGACGATCGCCCTCGCGATAGGCGTGGAGCGACTCGCGGTTCTCGTACACTTTGTCGGTAGTGACGATCACGAGCGCCCGGAGCGCGCGGGTGTGCCGGGCGCACTCGAGCACCGCTGCGGTACCCAGAACGTTGGTCGCAAAAGTGCCCAGCGGATCCCGATAGCCCTCACGGACCAGCGACTGTGCCGCCAGATGGAAGACCACTGCGGGCTGGCAGTATTCAAAGGTCGCCTGCAGCTGCGACTGATCGGCGAGATCGGCGCGGGTATCCGAAGCCAGCAGCGAACCGACGCTGGCAACGGCATACAGACTCGGCTCGGTCGGAGGATCGAGCGCATAGCCGTGAACTTCGGCACCCAATTGCCGGAGCCACAGCGCCAGCCAGCTGCCCTTAAAGCCGGTGTGCCCCGTGATTAGCACGGAGCGGCCCCGCCAGCCGCCCATTGCCTGCCCAGTCGCGACGCTCACGAGCAGGAGCCCGGATAGCGAGGCACTGCAGCGCCCGAGGATGGTGACGATGACATGCAGCTAGTGTCGCATTGATCTTGGTCGCCGCTCAATCGCGCGGCTCATCAGCCCACGCGGAACAGCGCAAGCTTCGAGGTTCGCGCGCGCTCAGTGAGCGTGTTTCGACCGCTGCGCCTGATAGGCCTTCCAGCTCTCGTCAATCAGGTAGGCGTGGATGTCGTCCGCATCCGTTTCGCTGAGCAAGTCGTCGAAGCGCTCCATGCCGGTCGGCGCAGCCGCTCCACGCAGCACGATGTCTTTGAACAGCTGGTGCATGCCCGCCGAGAGCTTGCGAAGATCAGGCGTGATACTGGGTCCCAGCACGTGGCAACGCGAACATTCCTCCACGAACTTGATCTCCCCGGCCTTGACGCTGGCTGCGTTGCCCATGCGTGGCGGCGGCTTTGGAAACGGCTCGTCTGCCAGAAGTGGCGGCGCAGGCACCGCGCCGCCGTCAAGCTTAAAAGCGATGATCCGGTTGATGTTCTGGTACTTGAGGGCGGCGCTGCTCGGCGGGGTGGGTCCGACAGTGATCGCACCGCCACCATAGCCGACCTGAACGGCAACATACTGCACGTCGTCCACCGCATAGGTCATCGGCGCCGCCATGATGTGGCTTCCAGTCTGGATAACCTTGAGCACCGCGCCGGTATCAGCGGCATAGACCCACAGTTCGCCGTTGCCGCGCCCCTGGATGACCAGATTGCCGGCGGTGCTCAGCACGCCCCCATCGACGCCGCGCACGCCTGTAGAGGTCTCATGCTCCCAGATGGTTTGTTGTTTGCGCGGATCCCAGGCCCGCAACACTTCGCGCACCAGATTCCCCTCATGCGTCGCCTGCAATGTCTTCAGTTCCGGCAACGGCCCGAACAGTGATTTCATCGACCCGGCATCGTAGGTGGAATCCGGCGTAATGCCGTTTGCCGTGAAGAATCCGTCAATGAACTTGACCGAACCGCCGTTGGCGCGCATGTCCACCCACACATTGGGCGCATCAATCACCGGGATATAGACCAGGTGCGTCATTGCGCTATAAGACATCGGCGGCCAGCTGTGTCCGCCGGCCCAGGAGGGGTAGATGTTCTTGGGGCCGGTATACCAGTCCGACTGCGCGGTTGGCACGGGCCGGCCAGTTGCCAGATCCACGCCCGAGGCCCAATTCACATAGGTGTAGTTCTTGGCTGAGAGCAATTGCCCGCTGCGGCGATCAAGCACATAGAAGAATCCGTTCTTGGAAGCCTGCATCAGCACATCGCGCGGAATCCCATCTACGGAAATGCGCGCAAGAATCATCTTCTGTACGGCATCGAAATCCCAGCGATCCCTGGGGGTCGTCTGGTAATACCAGGCCAATCGCCCAGTATCGGCATGCACCGCCAGAATGCTCGCTGTGTACAGATTATCCAGGTGCGCACTGCCCAGTTGCCGCTGATCGTAGGGCGCAGCATTGGCGGTGCCAAAATACACCAGGTTCAACCCCGGATCGTAGGCAAAACCATCCCACGCGGTACCGCCGCCTTTGTATTCGGGCGGCCGCTGCGGATCCCAGCTTTGATCGGCCAACGCCAGTTCCGGGTTTTCATACGGCTGCCCGCGCGCGGGTGGCACCGTATAGAAGCGCCATTTCAACGCGCCGGACTCCAGGTCGTATGCCGATACGTAGCCGCGCACACCACCGCGACCCATGTCCGAGCCACTGTTACCGATCACGACAACTTCGCCGGCGATCTGCGGCGCCCCGGTACTTGAATACGGCAGGGAATGATCTGCGATGGTATCGACGTCCCAAAGCGTCGCTCCGGAGCGCGCATCGAGTGCGTGCAGGCGCCCGTCGACCGCCGCCACATAGACGCGCCCGCGCCAGACTGCGACACCTCGATTGACTAGATCACAGCAGGGATTGCGCGCGGCCTGGAAGTCGGCCTTCGGGTCGTAACGCCACAGTTCTTGGCCGTTGCTCGCATCCAGGGCGTAGACATAGCCCCAGGTCCCGGAGCTGTACATGATCCCATCCACGACGATCGGGGTGGCTTCCTGCCCGCGGCGCGTACCAAGATCGTACTGCCACGCAAAGCCAAGCCGCTCAACGCTGCGCGCATCGATGCTCTTCAGGGGTGAGTAGTAGCTACCGTTCTGGTCGCGGCCACCGGCAAACCAGTTCTCCGGCTCGGAATCGGCCGCCGCCAACCGCGCCGCATCAACAATGTCTGCTTTGCGGAGCTGGCCGGATTGATCGTGCACTCGCTGGCGAACGGCGATTGCGCCGCCAATGCAGCACAGCGCGATGATCGCGAGGATCAGCACTTGCCGTCGAAGCATCACCGGGCTCGTCCCTCAATCGACAACGGCAGGGTCATTGAGCGCGAGCGTAGCAAGTTTTTGCGATGCGGGGCATTTTGCCTCTATGGGCGATAGCGTACAGATCAAATGTAGATTTCGGGTCACCCTGCTGATTCTGCAGCGCATGCAATCGCGCGCAAGAGGTTTGCCCGTAAATCGCAATTCGCTGGGCACCCCAAATCAGGATATCCGCTCATGTTGGATGGGAAGCCAGAGCTGCCGCATACCACTGACAGTTACGGAACCATTCTATCGGTTCGTGGCAGCGTCATCGACGCACGCTTCGATCGCAAGCTCCCGGCCATCAACAACATCCTGCGTGCCGGTGAACAGGCCCAGGTCCTGATCGAAGTCTGGGCCCACCTCGATCCGCATCGCATTCGAGGAATTGCCATGACCCCTCCCCAGGGGTTGGCGCGGGGCACGAAAGTCGAAGATTCCGGCGCTCCACTCAGCGTCCCGATCGGCAAGGCCATACGTTCCAGGATGTTCAACGTCTTTGGCCAAACAATCGATCGTCGGGGAGCACTCGCTGATGTCGAGTACCGCTCGATCCATCGATCGCCGCCGACTCTGGCGGAGCGTACCACCAAGAGCGAGATTTTCGAGACCGGCATTAAGGCGATCGACGTGCTTATGCCACTCGAGCGCGGCGGTAAGGCGGGGCTCTTCGGCGGTGCCGGCGTGGGCAAGACCGTTTTATTGACTGAAATGATCCACAACATGGTCGGACATCACGACGGCGTGAGTCTTTTTTGCGGGATTGGCGAACGCTGTCGCGAGGGTGAGGAGTTATATCGCGAGATGCAGGCGGCGGGCGTTCTGCCCAACATGGTGTTGGTTTTCGGCCAAATGAACGAATTGCCGGGAAGTCGCTTTCGCGTTGGCCATACGGCTCTGACCATGGCCGAGTATTTTCGGGATGGCGAGCATCGAGACGTGCTGCTGCTAATCGACAACATTTTCCGCTTCATACAGGCGGGCTCGGAAGTCTCCGGGCTCATGGGCCGCATGCCCTCTCGGTTGGGATACCAGCCCACGATGGGTACCGAACTGGCTGCGCTTGAGGAGCGCATCGCCAACACCAAAGGCGGGGCGATCACCTCCATCCAGGCGGTGTACGTGCCGGCCGATGATTTCACCGACCCTGCGGCTGCACACACATTCTCCCATCTCTCGGCAACTGTGGTGCTCTCGCGCCAAAGGGCCAGCGCGGGGTTGTTTCCTGCAGTGGATCCTTTGCAATCTGGCTCGAAGATGCTTACACCGGGGATCGCGGGGGACCACCATTACCACCTGGCACAAGAGATTCGCCGCACCTTTGCTCAGTACGCGCAGCTCAAGGACATCATTGCGATGCTCGGCCTTGAACAACTCTCTCCGGAAGATCGCAATGTCGTGGGCCGTGCGCGCCGCCTGGAGCGGTTCCTGACTCAGCCGTTTTTCGCGACCACACAGTTCAGCGGGCTGGCGGGGAAGACCGTGAGTCTCCAGGATGCCCTGTCGGGCTGTGAGCGGATTCTGCACGATGAGTTCAAAGACGTGCCTGAGACGGCCCTGTACATGATTGGCAAAATCGAAGAAGCCAAGCCGCAGGCTGCACATGCTGCTTAAGGTCCTTGTGCCGTCCCAGGTGTTCGCCAGCATCGAAAATGTCGCGCGCATCGTCGTGACAACGCCAACGGGCTGCTTTGGCCTCCTGCCACAGCGAATGGATTGCGCGACTGTGCTCTCGCCCGGTCTGTTGAGCTATGTGACAGCGTCCCACGAGGAAGTTCATATCGCCGTCGACGCCGGCGTAATGGTCAAGACCGGTGCGGAGGTGCTCGTGTGCGTGCGCCACGCGATCTCTGGCGCTGACTTGGGTGGTCTGCGGCAAGCGGTTCAGCAGGAGCTGTTGAGGCTCAGCGATGAGGAGCTAGCGAGCCGCAGGACGCTGGCTCACCTGGAAAGCGGACTGATTCGCGAATTCGTTGAGTTGCAACGTGCCTGACTCAGATCCACCGCCGTCGGCCGACCAGTCCTTCAGCCGCGAGGTCGGCGAGCAGGAGCAGCGCAAGCTGCAAGGCCGCCGCGCGGGCACGCGTGTTTGGCCGGGACTGGGAATGCTCGGCCTGATCGGCTGGTCTGTCTGTTTGCCGACCCTGCTGGGTGCCTGGCTCGGTCAGTGGCTGGACAGGCGAC
>JBEKOK010000251.1:0-5885 GCA_049521875.1 Steroidobacteraceae bacterium
CCCAGTTCGAGCAGTTGCCTGCGTTGCACATTCCCACGGAGATCCTTTGTTCGAAGCGGCAATCTGGCGCTGGATAGCGACGAGTGTTCTGCTCCTTGCGTTTCTTGGCCAAAATTCAGATCTTCACTGTAGATCAAAAGTATTACCCTAACTACTAGAGTATTACTTCTGTACGTTTCCACTGCAGATCACCCTGCTCGGCTGTCGTCTGCCAATAAATTGCCTGCCCCTACGCCGTACCAGCGTGAAGCAGGCTTCCGGAACTCTCCGTCGCGGAATAATCACGCTTATCTTAAATGATTGATTCTGAAACTTATTCCGAGTGGTTTATCAGAAGGGGTTGCGGGTACGAGCGCGGGTACTCAACCAGCAATTACCGCGAGATATTTAGCGTTGGCATCCGCAGTTGCGCTCGGCCCCAGTAGCGGTGAGCCTGGCCGCGTAGCACTCGGCGTGGATCGCACTCCTGCTCAGCGGGCCGCCACGCTCTGCAGACTCTCCTGGAGAAACTGGTGGTAGCGCGCTTCGCGCAGGTTCACCGCCAGCTGGGCCCGAACCTGCTCGAATGGTGGAACACTCGCCGGTTGCGTGTCGAGCAGCCGGATCAGGTGTCAGCCATAGATGGTGTGGACCGGTTTTGCGCTGAACTGCCCGACCTTGAGCCTGACCACGGCGTCCGTGAATGCGGGCGGCAGTTTGCCCGGCACGATCCAGCCGACATCGCCGCTGTGACTGGCGGAGGCATCGGCCGAGTGCTCTCGCGCCAGCGCGGCGAAGTCAGCGCCGGCACGCAGTTGTACCAGCAGCGCATCAGCCAAGGCCTCCGTAGCCACCAGGAAATGTGCGACGTGGAACTCCAGCGCGGGCTGCGAGGTCTTGAACTGCTGGTAAGCGCTCGCCAGCTCGGCATCAGTGGGCGGCTTCAGAACCCCGGCCGATTCGGCCGCGTCGTGTGCGCGGATCTCGAGCCGCGCGAGTTCGATTTTGAACGAGCGGCTGCACGAAACCTTGCATCATGAGTGCTGTAGTGCGTCGCACTCATACTATCGGCGCGAATGCGGGCTTATCAAGACTCTCGCGTGACACAGGGAATCAAATCAATTCCAACAGCAGCGCGGGTGTGCGTTTTGCAGAAGTTTGAGACGCAAGCGTGGTGCCACATTCAAGGAAGCTTGCGCTTTGCCTGCAAGATGCGCAGCCGCAAGAGACAGATGATGAAAGTTGTGAAGATAAGGAGTTGATCTAGTCCTCAGAATCGCATCACTTGGCATTCAGTGCAAAGCGGTAACAATGTTCCAGATAGGCGGATTCGTGTAGCGAGCGGCCGTGGCCAAAGACAGCGCTAGTCGAACTAGATCGTGGGCCGGATTACCAATGACAGCCTGATCGAGATCCCGAATCTGAATATCGATCTCGCCCTCAGCGTTTGCCACTGGGCCCAGGTTGAACACGTGCCAGCCACTCAGGTCGGCGCGGCTCGCATTTGTCTCATCCCGCAGTCCGCCGAAAGATCGCCAGGTAGACGCCACTACTTACACGTATTTAGCGCCTACTCCATTCTTCGGACCGCATACATAGGGTCTCAAGTCTGGGGTAGGCGCTAAATCTCCAGTAGATCTAATTCCGAAGACAACTCCCGTTGGTGCTGCTGCGCTCGCCATAACCGTAACCATGCGGCGTCGACCATCTTGTCCTCCGCTGCACCGCTCGAGATAAGCATGGCGTAGTCACGGTAGGCGTGAATAACCTCGGCGGTTGCATTACCCCATCGACGTTCCAACTCTAAACGGGCGTCACTCGCCGTACTGGGGCTGCCACTGTACGCGGGTTCGCCGGCCGCCGCCGTTTGAGTGAACACTGCTTTCGTCACGATCATCCGTTCAGTTCTGAGTCATCGCAGCAGAATGCGATTTGCGATTCTGGTTTGGTCCGATTGGCAAGTGATTTCCCCTGGCCAGACTCTGCATGGACAGTGAACTTGAACCTGGGTCTCGCCGACGTTGGGTGGCTCAATTCCTGAATTTGGAAAACTGCTGCGACCGACGTGCGGGCTTGAGCTCAACCGGTTGACGCTTTCGCTTTCAGTGCTCCGACTACCCAGGGCGGCATTCAATTCGCTTCGGCTGCCATTTAGCCTCCGATACCACGAAGTCTCCATCTCTCTTAAGAGGCTGACACTCGCTCTCCAACGGGGTGGCACTTGGGAGCTCTACAGACAGGCTGTCAGTGCCTCGGGCGGGGAATTCCCGAACCGCGCAATGGTCTTCATGCTGCTTCTCATCGCGAAAGACATCGTCGTAGCGAAGTGGAGAAAGCATCATGCTCACCTACAGCCGTACGTCCGCGCCGCTCATTGTCCTCGCGCTGCTTCCGCTAGCGATTGCCACGCGTGCGCTTGGCGCACCGCTAGACCTCACTAACTTGGAACCCTCTACAATATTTGTCCAGGCGGGGGCAGGTGATCAAAGTACCAATGCCTATCTGGCCGGCGCCACCTGGGACTGGGCGTGGCATCGAGACTATGAATTCGGAACGCTGGGAGGCTACTTTGAGCTGGCTGGTGGTCGCTGGACCACCAGCGAGCACGGATTCGATAGGTCATCCTGGATGACGCAGATAGGGCTCACGCCGGTATTTCGCTTCCGCCCCGCAGGATCATTAGCCCCCTGGTTCGCTGAGGCCGGCGTCGGTGCGAACTACATCCTGCCGATCTTCCAGAGTGGCTACAAGCGCTTCAGCACCGAGTTCAATTTTGGTGATCACCTATCGGTCGGACGGACCTTTGGCGATCGAGCCGAGCACGAACTCGCCGTTCGCGTAGAGCACTTCTCCAATGCCGGTATTGAGCATCCCAATCCTGGCGAGAACTTTCTCCAGCTACGCTACGCCTACCGACTATAATGCACCATCACTTTAGAGGTGCACGAGACCGCGACGGTGCGCGACGGCAACCGCCTCGGTGCGGCTGATGGCATCGAGCTTCGTCAGGATACCCTTGACATGGGTTTTGGCCGTGCCTTCAGTGATTTCCAGCCGTCGCGCAATGTCCTTATTGCTGCGACCCTCAGCCACGAGCTGCAGTACATCAAGTTCTCTTTGAGTCAGGCTCGGTTTCCCCATGCGCAGCAAGGCTTTGGATGCCACGGTCGATGAGGTGTACGTGCGATCTTCGTTAATTGCCCGAATCGCTGTCAGAATCTCCTGCCGAGGAGCATCTTTGAGGATGTAGCCCCTCGCGCCATGACTCAGGCTACGAAAGATATCCTCATCGCCATCGTACGTGGTCATGATAAGCACGCGCGCTTCAGGATCCGACTGGATTAGATGTTGCACGACACCGACGCCATCACGCTTAGGCATGCGCAGGTCGAGCACCATTACGTCTGGCTTCAGGGCGTGAAACAGCGTGAGCGCCTCCTCGCCATCACCGGCCTCGCCAATCACTTCCATATCGGCCTGCTGGTTCACGATGGCAGCCAGCCCATCACGCACGACGGGATGGTCATCCGCAAGAATCACCCGGATCTTCCCGTGCCGCGGATTGTTCATTTAGGCCGGGCCCTCGGAACGCGTACATTGATGCGCGTGCCCTCACCGGGTTTCGTCCACAGGTGCCATTCGCCGCCAATCGCCTGTGCACGCTCCCGCATATTGGTCAGGCCAAAGCCCTGCTGGGCGACGTGTTCCGGTGGCTCCTGCATACCGCATCCATCGTCGGCTACGCAAAGTTCCAGTGCGTCACTGTCAGTAACCAGGGCAATCGTAACGTTGCGAGGATGGGCATGGCGTACGGCATTGCTGAGGGCCTCTTGCGCGACGCGCAGAAGCTCATGCTCGTGCTCTGGCGCCAGGCCCGTGTCGCCACCGCCGCCCTCGAAAACGCAGCTCAGGCGGTTAGTTACTGTCGAGCGCTCTGCCAGCTGCCGCAAGGCTAACTCCAGCCCGCCCCGACGGGCCTCTCCCGGCTGAAGAGCGAGCACTGAGCGTCGAGCCTCAGACAGCCCTTCACGCGCGAGATCGCGTATTCGTACGAACACGGAGTTCAGTGGCCCCTCACCCTGGCATTCCTCTGCGGCGCCCAGCTGCATCAGGATGCCGACAAATGACTGCGCGAGACCGTCGTGAATCTCCTGACCGATGCGATTGCGCTCGGCTAGCACCGCCAGATGTCTTGCGTTCATTGCCAGTCGTTTAAACACAACGGCAAGCGTCATCTGTTGGCCCAGTGCAGCGAGCAACTGCTCTTGCTCTGCGCTCAAGGGATTGCGATGCAGAAACGCGAGCGTCAGTACGCCCACAATGCGCTCGCCAAAGGTTAGTGGTAGAGCGTAAATGCCCTTGTGCCCTTCGGCCGCGTGGTAGTCCTGCATACCGGGCCACGCAAGGTCCGCCATCTGGCTTAGGGACCAATGAACCGGCTGCCGTTGCGGTTGGATGAGTCCCTGCAATGCCAGGGCCGAGTGCGGTACCGCCGTCTCAAACGGCGCCTCGGACAGAGCCCCGTCACGCACATGAGCGATAACACACCAGTCGTCATCGGCTTGGCTCAACGTGATGAGCGTTCCGGCCGCCGCATCAAACTGCTTCACGGTTTCGAGCAACATGTGTCCGTAGAATCCACGCGGATCAGTCGCGCTGGCGAGCCACTCAAGATTTGAGCGCAAAGCGGCATTGGCTTTCGCGAGCTGCGCCACCCGACACGCCGCTGCGTGGTCACGTTCGGCACGAACCGCCGCCGCCAGGCGATCCCTGTGCAACGCCGCCCCTACAAGGCTTGCCGCGATCTCGAGCGCAGCCACTACATCGGGTTCGAAGCGGTGCGCCGCCCGGTAATCGTCGAAACCAATTGCTCCGGCGTACGCGCCATCAATCAGGAACGGTACAATGACCGAGCTCTTGCCGCGCCAGAACGCTAACTTGGAGATGTGCTCGTGACCGGGTTCGTCCTGTCGCAGATGCACCGTCTGCCCGCTGCGCAGCCGCGCACAAGCGCCATCGGGCGCATTCTCTTCCCACGCAATACGCTCGGTATTCCGCTGCTCGCCAGTCGCGGCCGGTGCAATCCATTCACTCTTGAGCAACCAGCGCTTGCCAGCCGAGTCCTTTTCGAGCACAACCAGGGCGGTCCGATCCACTCCTGCCGCCTCGCCCAGCTCACGCAAGACAGTCGGCATGGCGGCCAAGACGTCTGTGGCTTCCAGCAGAACCCGACTCGCCCGCGCCGAGGCCGCCAGTAACTGCTCACGGTCAGGCGAGCGCGAAATCTCTTCGGGCTCATCCACCTGCGGAATCAGGGCTATGCCGGAAACCTGCGGGTGCTTACCTGGTGCCGAGGAGGAAGCGCGCATAGTCAGGATTTTAGCTCGGTCCTTGGCCAACTGTCCCGTAGCCGCAGGTCCGGTCGCTGGCGCATTGGATAGCATACGTCTACCTCTTTAGAGAGAGCGCGGCGTCTGACGGACCAGCCGCGGAACCAGGCACGCTGAGGGCAATCGGTGACCCGATCTGAGCCGCGCTCTTCGGCTCCGCAACTTTAATCGGCGTCGTGGCCCCATCGACGTGGGGCCCCTCCCGCGCCGGGCCCGGGCACGGGAAGCTGCTCACCGCATGCTGCGTGGCAGCATTCTGGTCTAGCGCCTCTAAGGGCGTGCTCCAAAGCTGCTCCTGCAGTGCGCAGCGCTCGCCGTAGCTGAACAGTGCCGCCATCGTGCGAGGCGCAAACTCGAGCGGATTGTCAAAGGGGTAAGCGTTGGGTATCTCCGTGACCCACATATCCATGCCATGCCGCTGCGAGACTGAATAGGCAATTTCGACTGCCGCCCGAGTGCCACTTTGGAACGCGGCCACGGCGCTGCGCTTGACGATGGCAAACGTCTGCCTGCGGG
>JBEKOK010000252.1:0-5855 GCA_049521875.1 Steroidobacteraceae bacterium
CTATCGGCAGGGGCAGCCGATAAGCGCAGCCCAATTCCTCGGGCAGGCCGTGCAGCTTGCCGCGCTCCTGCCCCGGGCCCCGCTGCTCAACACCTGCGCCGATCGATACCACTTTGCTGTCGGTCTGGCCGCGGCAATCATCGCCGGTAGCAGAAGCCTGCTGCCGCCGACGCATACACCTGAAGTCATCCGCTTTCTGCGCACTACGGACGCCGGTGCGGTCTGTCTGACAGACGCTGAAGACTGCCCGATCGACTTGCCTCAACTTCGCTACTCCGAGCTGATGTCGGGATCGCCAGAGCACTGGCCGCCGCCCATGATTGCGGCCAGCCAAGCGATCGCCGATGTCTTCACTTCCGGCACCACCGGTGTCCCGGTGGCGCACCGCAAGCACTGGGGTCTGCTGGCGCAGTGCGTAGGCATCGAGGCAGCACGTATTTCCCTGCAGCGCGAGCGTCCGGCCACGCTGCTGGCAACGGTACCGGCGCAACACATGTACGGACTGGAGACTTCGGTACTGCTCGCAATGCATAGCGGCGCGACACTGTGCGCCGCCCACCCGTTCTTCCCGGCGGATATCTGCAGCGCCCTGGCAATGATTCCCCAGCCGCGCATCCTGGTCTCGACGCCGGTGCATCTGCGCGCGCTGCTGGCCTCAGCAGCACCGATACCGCCACTGGCACTGGTGCTCTCCGCCACGGCGCCGCTGGATCAGCAACTGGCCCGGGACGTTGAATCGCGCCTGGGTGTTCCCTTGCTTGAGATCTACGGTTCGACCGAGACCGGTCAGATCGCTTCGCGCCGACCCGCGCAGGAGACGGCCTGGAGGCTGTGGGATGAGGTAAGACTAGAGCAGCGCGGTGACAGCATGTGGGCAGTCGGTGGCCACGTGGAGGTACCCACAGCGCTGGGCGATAAGATCGCGCTGATTGACGCGCAGCATTTCCAGCTCGGCGCCCGTCTGCAGGATGTCGTGAACATCGCCGGCAAGCGCAACTCCATCGCCTACCTCAATCACCAGTTGCTGGCGATTCCGGGTGTACGGGATGGGGCATTCTTCCTGCCTGAGCAGGACGAAGCGCGCGATTCACGCGTCGTGCGCTTGAGTGCCGCGGTTGTGGCTCCCGGGTTGGATGCCGCCACCGTACTCAATTACCTGCGCGAGCGGGTCGATCCGGTGTTCCTGCCCCGACCGCTGCTGATGCTCACGGCACTGCCACGCACCAGCACCGGCAAATTGCCACTGCATGCGCTGCGGGCGCTGCTGACGCACCCCGACAGCGGTGCGAGTTCCTTCGGATGAGCAGGACTGCACAAATCGTCTTTGCCGAAGACCATCCGGCTTTTGCAGGTCATTTCCCGGGATCGCCAATTGTGCCCGGCGTCCTGTTGCTCGCCGAGGCGCTCGAGCGCCTCGGCGAGCAGGCTGCCGCACCGCTCAGCTGCGTGCGGATACAGAGCGTCAAATTTCTCCGCCCGGTCCATCCCGGTGAGCTCGTGGACGTGGAGCTGCGGGCGCGAGATGCGCGGCACAGCCAGCTCAGGCTCAGCATGGCGGGCGCGCTCGTGGCTGAGGCGCGACTTGAACATGGCGTTCATCCGGGCGCTGAGGCGCGTGATGCCTGAGGCCGCCGAAACACCCGAGGAGCTCAAGGCTCAGGGAACCTGGGCGCGTCAGCCCGAACGTGGCAGCCTGGCGCTGCTACGGGCGATGGCCTGGGTGTCGCTGAAGCTGGGCCGGCGCGCCGGGCGCGGCGTGCTCTACATAATCGTGCTCTACTACTTTCTGTTCTCGCCCACCGCCGCGCATCACAGCAGGGCCTACCTGCGCCGCGTGCTGGGACGCGCACCGCGGGCCCGCGACCGATTCTGGCAGCTGCTCGCCTTCTCAACGATGATCCACGATCGTGTGTACCTGCTCAATGACCGCTTCGAGCTCTTCGATATCGAGGTCGGCGCGACGCCGGTGCTGGAGCAGGCACTGGCCGAAGGCACCGGGTGCTTTCTGATCGGAGCTCATCTGGGCAGCTTCGAGGTTATGCGCTCCTTCGGACGCAGAATATCCGGAGTCGAAGTGGTCGTGGCGATGTATGACCAGAACGCGCGCAAGATCAGCGGCGTGCTGGAGGCCATCAACCCGCGCTCTCAGCCCGAGATCATTCCGCTGGGTACCATCGATGCCATGCTCAGAATCCGCGCCAGGCTGGGCGAAGGTGCCTTCGTGGGCATGCTCGCTGATCGCACCTTCGGCGCCGAACCACGCATCCGGGTGAACTTCCTCGGTTCATCGGCACCGTTTCCCGTGGGTCCCTGGCGCGCAGCCGCGCTGCTGCGTCGGCGCGTGCTGTTTGTCGCCGGCATTTACTGCGGTGCCAACCGCTACCGGGTGGTCATTGACGAAGTAGCCGATTTTTCTCAGATCGGCGCGCCATCGCGCGATGCGGCCGTCGTCGCGGCCATCGAGCGTTACGCGGCGCTGCTCGAGCAGTACTGTCAGCGCTATCCCTACAACTGGTTCAACTTCTTTGATTTCTGGCAAGAGCAAAGCCCCTCAGCCCATGGCTAGCTTTGCCGTGGCCGACAGTGGAGGCGGGGATTGTGCCGGGCTCCGTGCCGGAGCTCGCCGGTTGCGCCTCGTGCTGTGCCTGCTGTCGTTATGGACTCCGATGGCGATGGTGAGGGCCGCAGCGGATCCACTCGATGTGATTCTCGCGGCCCTGGCGCAACATCCTCACGGAGAGGTGAAATTCTCCGAGGAGACGCGCTCCCAGTTGCTGACCCACGCGCTGCACTCTGAAGGGGTGCTGCGCTTCGATGCGCCTGACCGGCTTGAGAAGCAGACTCTGGCTCCCGTTCCCGAGGATCTGATCGTCGAAGGCGATGTCGTGACCATCATCCGCGGCCACCATCGCAGCTCCATCCGCCTGAGCCAGTACCCCAAGCTCAGCCCGCTGCTCGAGGGGATTCGCGCCACACTCAGCGGCAATCGCGCCGCTCTCGAGCAGCGCTTTCAGGTGAGCCTCGCCCCGGCTGCGGGTGATTGGGAACTGCGACTCGCCCCGCTCGCTGGCGCAAACGATGCGGGCTTCGCCCGGATTGTGCTTCGTGGCCATGACGATGCACTCGAGAACGTGACGCTGGAACAGGGTAACGGCGATCGCACCAGCATCGCGCTCGCCGCTATGCCGCCAGGATGATGCGCGTCCGGCGCCTACCGGTGTTGCTGTGGCTGCTGGCCATATTGGCGGCCAGCTTCGTGATCGCGCGTGCTCACTACTCGGCGGATCTGTCAGCCTTTCTGCCCGCGCGCCCGGATCCCAAGCAGGCACTGCTGGTGCAGCTGCTGCGCGATGGCCCGACCTCCCAGCTCATACTGCTGTCGATCGAGGGCGCAGATCCCGATACTCGGGCGCGACTCTCGCACGAGCTGGCGCAGCGTCTGGACGGCGAGGCCGCCTTTTCTATGGTTGCCAACGGTGAAGCCGCAGCTTTTGCGCGGGATCGGGATCTGCTGTTCAAGCAGCGCTACCTGCTCAGTCCCGCGGTGACGCCGGAGCGCTTCACGGCCGCAGGTCTGGGCGCAGCATTCAGCAACACACTGAGTGAGCTCGGGCCAAGCCTGGGTGAATTTGGTGCTGAGCTGCTCACGCACGATCCCACCGGAGAAACCGAGCAGCTGCTCGATTCCCTCGACACGGTCAGCGCCGTCAGGACTTATCAAGGCGTATGGGTATCAGCCGACGGAGCGCGCGCGTTGCTGATGGCGCGCACTCGCGCACCCGGATCCGATAGCGACGGCCAGCAGGCCGCCATCAGCGCGATCGAGGCTGCCTTCAGCGTCATTGCCTCCCGATCGACAGTTGCCACGACCAGTGCACGGCTGCTGCTCAGCGGCCCCGGGGTGTTTGCGGCCGAAGCCCGGCGCAACATCCAGCATGAAGTGCTGCGCCTTTCGATTTTGAGCACCGTGCTCATTGGCACGCTGCTGCTGGCCGTTTATCGCTCGCTGACGTTGCTGGCGCTGGGCTTCCTGCCCGTGCTCAGCGGCGCGATTGCCGGGGTGGCCGCGGTGGCGCTCGGGTTTGATGCGGTTTTTGGCATTACGCTGGGCTTTGGCGTGACCCTGATTGGCGAAGCAGTGGATTACTCAGTTTACCTGTTCGTGCAGTCCGCACAGCGCGGCGAGCACACCGGCGATGCGAGCACCTGGCAGCAATCACGCTGGCCCACGGTGCGACTGGGCATGCTGACCTCGGTGTGCGGCTTTGCCGCGCTCTTGCCCTCGCAATTCCCGGGTCTCGCGCAACTGGGCCTGTATTCAGTGGCCGGTCTGATCGGCGCGGCGCTGGTGACGCGCTTTGTGCTGCCCGCTCTGCTGCCAGCAAGTGCGCGGCTGCGCATACCCGAGGCGCTCGCCGGACACATCGCGGGCTGTCTGCAGCCACTGCGTCGGCTGCGTGGCGCTCTGTGGCCTATCGCACTGGCCGGTGTACTGGTACTGGCGCTGCATCGCGCGCCACTGTGGAGTCAGGAACTGAGCGCCCTGAGCCCGGTACCGCAAAGCGAGCAGGAGCTGGATGGCAGTTTGCGCGCGGACCTGGGCGCGCCCGATGTACGCGACCTGATTGTTGTTGATGGGGCCAGTGCCGAAGCGGCTTTGCAGGGCGCCGAGGCCGTCGGCGCCCGACTTGACCCACTCATCGCCGCAGGCAGTATTGCCGGCTATGAAAGCCCGAGCCGCTACTTGCCAAGCGCGGCACTTCAACGGGCACGGCAGGCCAGCCTGCCCGATCGCACGACCCTGCAAGCGCGCGTCGCCAGTGCGGCGCGGGCGGCCGGGCTGCGGCCCGAGCATCTGGCACCGTTCCTCGAGGATGTGGCCGCTGCGCGCCAGGCCCCGCTGCTGGGGCGCGCTGATCTGCAGGGCACGAGCCTCGCCACCGGTGTCGATGCGTTGCTGGTGCAGCTGGGCGGGCGCTGGAGCGCACTGATTCCGCTACGCTCGGCCACCAGCGGCCCGCAAGCGCAGCACATCGACGCCGATTCGATCGCTGCGACGCTAAGCGATATTGGGATAGGCGGCGTGAGGGTCAGCGTCCTGGATCTGAAGACCGGATCCGACGGGCTCTACCACCAGTATCTGAGCGGCGCCATCCGCCTCTCCTGCATCGGGCTGGCCGCCATCAGCCTGCTGCTGCTGCTCGCGCTGCGCTCCGCAGTGCGCACGGTGCGCATCCTGCTGCCCCTGGCGCTTGCGGCGCTGGTGGTCGCCGCGATGTTCGCGCTGCAAGGGCGGCCCATGACGATACTGCATCTGATTGGATTGCTACTGATCTTCGCCGTCGGCTCAAATTACGCACTGTTCTTTGATCGGCGCGCCCTCGATGCCAAGAGCGAGCGGGATAGCCGGGTGCTGGCCTCCTTGCTGCTGGCAAACCTCACGACAGTCATCGGATTTGGCGTACTCGCCACATCAGCGGTTCCGGTGCTCCAAGCCCTCGGCGCCACCGTCGCGCCCGGGGCGCTACTCGCGCTCATTTTTTCAGCGATGCTGGCGCCACAAGCCGCAACTGCTCCGGAGCAAGGCTAGCGTGCGCGCCACTTTGCTGCTGGCCGAACCGGGGCGTCACGCACGTACGCGCGTGATACTGATTCCCGGCGCTTACCAGGGCGCGGCGGATCTGATCGAGGCCGGCTTCGCGCTCGCGATACGCGAGGCGCAGCTTGCCGTGGACCTGCAGCTCGTGGATCTGGAGCTCACTCACCTGACTGATCGCTCGGTGCTCGGCGAGCTGCATGCGGATCTGGTTCCTGAAGCACGCGCTGCCGGCTGCAGCCAGTTGTGGCTCGGCGGC
>JBEKOK010000253.1:0-5801 GCA_049521875.1 Steroidobacteraceae bacterium
CAATATCCTGCAACAGCCGATGCAGCTCTCCAAGCACTCGGTCGTGATCACGCCGAGCATCGGCATCGCGGTGTTCCCGACCGATGGCACCGATGCCGAGACGCTGCTGCGCCATGGCGATCTGGCGATGTACTACGCCAAGCGCCGTTACCCCGGCTCCTATGCCTTCTTCGTGGCCTCGATGAACGAGGGCGCTCTGCAGCGCTACACGATCGAGGGCAAGCTGCGGGGCGCACTCGAACGCGGCGAGCTTTCCCTGCACTACCAGCCGCAGGTCGACATGACCAGCGGCGCGATCAACTGCGTCGAGGCCCTGCTGCGCTGGTCCAATGATGAGCTGGGCGTGGTACCGCCGAATGACTTCATCCCGGTGGCCGAAGATGCCGGTCTGATCAATCCGATCGGAGAGTGGGTGCTGCGCACCGCCTGCGCCCAGGCCAAGAAGTGGCACGAGGAGGGCCTCGGCATCAAACGCATGGCCGTCAACATCGCCGGCCAACAGTTTGGCATGCACAACTTCGCGGGGCTGGTGTCCACGATCCTGCAGGAGACGGGCCTGAAACCCGAGATGCTGGAGCTGGAGATCACCGAGTCGATGGTGATGAAGGATGAGGCGCGCGCCAAGCGCGTGCTCGAGGAGCTGCACAAGGTGGGCGTGTCGGTCGCGATTGATGATTTCGGCACGGGTTATTCGAACTTCCAGCGCCTGCATGACCTGGCGATCGACCGGCTCAAGATGGACCGCTCCTTCGTGCGCAATCTGGACTCAGAGAGCGATGACCGGGCGATCGCCACCGCGATCATCTCAATGGCCAAAGCGCTGAATGTCGAGGTGGTGGCCGAGGGCGTTGAGTCCTTTGCGCAGCTGTGGTTCCTGCAGGAGAACCAGTGCGGCCAGGCGCAGGGTTTCCTGCTCGGCCGTCCGCTGCCGCCCAACGAAGTCCGGCTGCTGCTCGAGCGGGCCACGGAGAAGTTCGAGGGCAGCCGCACGCAGCGCATCCGCCGCCTGATCGGCTAGAGCAGCTCACGCAGCGCTAGTGCAGCTGCTGAATGTAGCTGTCGACCGCCGGCACCATCGCGGCCTGCTCGGCCAGCCGCAGTCGTGCCCAGTCCAGGTAGTGCGCTACGTTCGGCGCCATCTCCTTGGGCTCGCGCTGATCCAGCCACGCTTTAATTTCCGGAAGTGGCGCCGCACGCCAGAAGGCCTGCGGCACGCCTTCGGCCCGTGCCATGGGGGCAAAGGTTCCGTCGGAGGCGTACAGATCCTTGCTCGTCGTACTAAAGGCTTGCCACGCCAGCTGCGGGTGGCGGTAAGCCAGCCTCATCACTAACTCTAGCGGCACAGAGTTGTCCTGGGGCAGGATCTCATTTGACAGCGCAATGCTCGCCACCTCGTGCGCGAGCTGCGGGTCCGAGACCCTTGCGAGCCCTGAGTAAACCCGTTGTCGCAGCGCAGGATCGGTCGCCGTGCGCGCCAGTTCGTGCAGGGCATTGAACTGACTCCGATCCGCGTGGTTGCCCACAATCTTGAAGATCGTCTCCTGATCATCCACCGCGATCGCCTGCCGATCCTTGAGGAACAGCGCAAAGCGCCGTTGGGCTTCAGCGATAACCTGCGGATCGCCCCACAAGCCCAGGTCCGTCAGCAGCACCTGCCGCAACAGATTGCTCGCCGGCGTATCTTGGGGTCTTGCGCTCCAGCCGAGCTGATCTGCGACCGGTTTGATGAGCGCGCGGGCATAGCGGGTGAAATCTGCGTAGCCCGGGGTGCCGACCTCATCCATCTCCAATGAACCCAGTACAGCGGCAATCTGCGTCCATGCCCGCGCATCGAGGCTCGTACCCATGGCGCCGGCGAGCTTCAGATAATTCTCAAGGGGCTCGGCGCCATTTTTGGCCATCGCCCACTCGTCATCGAGCAGCGCGAAGCGATCGGTAATCGGTAGGTCGCCAAACTCACGCGTGTCATTGGCAAGCGTTGCCGCATCGTAGTGGACGCGGTAGAAGCCCACGGTATCGGCATTGATGCTTACGGCCTCATCACAACGGCCAGCACGCAGGCTGAGCGTCTGGTCAGAGAGGAGTTCGCTGCGCGCTGCGCCACGGGCACCAGTGCGCACCCGCAGCGGTATATTCCAGTGCTCGTGACTCGCGTCGGTCCCGCTGTCCAGGAAGCGCTGCTGCGTTATCTGTAGCGTGCGCTGCCCAGCGGCATCGCATTGCGCCTGCACGCCGACCAGCGGGAACCCGGGCTGCTCGGTCCAGCTCGCAGCCAGCGTCTGCATGTCTTTGCCGCTGGCTGCCGAGAGCGCTGCCCACAGATCGGCGCGGGTCGCATTGGAGAAGGCCCGCTGCTGCATCAGTTTCCGTACGCCCTCGCGAAATACATCCGGGCCGAGGTAGGCTTCGAACATATGTAAGACAGCCTGACCCTTGCTATACAGAATACCCGAATCATTGGCGACGTTCGCCGCGGCTTCATCAGGCACCGGTTCGTAAATTGGGCGCGATAGCAGGCTGGAATCAGAGTCCATCGCGTATTCCTTGTCGCCATCCTGATTCTCCCACCACAACCACTCCGGATGGCGCAATGCCGTCTCATGAGCGGCCATAAATGAGGCGAAACTTTCATTGAGCCAAAGATCGTCCCACCAGGCTGGCGTCACCAGATCTCCGTTCCACTGGTGCGCCATCTCATGTGCCTGGACGCTGAATATCTCCTGCCGATCGCCGAGCGAAGTCTCGGGGGAAGCCAGCAGCAACGTGTCTGCATAAGCGATCGCGCCCCAGTTCTCCATGGCGCCGCCGAAGCCGCCCGGGACGGCGATGCCGTCGAGTTTCGGTAGCGGGAAGGTGTAGCCAAAGTATTCGTTATAGTCCGCAAGGATGTGCTCGGCATTCGCGAGCGCGTAGCTGCCGTTCTGCTCCTGTCCGCGCATGGCCCAGATTCCGACTGCCGTATGGCCCGAGTGGCCTGCGACGCGCGCCATATCGCCGGCGCTCACGTGGATCAGGTAGGTCGACATACTGGGCGTGCGCTCGAAGGCTACCGTGGCCAGCGAGCCGTGCACGGTGCGCTTGTGCACCGGCATGTTGCTGATCGCGGCCCATTTCGCCGGGACGGTCACCGTGAGCTGGAAGCGGGCGCGAAAGGCAGGTTCATCCCAGCATGGAAACATCATGCGGGCATCGTTCGGTTCAAATGAACTGGTCAGGATCCGCGTGTGCTTGCC
This sequence comes from Steroidobacteraceae bacterium, assembly GCA_049521875.1. Classification (GTDB taxonomy): domain Bacteria; phylum Pseudomonadota; class Gammaproteobacteria; order Steroidobacterales; family Steroidobacteraceae; genus FEN-1191. The sequence continues at coordinate 3,234 of JBEKOK010000253.1, forward strand.
ATCGGGCAACGTCACCGGTTGCAGGAACAGGCCCCGCACATCGTCACGAATGACGCCCGTATAGGAGAAGGAGAGCACATGCGAACCGGCGGCCGCCGCTGCGGGCAGCGTCACGGTCGTCAGCTGCTGCGCATTGTCCGTTACGACAGCGCTGATGGGCTTGCCATCAAAGCGCACATCCCGCACCGTCTCATCCGCGGTATCAAACTGGATCGAGGCCGAGGCGCTCCGAAACGTTAGGTGGACGGTTTCGTGGCCGTTGATCTGCTTCTTTTCAATGTCAGGTGCGAGTGACAGCTCGTAGTCGGTCGGAACGATGTCCTTTGGCAGACGGCCCGTCGTCTTGTCAAAGACGAAGGGCTCATCGGCCAGGAGGGGCAATGCCAGCGCCAGTGTAAGACTGGCGGCGATGATTCTTTGCACGCGGTGACAACTCCCCAAATACGCACCCAACATCCCTGTTGAGCCCCGGGCCCGACCCAGCGCCACTGGGCGGATATTCTAAGACGCTAGTGCCCCTGCTGCACGTAGCGATCGGCCGCCGGCAACACGGCGGCGCGCTCCGCCAGGCGCAGCCGCGCCCAATCCATATAGTGGTCTTTGGCCGTGGCGAGTTCCTTGGGCACATGCGAGCCAAGCCACGCATCAATTTCCGGCAACGGAGCAGCGCGCCAGAACGCCTGTGGTGCGAACTGAGCCAGAAGCACTGGGCCCTCCGCACCAAACTGGGAAAACAGGTCCCGGTCAGTAGTGCTGAAGACGTGCCAGGCCAGCTCCGGATGGCGCCGGGCGAGGAACAACAGCAGGCTGTAGGGCAGGTCGCTGGCCTGCGGCGGGATCTCGGGGGAGAGGGCGATCGTAGTGACCTGCTCGGCAAGCTTCGGATCCGATACCTGTGCGAGCGCCAAATAGGCGTGCTGCAGCAAGGCCGGATCCTTGGCGGACTTCGCGAGCGCGTGTAACTGATCGAACGTGGCCTGGTTGGCACTGCTGGCGACAATCCCGAATATCACCGATTGGTCATCCGGCGAAATACTCCCGGGGTCCGCCAGGTATTGGGCAAAGCGATGTTGCGCTTCGGCAATGACCTCGGCATCACCCCAGTTGCCAAGGTACGTCAGCAGCGTGCGACGCAGCGTGTTGATGGCCGGCGTGTCCTCGGGCCGTGATTTCCAGCCCAGCTGTTCAGCCACCGGCTTGATCAGCGAGCGCGCATAGGCGGCGAATGCTGCGTGCCCGGGCGTGCCAATTTCGTCCATTTCGATCGAGTTGAGCACGCTGCCAATTTGCATCCAGGCACGTGCATCGAAGCTTGCACCCATCGCGCCGGCCAGATTGAGATAGTTCGCGAGCGGCTCGCGGCCGTTCCTGACCATCGCCCACTGATCATCAAGCAGTGCGAAGCGATCCGTGATCGGCAGCTTGGCGAACGCGTGCGTATTGGTGGCTAGCGTCGCGGCATCGTAGCGGACGCGGTAGAAGCCCACGGTGTCGGCGTTGACGCTCAGCGGCTCGTCACAGCGACCGGCCGCCAGGCTCTGCGTCTGCGCGCTGAAGAGCTCGCTCTGCGGGGTACCGGCGGCGCCCACGCGCACGCGCAGCGGGATGCTCCAGTGCGAATGCACCGGATCGATGCCGTCATCGAGGAATCGCTCCTGGCTCAGTTGCAGTGTGCGAGCTCCCGCGGCGTCGCATTCGGCAGTGACGCTCACCAGCGGAAAGCCGGCCTGCTCGGTCCAGTCCGTCGCCAGCGCCTTGATGTCCTTGCCACTGGCCGCGGACAGCGCCTGCCACAGATCGGCACTGGTCGCATTGGAAAACGCCCGCGCTTTCATCAGGCGCCGCACGCCGTCGCGAAAGATATCCGGCCCCAGGTAAGCCTCGAACATCCGCAGCATCGCCTGGCCCTTGCTATAGATAATGGCCGAATCGCTGGCAACATTGGCCGCGGCTTCATCCGGCACCGGCTGATAGATCGGACGCGAGAGTAGTCCGGCATCGGAGTCCATTGCGAATTCCTTGTCCGCGTCCTGGCCTTCCCACCACAACCAGCTCGGATTGCGGATCGCGGTTTCGTGCGCAGACATGAACGAGGCAAAACTTTCGTTGAGCCACAGATTGTCCCACCAGGCCATCGTCACCAGGTCGCCATTCCACTGGTGCGCCATCTCGTGCGCCTGGATGCTGTAGACCTCTTCGCGTTCGTCGAATGATGCGCCCGGCGTGAGCAGCAGCGCGGCATCGATGTAGGTGATGGCGCCCCAGTTCTCCATGCCGCCGCTGAAACCGCCGGGGATCGCGATCGAGTCCAGTTTGGGTAGCGGGAACGGATATCCGAAATAATCATTGTAGTCGGCGAGGATGTCCTGCGCGTTGGCGAGCGCGACCTTGCCGTTCTGCTCCTGCCCGCGGATCGCCCAGATGTTCAGTTCCGTACCGCGACTGTGGCCGCTGATGCGCGCGTAGTCACCGCTGGTGACGTGCACCAGATAGGTGGGCATCTTCGGCGAACGCTCGAAGGTCACGAGCGCCGTCGTACCGTGCACCAGGCGGCTGTGGACCGGCATG
>JBEKOK010000254.1:0-5718 GCA_049521875.1 Steroidobacteraceae bacterium
CCACCGGCATCGAGGTCGCCTCGAGCTGAAACTGCTGCTCCTGTGGCGTACTGCTGGCGCTGCCGCAGAAGCGGGCGCTGTCACTCTTGAGGCAGGTGTTCTCAATTGAATAGCGCTGCGCACTCGGCGCGATCACCAGCGCGGCCGGGGCCTCGAGTCCCAGGTGGAGTTTGTGCTTGTCGCTTGCCTGCAACCCGCTCAGTTCAATGCGCCACTGGCCATCACTGAAGCTGCCGCTACCGCTCGCGGACATCGTCGCCTGCGGCAGATCGGCATCGAGCTGCAACTGATGCTGCTGCGCCGGACCGGTGCTCGAAAAGCGCAGCGTGTCGATGCGCTCATCACCGAGGCTCAGGCCGCGCAGCACGATCTGCGAATCGGCGTGCCCCGAGCCGCGCGGGTCGAAATCCACCGTGGCGTTCAGGCTGGCCACCGCAAATTTTTCCCACTTCAGGTCGGTGGCGCTCGCGGCGCCCTCGAGCAGCGGGTTCTCGGCGCTGCCGCCGACATGCGCGTGCGCCTGCAGCTGGCCGTGCGCGCCCTCATGCAGCAGCGCCAGATCATCGGTATCGATACGCAGGTTCAGATCCAGATCCTTGCCTGCCTGCCCATCGGCCTGCAGGCGCGTGGTGCCGAGCTGCATGCGCACATCCTGCAGCGTCCAGACCTCCGGCCGCCATTGCACGGCGCCGTGACCCGAGGCGCGTTGACCCTTGATCGCACCGCTGAGGGCATTCCAGGCCACGTGCGCGCTGTGACCGGCACCATCGGCCTGGAACTGCAGGCCCACGCGTCCCGGAATGCCCGGCCGCAAAGTGTTGATGTCCAGATCGTTGACATGGCCGGCGGCCTGCCAATGAACGGCCGGGCGCCACTGCACGAGGCCGGTCACGGTCGCCTGCCCGCCGTAGGCACTCACGCTGCCTTCACTGACACTGATCTGGTCGCCTGCCAGCACGCCGCTGCCGCTCGCCTGCAGTGTGGCGAGTTCCGGCACATGCAGGTCGCCGCTGGCGTGCACCTTGAGCGGCCAGCTGCCGTCGGCGCCGAAGTCTCCCGCGCCGCTCCAGACTAGCGGGTCGGCGCCGTTGAGCGGCCAGCGCAGATTGTGCCAGTGGCCCGCGATCTCCACCTGCACGGGCGTGTCGCGAGCGGTCCGGACCTCGCCATGCGCCTCGACACTGGCGCCGGTCAGGCGCTGGGTGATTTCGAGGCGCTGCGCCGACACGCCGCTGGGGCCGACTGAGCCATCGAAATCGAGCGCAAACGCGCCGGTGTCGAGACGCGTGGGCGTGAGCTCGCCGCGCGCGGTCAGCGCGCCAGTGCGGTTGTTAAGCATCAGGGCGCCGCTCAGTGGGCCCGGTTCCGGCGGTCCGCCAAAAGTGTGCATGTCGAAGCTTGCGATGCGCGCCTGGCCCTGGAAGCCCCAGGCATCGGTCAGGTGCGTGGCCACGCCATGGAACTGCGCCAGAAACGGCTCGAGAACATTCACCGTAAGCGCGAGGTGCTCAAGATTCCCGTTGATCGCAGCGTTGCTGGTCCAGGTGAGCCCGCCGGCACGGGACTCATCGAAGCGCAGGCTCCCACGCAACCCGATTGAACTGGCAGCGTGGATCACCCCGGTGCCCTGCACATGCACACCCTGATACAGCAGCGTGCCCGAATAAATTTGGATATCACGCGAATGCAGGTAGCCGCTGCCATCAACGTTGCTCCCCTCGAGCTCAGTCCCGTTGGGTACGATCAGCAGCACGTGATCGATGTGCAAGCCGGCCGAGGTGATGCTCATCCACGCCGGCAGGAAGCGCTCGTTCCACTTGCCCGGCTTCGGAATGTGCGGCGGCACCTGGATGACGGCGTGGCCAACGTTGACCTGGCCACACTGCAGCGTCTGCCACAGCAACGGGAGCATGCTGATGCTGCCCTGGATGTCGTCGAACTCCAGGTGCACGCGCTCGTGATCGATGATCAGCTGATCGACATGGATGCCGCCGACCAGCGTGCCGCGCGCGCCGCGCACCTGCAGCACAACCGGGCCGAGCCGTCCATTCAGCTGAGCAGCGACCTTGCGAAAGCCACTCTCGGTCCAGCCGAGGTAGTAGCTCATGCCGCTGGCAGCCAGCACCAGCAGCACCAGCGAGATCCAGGAAAAATGTACGGCCCGGTGCATCAGAGCTTCGGTGAGATGTTCAGGTTCAGGCGTGGGCCGGGGATCGAGGGATAACCCGGTGCCTTGACCGCCTGACCGATGTCCAGGCCGACCGTGACCACGGGCAGTCGCCAGCGGAAGCCTATACCAACGGCTGAGGCCAGGGGATCGCTCAGATGATTGATCGCGTTGCCCATGTCGTAGAAGGTCGCGATGCCGAAGTTATGAGGCAGGTCGCGCTCAAACTCAACCGTGCCGGTGATCAGCGCGCGGCCGCCGATCTGCACCGGCACGCCGGCCGGCGTGCGGATCGTGGGCGAGAGTGAATCAAAGGAGAAACCGCGCACGCTCTGGTCGCCGCCGGCGAAGAAGCGGTAGATACCCGGCAGCTCGGGGAAGTCCTTCACCAGCGTGTCGCCGAACTCGCCGCGCAGCAGCAGGTGCCATTTTGGCCAGAGCGCAAAGACACGCTCGGCCTGGGTGTCCACGCGCAGGAATTCGGTATCGGCGCCGAGCGCTGCACTTGAGCCGACCACGTTGATATATAGAGAGCGTCCGAGCAGGTTCTCGCCCAGGTACCCTTCCGGTACGCGTGCCAGCGAGAAGCCGGGCACGATCATGTTGTTCAGCAGCTTGATGCTGTAGGGATCGTAGGTCTCGGCGCGTAGTGCCGCGACCGTGCCGACCATCTGCCAGCGATCCACGACCTTGTAGAGGCTCGGTCCGATGCTGATGTCGTGCACTTCGACGCTGCTGCTGAGCTGCTCGGTCTGCGCCAGGGCCTGGAGCGAGATCTTCTCGATCGCCGGATCACCAAAAGGTATGTCATAGCGCACATCGAAATCCTGTTCGATCTGCGATATCCGGATCTGGATGATCAGGCGGTCCCCGAGACTGTTGACACGCGGATCCAGGAACCCGGCGCTGATGCGTGCCCCGGTGTCGGTGCCATAGCCGGGGCCGATAGACCAGGTATTGCGCGCCGAGATCGCCGTGATGTGCATCGGCACCGTGTGCGTCGCGGAGTCCTTTTCGCCCGGCAACACCTCGACAGTGGAGAAAAACTGGCTGTCATCGAGCGCGAACTGGGTGCGCAGCCGCTTACCCTCGTCGTACGGCTCGCCCTCCTGGTAGCGCAGGTAGCGGCGAACGCGATCGTCGCGGATCGAGTGCTGCTCAATCGTCGTGGCGCCGAAGCGGTAGCGCTCGCCGGTCTCGATCGCCAGATCGATCTGCGCGGTGTGATTGGCCAGATCGACCCGCATTTCATTGCGCAGCATGCGTGCATCGAGAAAGCCGAAGGTGAGAGCGGTCGCCTGCAGATCGCTCTTGGCCTGCTCGTAGGCCCGATGCTCGAGCCGGTGTCCCTTGACCAGCGCCTCGGGCGTCTTGAGGCGCAGGAAGACCGGATCCTCGCTGCCCGGTCCCTGCACCACGATACTGACGCTCTCGATGATGACAGGCGTGCCCGGCTCGATCTGGATATGCACGTGCCAGACGTGCTGCGCATCCTCGGGCTGGATCGAGGTCGTTATCTTGGGCTCGTAATAACCAAAGGGGCGCAGCGCCGAGCGGACCTCATCATCGGCGCGGCGATAGAGCCGCTCGACCGCCTCGGGCTCAATCCGCTCACGATCCTTGTAGCGTTCCAGGCTCAGCAGCGCCTGGATGTTTCGGCGCAGATCCGCGTCCACGCCATCGATATCGACGCGGATGCTCGCCTGGGCGGTGGCGCCCCAGACGAGCAGGCCGAGCAGGAGCACTCGGACGGCCGCATGCCGGCGGCCGGAGCAATGCGGCAGAAGCTTCATTCCCAATTCAGAGCAGCGCCGGAGGCGGTCGGTTCCCGCTTCACGCCGGAACCGTGAGCGCCCGGCCAGTGACCTGCAGATACCAGGCATCGATCAGCCGACGGGCGATCGTGTAGGGCGCCGGCAGCAGCGCGGCCGGGGAGGCCGCTATCTCCTCGGCACTGAACCAGCGCGCATCCTCCAGCTCATCATCGAGCCGCACTGCGCCGTGCTGCGCATCGGCATGGAAGCCCACCATGATGGAGCCGGGAAACGGCCAGGGCTGGGAGGCAAAATAGTGCGCTTCGCTGACGTGGATGCCAGTCTCTTCGGCGACCTCCCGCACCACAGCATCCTCGAGGCTTTCGCCCGGCTCGACGAAGCCCGCGAGCGCCGAGTAACGACCCTTGGGCCAGCTGGCCTGACGCCCTAGCAGCGCCCGGCGGCCATCGTGGACGATCACGATCACGGCTGGGTCGATGCGCGGGAAAAAATCCGCGCCGCAGGCACTGCTGGTGCAGCGGAGCGTGTGTCCGGCCTGTCGCGGCTCGGTCGGCGAGCCGCACACCCCGCAGTGCAGGTGTCGCGCGCGCCAGATCGCCAGCGCGCGGGTGCAGGTCAGGATGACCGCTTCATCGGCGCTCAGTAGTCCGAGCAGCGGACGCAGCTCCTCGAAGGCGGTTCCGGGTGGCAACTCGGTGGGCTCAGTCGGCATATCGAGCAGCACGCATGGTGCACCCTGATGCTGACCGAGCAGCACGAAATCACGCGGATTGGCACCCTGCACGAGCGCATCGGAGGCCTTTAGAAAGGCGATGGAGGGGGTGGGCTCACGTCGCACCAGATGGCGCGTGCCACGATTGAGCACAAAGCGGGCCGTGAAGTCGGCGAGCACGCGCCCGGGCCAGTCCGCGAGTGCACGATCCGCCCCGCGCCGATCCAACAGGGCGCCGGAGAAGGGGTTGTTGGTGCGCTCGGCTGCAGGCATCGGAACACCGGGATTCTGGGGTTAGGAATCTTAACAGTTCGCCATCCGAGTCGGTTCTCACGCCAATCAGCCATCACAGCGCGCAGATTTGCAGATCGGTCGCGCACACGACGCAGCGTGGAGCGCGCAGCGTCAATCGGTCGGCCACGATCAGGGCACCGCAGTCATCGCAGTTATCCAGCCGCAACTCCCGGCCCTGCGCCAGCGCACCGAGTAGAAAGTGCAGGTGATCAAGGGAGATGTGTGGCTCGGGGATCATCTGCCGATAGCACTCGAAGGCCTGGCAGAGCAGCTGCGCGCGCCGAATCTGCGCCAGTGGTTCGGCGAGCACGCCGTTTGATCGCCGGCCAATCAGCCCGAGCAGCAGGCAGACGCTAGCCAGTACATCGGTTTCCTGCCGCAAACGAGTTGAGTGCGTGAAGTAAGCGGCCTGGCGCGGTGCCTTGCCGCGGTGCCTGCGGACGGCGCAGCCGCCAACATCGCTCAGATAGGAGCGGTAGAGCTTGCGGATGCGATCGTCGGTCAACCCGGTCCACAGGCGGATGGTCTGGGTGCGCGCTTCGAAGCGGATAAAGCGCATGGCGACGTCCAGACGCAGCTGGTCACGGCTGTAACGGTCATCGGAGATTCGCATTCGGGCACTCCTCCAAAAAATGGTCCAACAGGGGCTGGTCATTTTTGGTAAAAATATCGGGATATTATACTTGGCGTACCCAACTTGGTCGTTAAGGCGTAGGATGAGCCCCCTCAAAGTCGGCATTTATCAGGACGCTGTCTCTTGGTCTAGCCGG
>JBEKOK010000255.1:0-5699 GCA_049521875.1 Steroidobacteraceae bacterium
GCGCGGCCAGCCCGAGGCCGGCACGCAGCACCAGCAGGTCGTAGGCGGCCCGGAAACGCGGCATCTCGAGCAGGCGCAGGGCGCGACGCCCGCGCGGATGCTCCAGGCGCGGCTGCAGGGCAAACAGGTCGCGCACACCGAAAGCAATGCGGCGCGGAATCGTCACGCGCTGGTGCGCTTCGCGCAGCGCATGGTCAGTGGCTTCGAGTATCGTGTGCTGCTCGTGCCACTGCTCGCGCGGACGCGACTCGATGAAGGCAGCGATGGGTCCGTACAGCAGCAGCGCAAAGAGGAACACCGGCGTAACCGGGCGATCGGCGGCTACGCGATCATCGGTATTTTTCAGGCCCTGCACCAGCAGGCGCTCGACCAGCCCGTCCGGATGCGTCTTCAGGTACTTGCCCACGCCCGGCAGCAACACTTCGAGCAGCCCGCGCCGACGGAGCGCGGCCAGGCTTCGGACGCCGTGGCCCGTCAAAAAGAGTTTTACGGTCTCATCGAAGAGCCGCGCGGCTGGCACGCCACTCAGCAACTGACGCAGCTCCGGGATCGGGGCGGCACCGGCGGCGTCCAGCTCGAAGCCCAGCTTGGCTTCGAAACGCGCCGCGCGCAGCATGCGCACCGGGTCTTCGCGATAGCGCCGCTCCGGATCACCGATCAGGCGCAGGCGACGCGCCTGGATGTCACCGGCGCCGTCGCAGAAATCCCAGATCGAGAAGTCGGCAATGTTGTAGTAAAGCGCATTGGCGGTGAAGTCGCGACGCCAGACATCCTCTTCGAGGCTGCCGTAGACGTTATCGCGCAGGATCCGGCCGCTGCGCGAGTCGTGTACCAGATCAGTCGAGGCGATCGGCTGCAGCTCTTCCTCTTCGTCATCATCCAGATCAAGTTCCGGGCCTTCGCCATCCTCGGCATCGGCATCCGGAATCGGGTCTTCACCGGCATCCGGGGCACTGGCGGCGCGAAAGGTCGCGACCTCGATAATTTCCTGGCCGTAGACCACATGCGCCAGTCGGAAGCGACGACCGACCAGCCGGCAATTTCGAAACAGGCTGCGCACTTCATCGGGCAGTGCATTGGTCGCCACGTCAAAGTCTTTGGGGTGGCCACCGAGGATCAGGTCGCGCACGCAACCGCCCACCAGAAAGGCCTGATAACCAGCTTCCTTAAGCCGGTACAGAACTCTCAGGGCGTTAGGGGAAATGCTCTGGCGCGATACCGGGTGCTCAGAGCGGGAAATGATTCGCGGTGTAACCGCATTCACTGCTGGAATGTCATTCAAAGTTCAGATCAGTCCGCTTGCTCAAATAGAGAGGGGGCCTATAATACCGCGCCTTTTTGCCTCACCCGCCGAAGAATTGCTCCCTTCGTCTAGAGGCCTAGGACACGGCCCTCTCAAGGCTGGAACACGAGTTCGAATCTCGTAGGGAGCGCCATTAAATCAGTCACTTAGAGACTGTTCCTGCCAAATCACTTCGTGCCCGCGCGCCGCTCGGCCGGCGGCGGATTGCCGGCGAGATTCACACAACCGGCGATGCCTGCCCAATGACTGATGCATTGGGGCAAGCGCCGATGGGTTCGCGCTCAGCGCCACCGTTCAGCACTCCACGCCGCACTCCGATCCCGGTTGAATACGCCGCCCGTTGCGCTACGCTTGGCCTGAGCAGAAGAGTGGATTTCGTCTACGAATGCAGAGCCGGCGGGAATGCAACCGAGCAGTGCACTCCTGAGGGGTCGGAGCGACTGAACCGGCACGATAGAAAAACAAAACAGGGAGTAATGCCGCTATGACTGAGAATCAACCGCCGATGGGCGCCACACCCGCGCGCAAAACTGATCCGCGCAGTGTCTTGATCGGCGCAGGAATTGTCCTTGTGCTTGTGGTCGGATTCGCTGCCGGTCGCTGGCTGCATCCGGCCAGCTCGCCGCCGGCAACGACAAGCACCGCCGCTGCACCGGCCAGTGCGCCACCCGCCGCGACAGCCGTGACCACAGCAGCTCCCGCCAGTGCCCTCACGCCGGTGGACGCCGCCGCCCCTTCCACTGCCGCCATATCGCAAGCCGCCCCCGTTGCCGCACCGCAGCCTTCGGGCTCGGTAGTTGGCAACTGGACTGGCAAGTTCCAATGGAATAACGGTCCGCTCTCGCCGATGACGTGGCAGTTCAATCCGGACGGAACATTGGTGAGCACCAGCGGACCGGCAGGTAAACAGTCGCAGTCGATGTGGGCCTGGCGCCAGCGCGGGAACGAAGTAGAAATGTACCTGGCTGGCAATACGTTCTATGGCACGATCAATGGCAGCTCGATGACCGGTACGATGCGAGTGGTCTTCAAGAACGGTGGTACGCAGAACACCGGGATCTTCGACGCAATGCGATCGCAATAATTGGCAGCTATCGTCTGACCGAACTGCAATCGGTCGCCGCAGCGCCTGGCGCCCCGGCGGCCGATTGCGGCGCATCATCCGCTATGCGCCCGACCGCACAGTCGAATCAGCCCTAGTCACTGAAGATCCCGAGCCTCTGTCCTGCTAGCCTTGGATCGCAGGAGGCATGGCCTTCCGGCACTGCTTCCTGATTGCTGCTGAGGCATCGACGCCAAGGTGTAGCTGATGAGCCAGAACACGCTGAGTCCGGAATTGCTTGAGCGCATGGACGCCTACTGGCGTGCGGCCAACTATCTGTCGGTCGGTCAGATTTATCTGCGCGAAAACCCGCTGCTGCGTCAGCCGCTGCTGCTCGAACACGTCAAGCACATGCTGCTGGGCCACTGGGGCACGACACCGGGGCAGACGTTCATCTATACGCACCTGAACCGTGTGATCAAGAAGTTCGACCTCGACATGATCTACATGGCCGGGCCTGGACACGGTGGTCCGGCACTCGTGGCGCAGACTTACCTCGAGGGCACCTACAGCGAGGTGTACCCGAACATCAGCCGCGATGTGCCCGGACTCACCAATCTGTTCCGTCAGTTCTCCTTCCCGGGTGGCATTCCAAGCCACGTGTCCCCAGAGTGCCCCGGCTCGATCCACGAGGGCGGCGAGCTCGGCTATTCGCTGAGCCACGCGTTCGGTGCGGTCTTCGATGATCCCGGATTCCTGGTCGCCTGCGTCATCGGCGATGGCGAAGCCGAGACCGGGCCACTGGCGACTGCCTGGCATTCGAACAAATTCCTGAATCCCAAGACCGATGGCGCGGTACTGCCGATCCTGCATCTGAACGGCTACAAGATTTCGAATCCGACCGTGCTGGCGCGCATCAGCCGCGAGGAGCTCGAGCAGCTGCTGCGTGGCTATGGCTGGACGCCCTACTTCGTCGAAGGCCACGAGAGCGGACCGATGCACCAGGCGATGGCCGCCGCGCTGGATACGGTCATCGAAAAGATCCGTGAGATCCAGCACGCCGCACGCTCGGGTGGGTCCGATGCGCGACCGCGCTGGCCGATGATCGTGCTGAACTCGCCCAAGGGCTGGACCGGTCCACAGATTGTGGATGGCCTGCAGATTGAGGGCACGTTCCGCGCACACCAGGTTCCATTGAGTATCTCGCGCACCTCACCGCCCGAGCACCTGACCATGCTCGAGGCGTGGCTCAAGAGCTACCGGCCCGAGGAGCTGTTTGATGCTAAGGGTCAATTGCGCAGCGAACTGGCCGAGCTCGCGCCCAAGGGCCTGCGACGCATGGGCGCAAATCCGCATGCCAACGGCGGCCTGCTGCTCAAGGATCTGCAGCTGCCGGACTTTCGCAGCTACGGAGTCGAGGTCAAGCCGCACGGCGCACCCGGGATCGGCGATACCCACATCCTGGGCCGTTACCTGCGCGATGTGGTGCGAGACAACGATGCGCAGCGCAACTTCCGGCTGTTCGGACCCGACGAGACGCTCTCGAATGGACTCGAGTCCGTGTTCGAGGCGACCCCACGCCAGTGGCTTGGAATCACGCTACCGGGAGATGAATTCCAGGCGCCTGAAGGTCGCGTGCACGAAGTCCTGAGCGAGCATCAGTGCGAGGGCTGGCTCGAAGGCTACCTGTTGACCGGCCGCCATGGCTTGTTCAACTGCTATGAAGCCTTTATCCACATCGTCGACTCGATGTTCAATCAGCATGCCAAGTGGCTCAAGGTCAGTGCCGGCATCCCTTGGCGGCGCCGGATCGCCTCCCTGAATTACCTGCTCTCCTCGCACGTCTGGCGCCAGGATCACAACGGCTTCACGCATCAGGATCCAGGCTTCATCGATCATGTGATGAACAAGAAGGCCTCGATCGTGCGCGTCTACCTGCCGCCGGATGCCAACTGCCTGCTGTCGGTCATCGACCATTGTCTGCGAAGCCGCCACTATGTAAACGTCGTCATCGCCGGCAAACACCCGGCGCCGCAGTGGCTGTCTATGGACGATGCGGTGGTTCATTGCACGGCCGGCGTCAGCAACTGGTCGTGGGCTGGAAACGCGGGTGATGCGGAACCCGATGTCGTGATGGCCTGCGCCGGCGACGTACCGACGCTCGAGACGCTGGCCGCGGTCTCGATCCTGCGTACGCACCTGCCGCAGATCAAGGTCCGCGTCGTCAACGTCGTGGACCTGATGCGCCTGCAGCCGCCGAGCGAGCACCCGCACGGCATGACCGATGAAGCCTTCGATGCGCTGTTCACACGCGACAAGCCGATCGTCTTCGCTTACCACGGCTACCCATGGCTGATTCATCGCCTGACCTACCGGCGGACCAACCACGATAATCTGCATGTGCGTGGTTATAAAGAGGAAGGCACCATCACCACGGCCTTCGACATGACCGTGCTCAATGATCTGGATCGCTTCCATCTGGTAATCGACACCGTGGATCGCCTGCCACACACCGGCGCCGCGGGCAAGGCGCTGCAGCAGGCGTTGGCCGAGAAACTGCGCGAGCACCGCCGCTACATCACGACCCATGGCGAAGACATGCCCGAGATTCGCAACTGGCGCTGGCAGGAGATGCCGTGAACCCGCTGATCTTTCTGATCCGGCACGGCGAAACTGCATGGAGCCTTTCCGGACAGCACACCAGCTACACCGATGTCCCGCTGACGGGTCATGGCGAAACCCAGGCGCGTGAGCTGGCGCCGCGACTGAAGGGCATCGCCTTTACCGAAGTGCTCTCGAGCCCGCGCCAACGCGCACTCCACACCTGCGAGCTCGCCGGCTGCGCCGCCTCGATGCGCATTGATGCGCAACTGCAGGAGTGGAACTACGGCGATTTCGAGGGGCTCAAGCTCGCGCAGATCCTCGAGCGGCGCCCGGGTTGGGACCTGTTCCGCGATGGCTGCCCGGGCGGAGAATCAGCCAGCGAAGTCGAGCAGCGGGTGGATCTCGTCGTCGGCCGGCTGCGCACAATGAATGGCGCGATTGCCATATTTTCGCATGGCCACCTGCTGCGCTCACTCGCCGCGCGCTGGCTCAACCTGCCGCTGATCCATGCGCGCAGTCTGCTGCTCGCCCCAGGCTCGCTCAGCCTGCTGACCTTTGAGCACGACAATCCTCTGGCACCGGCCATCGCGCTGTGGAATGAAGCCGGATCCTCGCTACGAACCGGGCACTGAAGCGCGAGCCTGGTCAGACGCAGCGCTCAGTGAAGTCCGCGATGCGCTGTGGAAAGGTCTGAAAATCTGGGTAGCTGCGGGCGATGAAGAGTTCCGATTGCGGCAACAGGCGGTGCAC
>JBEKOK010000256.1:0-5568 GCA_049521875.1 Steroidobacteraceae bacterium
CCGGCGCGCAGCTGGCCGATGGCTCGGTCGTGCCGATCGATCTGCAGCTGGTCGCCGGGGACTTCGAGGGCGAACCGTGTGTACGCCTGCTCGTGCCGGCGCAGCGCCAGGATGACAAACGCATTGCGACAGATCTGGCCGAGGCAGTGCATCGCGACCCGTCCACGGGTCTGTGGACGCGCCGCTACTTGCTCGAGCAGCTAACCGAGCGCGTTGCCACGCCCGCACTGGGCGGCGTGCGCTACATCGCCTGCGTGCGGCCCGACAAGTTCAGCACCTTCGAGCGCGATGTGGGCGTGCTGGCCTGTGAGGATCTGCTCTCGCAGTTCGCGACACTGGTGCGCTCGATGCTCGGCCCCAACGACCTCGCGGGCAGCTTCGGCGGCACGCGCCTGCTGGTACTGCTCGAGCGCGGCAACACACGCGATATCGAGGCGTGGAGCGAGGAACTGCTCGAACGCGTCGGGCGTCATCCGTTCCAGATCGGTGATCGTACGCTGCAGCTGACAGCATCGGCCGGCGTTGCCCCGCTACCGCATGCCAAGCCGGACATGAATGGCGCAATTCTCGATGCGATCGCCGGCATGCGCAAGGCGCGCGACCGCGGCGGCAACCAGCTCGAAGTGATCGATCACAGTGATCAGGAAGCGCGGGTGCAGGCCTATGATCAGATCTGGGTCAAGCACATACGCGCAGCGCTGATGGAAAACCGCTTCCGCCTGGTCCAGCAACCGATCGCCAGCCTCAATGGCAGCGAAGAGAAAATTTTCGATGTGGCGATCCGCATGCTCGATACCCAGGGTCGCGAAGTCCTGCCCTCCGAATTCCTGCCGGCCGCGGCACGCAACGATCTGATGAAAAATATCGATCGCTGGGTGTTGGGCGCCTCCCTATCCTTCCTCGCCAAACGAGGTCCGGATCTGCTGTTCGTGCGCTTGTCCCGCGACAGCCTGCTTGATCCGTCGCTGGTGGGCTGGCTCGAGACGATGCTCAAGGCATCCCTGGCTGAACCGCAGCGGCTCTGTCTGCAGGTAACCGAGGATGCGGCTGGCCGTAACGCCGAGGCGACGCTGGCACTGGCGACCGAACTCAAACGTCGTCGGGTGCGCTTTGCTCTGGAGCATTTCGGTACCGGCAGGAACTTCGAGGAGATGCTCACGCGCCTGAAGCCGGACTTCGTCAAGATCGACGGCTCGCTGATGCAGGGCCTGAGTGGCAACCCGGAAATGCAGGAGCGGGTGCGCTCGATCGCCAAAGCGGCGGAGGCCGGCGGGGCGCAGACGGTGGCCGAGCGCATCGAGGATGCCAATACGATGGCGGTCGTCTGGCAGCTGGGCGTGCAGTACATCCAGGGTTATCTCGTCCACGCACCTGAGCAGGTGGTTTTAAAATCGTGAGGGCGCTGCCGCGCGCCCTGCTGCTGCTCGCGCTCCTCGACCTGACTGCCTGCAGTGGCGGCGGCGCGCCAGCGGTCTCCAGCATTCGAGTGGGTACGGCACTGGCGGCGGATCAGAGCCTGGCCAGGACCCTGGATACCATGCCGCGCACGCTTGATCCGGCGCTGGTGACCGACAGTGACGGCTCGCGCGTGATTATCGACCTGTTCGAGGGGCTGACAGCCAACGCGCCGGATGGCAGCATCATCCCGGGTATCGCCAGCTCCTGGGAAGTGAGCCCAGATGGCCGCATCTGGACCTTTCACCTGCGGCCGGGGACCCTGTGGTCAAACGGGGATCCGCTGACCGCCGCTGACTTCATATTCGCCTGGCGCCATCAGGTCGATCCGAAAACTGGCTCAGAGAACGCGCAGGAACTGACCCCAATCCTGCACGCGGCCGAGATTCTCGCCGGCAATGCCGCTCCGGAAACGCTCGGTGTCGATGCACCCGACCCCCATACGATTCGCATCGCGCTGACCGACCCGACCCCATATCTGCTCGACCTGCTGGCCGATGCCTTCATGATGCCGCTGCCGCGCGCGGTGCTGGAGCGCTATGGCGATGACTGGACGCGCCCAGGACACATGGTTTCCAGTGGCCCGTTCATGCTCAAGGAGCTCGTGATCGGCAATCGCATTGCGCTGGTCAAGAACCCCAACTTCTGGGCTGCCGACACCGTGCGCCTGCAGCGCGTCACTTACTTCCCCCTCGACCGTGCAACGCAACCATCCCGATTCATGGCCGGCGATGTCCAGTACACGAGCTTTTTTTCGCCTGAGCAATTCCGTTGGCTCAAGAACCAGCTCGGCGACCAAGTGCAGGTAGGACCGGACTTTGGAATCCAGATGCTCGCCTTCAATATGCTGGAGCCGCCGTTTGCCACGAACCGCAATTTGCGCCTTGCACTGACGATGGCCGTGGATCGCCAGGTGCTTTCGGAGCAGGTACGTCAGGGCGTGTTTGCGCCCGCCTATGCCATGACACCGCCGATGCCGGGCTTTGAGGAGCCGCTTCCGGAATGGGCCAGCTGGAATGATGAGCGGCGCCACGCCGAGGCCCGGCGGCTGTATGCCGCGGCCGGTTACTCGGCCAGCCATCCGCTCAAGGTCGAACTCGTCTATGGTACCGAGCCGACAACGCGCGACATGCTGGATGCGGTGTCGGCGATGTGGCGCGAAAATCTGGGTGCGCAGGTCGAGCCGTACAACGAGGAATTCCGGGTCATGCTGCAGGATCTGGCGCTTCACAAGTCCAAGCTGTTCTGGAACGGCTGGACGGCCGAGTATCCGGACCCCTACACGTTCGAGCAGCTGTTCAAGACTGGCTACGCGCAGAACTTCGGCGCCTACTCCGACCCGAACTTCGATTCACTGCTGGCCGCGGCCGCCGTCGAACCGGACAATGCCAAGCGCTACCGACTGCTCGAGCAGTCCGAAACGCTGCTGAATGCCGATGCGGCCTACATTCCTCTGGTCTACTACTCGACGCTGCATCTGATCAAACCGTATGTGAAAGGTGTA
This sequence comes from Steroidobacteraceae bacterium, assembly GCA_049521875.1. GTDB lineage: Bacteria > Pseudomonadota > Gammaproteobacteria > Steroidobacterales > Steroidobacteraceae > FEN-1191. The sequence continues at coordinate 2,960 of JBEKOK010000256.1, forward strand.
CCGCGCAACGCAATGGATGTCGATGGCTCGCGCTACATGTACATCCTCGAGCACGAGGGGCGCTGAACTGCAATGCTGCGCTTCCTGATCCGCCGGCTGCTGATCGCGATCCCGACGATGCTGCTGATTGCAACGCTCGCCTTCGGGCTGCTCCATGGCACTCCGGGCGGCCCATTCGACAGTGCCAAGCGCATGCCGCCAGCGATCCAGCACAGCATTGAGGCCAAATACCATCTGAACGATCCGCTGTGGCAGCAATACGTGCGCTATTTGGGCGATCTGGCGCGCGGTGATCTGGGTCCCTCCTACCAGTACCGCGATACCTCAGTGAACGAGCTGATCCGTCAGGGCCTGCCGGTGGACGCACTGATCGGTTCTCTGGCGATGCTGTTTGCGATCCTGCTGGGCGGTTTTTTCGGCATCCTTGCCGCCGTTCGTCGCGGCGGAGCTTGGGATCACATCCCGATGTTCTTTGCCGCCCTGGGCATCGCAGTACCTGTCTTTGTCATCGGACCGTTGCTGATCCTGGTATTCGCCATCGAACTGCAGTGGCTACCCGCAGGCAATTGGGAGCCCGGCGCGGTGAAATTCATGATCCTGCCCGTGATCGCGCTCGGATTTCCGTACGCGGCCTACATCGCCCGCATGGCGCGCGCGGAAATGATCGAAGTGCTGGGTAGCCCGTTCATCCGCACTGCCCGCGCCAAGGGGCTGCCGGCGCGCACGATTCTGCTGCGCCATGCGTTGCGCCCGGTGCTGACGCCGCTGGTTTCGTTCCTTGGCCCTGCCTTCGCCGGCGTACTTACGGGCTCGATCATTATCGAATCGGTTTTCGGTCTGCCCGGTATCGGGCGCTACTTTGTTACCGGTGCGATCAATCGCGACTACACCCTCGTGGTCGGTATCACGGTGCTGTATGGGGCGCTGATCATCGGCTTCAATCTGCTGGCAGATCTGTGCTACGCATGGCTCGATCCGCGCGTGAGGTTGCACTCATGAGCGGCGCCGCGACGCCGCCGCCGGCCAGCACGCCCTGGCAGCAGGCCCGCGCACAGCTCTATCAGCGACCTCTGGCGGTCGCCGCATTGGTGGTGCTGCTGGTGGTTATCCTGGTCGCGCTGCTCGGGCCGCTGTTTTCCTCGTACAACTTCGCGACCCCGAGCTGGAATGAGATCTACCAGACCCCGAGCCTGCGGCACTGGCTGGGGACCGATGCACTCGGGCGTGACCAGCTGGTTCGCGTGCTACGGGGATGCCGCATCTCGCTGCTGGTCGGCGTGGCCGCGAGCCTGGTCAGCGTTGCAATCGGTGTGCTGTGGGGCGCCACGGCGGGCTACGCCGGCGGCAAGACGGATTCGATGATGATGCGCTTCGTCGACATCCTCTACACGGTGCCGTTCATCCCACTGGTGATCGTGATGACGGTGCTGTTCGGGCGCAATTTCCTGCTGGTGTTCGTCGCGATCGGAGTGGTTTCGTGGCTCGATATCGCGCGCATCGTGCGCGGCCAGACGCTCTCGCTCAAGCAGCGCGAGTTCATTGAGGCCGCGCGCGCGCTGGGAGTGCGCACGCCGACGATGATCATGCGCCACCTGGTGCCAAATCTGATCGGTGTAGTGATCATCTACGCGACACTCACCGTGCCGACAGTGATTCTGTTCGAAGCGTTCCTGAGTTTTCTTGGCCTCGGAGTGCATGCGCCGCTCGCCTCACTGGGCTCGCTGGTTTCCGATGGCGCCGATCATCTGCAGTCCCAGCCCTACCTGCTCACGGCGCCGGCGATATTGCTGGCCGTGATCATTGCCTGCTTCAGTTACCTTGGCGATGGGTTGCGCGATGCGCTCGATCCCAGAGCGCGCCACTGATATGAGCGCGGCACCGCTCCTGCGCGTCAGCGACCTGTCCCTGAGCTACCCGAGCCGTGCAGGCACTACGCGCGCACTCGATGGCGTGAGCCTTGATCTTGAGCCGGGGGAATTCCTCGGGATCGTCGGTGAGTCGGGCTCGGGCAAGACGCAGCTGCTGCTGGCGTTGCTTGGCCTCAATGCCGAAGGCGCGCAGCTCGCAGGCAGCATCCAGTATCGCGGCCAGCAACTGGTCGGCGCCAGCCAGCGCACGCTGGCGACACTGCGTGGCCGGCGGATCGGCATGATATTTCAGGATCCGATGACTGCCCTGAATCCGTACCTGACTGTCGAGACCCAGCTGACCGAGGGTGTGCGCCTGCAGCAGAGACTTGGTCGCAAGGCCGCGCAGCGGCGCGCCATTGAACTGCTTGAGGCGGTGCAGATTCCTGAGCCCGAACGGCGGCTGCGCCAGCACCCGCACGAGCTCTCCGGTGGCATGCGCCAGCGCATCGTGATCGCCATGGCGCTGATCTGCGAACCGGAGATTCTGCTGGCTGATGAACCGACCACCGCGCTTGATGTCACCGTTCAGGCGCAGATCCTGGCGTTACTGCGCGAACTGCGCACGCGCACACGTGCCGCAATTGTGCTGGTGACCCACGATCTGGGCGTCATTGCCGAGGTCGCCGATCGCGTGCTGGTGATGTACGCCGGACGCGTAGTCGAGCAGGCAGGAGTGGAGCAGCTGTTCGCCTCGGCTCG
>JBEKOK010000257.1:0-5561 GCA_049521875.1 Steroidobacteraceae bacterium
AGATCACATCGCGTAGCGGGCCACGCACCTCGTATCGAACGGTCCCGCACATGCATCCGCCGCTGACCACGCTGTCCATCGCTTCACCTTACCTGAGATAAATCGGTTGCTGCTCAGGCAGGACGCGACGGGGGTCGAGCCGGGCGGCGACTGGTGCGATCGGCCCGCGGAGCCGCTGCGGTCGGTTCCGGCAGCGTCACGACCTTTCGGAGCTCAGGATAAGGTGCGTTCTTGTGGGGCAGCGCCATCGCGTCGACGAAGTGGGCCTGGAACCGTGGCTCAATGGCCGTCTCGATTTTCTCGACCCGGCGCACGAGCTGCTCGACCAGGGGCCGCGAGGTCGCATCCAGCAGTGCGATGCGCGCGCCGCTGCCAGCGGCATTACCGGCCGAAGCCACATGCGTCAGATCGCAGTCCGGAATCATGCCCAGTACCATCGCGTACTTGACGTCGATATGACTCCCAAAGGCGCCCGCAAGTCGAATGCGCTCGACGCGCTCGATCCCGAGGCGTTCCATCAGCAGCGCTACGCCGGCGTAGAGTGCCGCTTTGGCCAGCTGCACGGCACGGACATCATTCTGCGTAATCTGCAGCAACGGCGAACCACGGTGGAGGACGTAGGCAAAGGTGCGGCCGTTGTTGATGATCCGGTCGGAGCGCGACTGCAGCGCGCCGTTGATTGTGCCATCCTGGCTGATGATGCCGGCGAGAAACATCTCGGCGATCACTTCGATGATGCCTGAGCCGCAGATACCGGTGACGCCGCTACTGCTGATGACCGTGGCAAAGGCCGGATCATCGGACCACAATTCGCTGCCGATGACTCGATACCTGGGCTCCAGGGTGGCCGGATCGATGCGCACACGCTCGATGGCGCCGGGGGCGGCGCGCTGGCCACCGCTGATCTGTGCGCCTTCAAAGGCCGGGCCGGTGGGACTCGAGCAGGCGAGCAGGCGCTCGCTATTGCCGAGCACGATCTCGGCATTGGTGCCGACATCGACCAGCAGCGTCATCTCCTTAGCCAGGTCGGGGCGCTCGGCGAGGATCATGCCGGCCGTGTCCGCGCCGACGTGGCCCGCGATGCAGGGCAGGATGTAGACGCGTGCATTCGGGTGCAGACTCAGGCCGACGGCCGCCGAACGCAGCGTCATCGACTGATCGGTGGCCAGCGCGAAAGGTGCGCCACCCAGTTCTACCGGATCGATGCCGAGGAACAAGTGGTGCATGATCGGGTTGCCGACAATCGTGGCCTCGAGGATGTCGTGCACCGCGACCTTGGCTGCACGGGCAACATCTGCAGCCAGCTCGCTGACTGCGGTCTGAACGGCGCTGGTCATTTGCGCGGCCCCGCCCGGGTTCATCATCGAGTAGGACACACGGCTCATCAGATCTTCGCCGAAGCGGATCTGCGGGTTCATGATGCCGCCCGACCCAACGACTTCGCCGGTCACCAGGTTGCACAGATGTGCGGCGATCGTCGTCGAGCCGATGTCGACGGCGAGGCCAAAGACGCTCTCATGGAAGCCCGGCCACACAGCAATGATCTGCTTGGTAGCGTGGACGGCAACTGTGACCTGACGATTGGCAGCCTTGAGCGCTGGCTGGAGTTCCTGCAGCACGGACAGGTCGCTTGCCAGCCCGCTCAATCGCCATTCGAATTCCAGGGCCTCGGTCAGGCGTCGCAGATCCCCGGAAGGATCGTGCATGTCCGGGACCTGGACATCGACGCAGTGCAGGCGCACGACGGGGTGCAGTTTGATGATTCGCTCTTCGGCATCCTTGCGGATGACCTGGCGATGCACCTGGCTGCTCTGCGGTACATCGACGACGACATCGCCCTGCACCGACGCCTGGCACGAAAGGCGCAGTCCCGGGCGTAGCCGCGCGCGTTGTGCAAAACGCTCCTCGGTAGGGCCGGGCGCCGAGACACTTTGGGCCGAGGAGCGCACGCCGTGCTTCGCAAATTCACCTTCGGCGATCAGCACCTGGCAACGGCCGCACATCGCACGGCCGCCACACACCGAATCAATGTCCACGCCGAGCGAGCGTGCCGCCTGCAGTAGCGGGGTGCCGAGGGCAAAGCGACCACGCTTTCCCGAAGGCGTAAACACCACCAGCGGATGCTGTTCGCTCACGTGCTGCTCGTACCACCTGCGGCCGGGGGAGCTGGCCGGCGCCGGTGTCCGCCTTCGCGGCGTCCGCGTCCGGCCTCGCCATCGGCGCCCATCGGTGGCGGCTCACGGAACTTGCGGATCCAGCGCGCGCAGTCCGGGTCGTGGCCCATCATCACATCGGCTCCCATGCAGGCGCGGACTACATCGCCGTGCAGCGGATTGGTGATCGCAGAGGTCAGGCCGCTGCTGATCGCCATGGTCAGGAAGGCGGCATTGATGCCATCGCGGTTGGGCAAGCCAAAGCTGACGTTGGAGGCACCGCAGCTGGTGTTGACCTTCAGCTCATCGTGCAGCCGTCGCACCAGGCGCATGACCTGCACGCCGGCCTGGTTGATCGCGCCGATCGGCATGACCAGCGGATCGACGACGATATCGGAAGCCGGAATGCCGTAGTCGGCAGCGCGCTCGACGATTTTCTTTGCCACCGCGAAGCGTACGTCCGGATCTTCAGAGATGCCGGTTTCATCGTTGGAGATCGCAATGACCGCAGCACCGTACTTTTTGACGAGCGGCAGCACCGCCTCCAGGCGCTCATCCTCGCCGGTGACCGAATTGAGCAGGGCTTTGCCCTTGTAGACGCGCAGCCCCGCCTCCAGAGCCGCGACGATCGAGGAGTCGATCGACAGGGGCACGTCGGTAATTGACTGCACCAGCTGGATGGCCCTGGCGAGGATCGCCGGTTCGTCGGCCAACGGGATACCGGCGTTCACATCCAGCATGTGTGCTCCGGCCTCGACCTGGGCGCGTGCATCGGCTTCGACGCGGCTGAAATCGCCGGCGGCCATTTCGGCCGCGAGGATCTTGCGACCGGTGGGGTTGATGCGCTCGCCGATTATGACGAACGGGCGCTCAAAGCCGATGACGACCTCACGGGTGGCGGAACTGATCACGGTATCGGTCATGTTTCGATCCTGTTGGCGATGGGTTGGGTGGCGCGCTGCGGGAACCAGGGCACGCGCCCGTTCAGCACGCCGGAGCGGTCAATGACTTCGGCCACGGATTCCTCCTGGCGATAGGCCATCACGTGGATGCCGCTGACGCCGCGCATTTCGCGCAGCTCCTGAATTTGCTCGACGCAGATATCGCGGCCCTCGCGCGCCTGGTCCGTGGCGCCGGCGAGACGATTGATGATGTGATCAGGGACATGAATTCCGGGCACGTGCTTGCGCATCCATTCGGCCGATTTCGCTGATCGCAAGGGGCCGACGCCGATCAGCAGGAACACCTGATCGAGAACTCCGAGCTGTTCACAATGATCGAGAAACTCGCGCAGCAGCGGAATGTCGTAGCAGTACTGCGTCTGGATAAACTGGGCCCCCGCGTCCACCTTTTTGGCCAGGCGCTGCGCGCGCCAGGCGTGGGGCAGGGCACTCGGGTTTTCGGCCGCGCCGAACAGCACGCGCGGCGCAGCGGTGATCTTGCGCCCGCTTTGAAACTGATGTTCATCACGCAGCTTGCGTGCAATCTGCAGCAGTGACATGCAGTCCAGATCAAACACTGGCTTGGCCTGCGGATGATCCCCCGCCTGCACGCCATCGCCAGTCAGGCACAGCATGTTGCACACGCCCATCGCCGCGCCGCCCAGGATGTCACCCTGGATCGCAATCCGATTCTTGTCGCGGCAGGAGATCTGCATCACCGGTGCGTAGCCGATGCGCGTCAGCAAGGCGCACACCGCCATGCTCGACATGTGACAGTTGGCGCCGCTGCCATCGGTCGCGTTGATGGCATCGACGTAGCCATCGAAGATCCGGGCGCGACGGTACACTTCCTCGGGATCGGCCGAGTCCGGCGGCGCCAGCTCGCTGGTGACCGCGAACGCGCCCGCGCGCAACACACGCTCGAGACGGCCCGGTGAGGTGTGGCCCGGCAGAATGGGCAATGGGTAGCCCGGGACCGGCTCGTCATCGAATATCACTTGGGCGCCTCGTGTTCATCACGCACAACCCGCAGCCACGAAGACTTGCCTTCGTTGCGCCGATCAACCGGCGCCTGGACTGTGCTCATCGCCTCGGTGCCACCGGGAATCTGCTCGGCGCCTTTGAAAGCCTCGACCCAGACGCAGCGCATCCAAGGTTTGACTTCGCAGTGACCATTGGCGAGCACGCCGCCGCAAGGTCCGTTGCGGATGCTCTTGGGACAGTTCATCGGACAAGACATACCGGTCGAGCTCAAGACGCACTGTCCGCACATCTTGCAGTCAAACAGCAGCCCCTTGACCGAGCGCTCGATAAGCGCCACGGGTCGCTCGATCCGCGAATAGCCGATCCAGGAAAACAGCCGGTGTCCGCGCATCAGCGTGCGCTCGAAGCCGCGGTAGAAGGCATTAAGGCCGCGCGAGTGACGCACTGACCAGCGCCGCACTGCGTACATCAGGCTTCCCCGTTGCCGGGTTCGGCAGCTGCCGGTGCCTCCGGGGGCTTGTTCACATCCAGACCCTTGGCGCGCGCCAGGCGGTCCAGATCGGCGTCCGTGTAGGCCGCTTCGATCCGCGCGGCCTCCGCTGCGGCCTCGGCTTTCAGATCATCGCCGCACGGGCGCGGCGGGCTGCGCTTCCAGTCGGCCATGTAGGCATCGGAGGAGCCTTTGCCGGCACGCATCGCCGCCCGGTCAATTGCTTCCTGGAAGCGATCGGTCAGCGGAATCTTGGCGGTTTCGCGGCCGCGCTTGACGATGACCTGCGCGGGGATGTCGCGCCAGCCGATGATGATCAGGGATGCCATGGGGGTGTTGACGTCGTGCGCCGGGTAAGTGCGGTGAGGGTTTCGCCGAGCGCGCCGTAGCCGGTCTGGCGGTATTCAAAACTCAGGCCCAGTGAAGCGGCGATCTGCCGGCCCTGCGTCAGGGCCGCTTCGGTCGGCGCCGTCTGGGCCAGGTACATGATCCTGCGATAGTTGCCAAAGTACATCGCGGCCAGTTCCGGGTGCCGGTCGATCCCGAGCCCGCGTGTGACCAGCCGGTCGAAATGGCGCAGCAGGAAATCGGTCAGATAGAAGGTACCGGGCTCCGCTTCGCTGAGCGCCGCGAATACACTCGGGGACGCGAAGAATTCATAACAGTGCGCACCGGGAATGCGCTCGATGCCTTCCTCGCGCAGCACCTGATCAAGACGACCGCCGGTGCCGCAGTCGGCGTAGGCGACAAAGATCTCGCGGTACTGGCCGCGGTGCTCCTGAATGGCTTCGCGCACGGCAGCGGGTATGCGCTCGGGCCGGTTATGGAGTTCGGGCGGCAGGCATTTGACCTCGAGGCCTTCCCAGCCGTTCGCGCGCCGCAGTGCTGCGATCTCGCGCGCCAGCGCGCCGCAGGCAATGACCAGGGCGCTGCGCGAAGTGTCCATCTGCCCCGGAGCCTTTGATCCTGAGCCGGCGGCGCGCGCCGCCGCGG
>JBEKOK010000258.1:0-5540 GCA_049521875.1 Steroidobacteraceae bacterium
TAGATCACGGCGCCGCTGGCCAGCAGGCGGCTGTAGAACAGCCGGCTGACGCTGCGCAGCGCCGGTGCATCGGTGTGCGCGCCGGTCAGCACCAGGCGTACATCGACGCCGCGCTCTGCGGCCTGGCGCAACGCGCGGCGCAGGCGCTGCGAGGGCCAGAAGTACGCGGTCGCAATCCACACCCGTACCCGGGCGCGACGGATATGCGCGAGCACCGCGCTGCCCAGATCCTTGGTCTCGAGGCCGGCGCTGGCCGCGAGCCGGCCGCGCTCGCCGGGCACCAGCGGCGCGCAGTGCAGGCGCGGGAGGCCGAGCGGTTCACGCGCACTGCGCCGCCAGGTCTTCGCAAACAGGCTCTGCCAGTCCTCGAGCACCGGCCCTTCGATCTCGACCATGCAATCGTGCCACGGCGCGACCGCCTCGCCGATCGGATCGAAGGCATCCATCAGGCCGACGCCGCCGGTAAAGCCAACCCGCCCATCGACCAGCAGCAGCTTTCTGTGATCGCGCACGAACTGGCGCGGGAAGCCGCGCCAGGAAATCGCATTGAACAGCACCAGTGCGACGCCGGCGCTGCGCAGCCGTGCGCGCTCGGCTTCACCCAGGCCTCGGGCACCAAAGCCATCGAGCAGCACGAACACCCGGACACCGCGGCCGGCGGCGCCGACAAAGGCGGCGACGAAGCGATCGGCAATGCGCCCGGAGGCGGCCAGGTAAAACTCGGCCAGCACGTAGTGGCGGCTGGCCTCGATCGTCGCGAGCATGCGACCGAAGAACTCGGGTGCATCACTGATCAGGCGGAAGCGGTTGCCATCGCGCTCCGGGGCGCGGTGCAGTCGTGAAGTGATGGCAGGAGCCACGGGATCAGCGCCTCAGTGGGGACCGGCGGCGCCATGCGGCGCAGCGCCTGCGCTACCGGCTGTGAGCTGATCATCCTCGTGGTGGGCGCGAAACAGCCGTCCGTGCTCGGCCAGCAGCACGAACAGCAGGCTCGCGAGGCCACACAGCAGCGCGCCGGCTGACAGCGGCATCAGCGTGCCGTTGAACTGCCGCCCGATCAGCGCGCCGACGATCGAGGCCAGGAACAGGGAAGTGAAACCCAGCAGCGAGGCGCCAATACCGGCCACCGAGCCCAGCGGCTCCATCGCCATCGCCATGAAATTCGACTCAGCGAGACCAAAGGTTGCCAGCATCCCTGACTGCAGCACGACGAACATCCACAACGGCTCGGCCTGCAGCGCCGCGAGCACGATCTGCAGTGCCGAGAGGCCAATGAAGGCGAGCAGGGCCGCGTGCGAGATGATGCGCATGCCGACGCGCTCGACGATGCGCGAGTTGAGGAAGGAGGTGCAGGCCACTGCGACCGCGCTCAGCGCAAACATCGAGGGCATCAGCGCCGCTCGGTGATACACCGCCTCGAAGATCTGCTGCACCATGCCAAGATAGGAGACCAGCATGCCAAATAACATCATCTGGGCCAGCGTGTAGCAGATCGAAACCCGTGTGCCGAGCACCAGCCGCGTTGCACGCCACAGCGGTGCCAGATTCAAGGTACGTCGAAACTGCGGATGCAAGGTCTCGGGCAGACGCAGCAGCGTCCACAACGCCACCACGGCGCCAAAGGCGGCGAACAGCAGGAAGATGTGCCGCCACGGCGCGATCAGCAGCACCAGCTGGCCGAGGCTCGGTGCAATTACCGGCACCATCAGGAACACGATGAAGCACAGCGACATCACGCGCGCCATGTGACGACCCGAGTACAGATCGCGGACTACTGAAGTGGTAATGACCATGCAGGAGGCAGCCAGGCCATGCACGATGCGCCAGATGAGCAGGCTCGTGAAGCTGGTGGACAGTCCGCACAGCACCGTGGCCGTGACATAGAGGCTCAGGCCCAGCAGCAGCATTGGCCGCCGCCCGAAGCGGTCGGAGAGTACGCCCCAGAACAGCTGGCCGGTGGCGAGGCCAATCAGGTAGGAGGTGATGATCCACTGGCCGAGATTTTCATTGCGGATGCCAAGCGCGCGGACGATTGCGGGGAGTGCTGGCAGCATGGCATCGATAGGAATCGCCTGGGTCGCCATCAGCGCCGCCATCAGGCCGACGAATTCCCGAAAGCCGATCTGCGTTATGATCTGGCCCGCTTCCTGATCGCGCATGAATCAAATTCCTGCAGCCGCTTTAACCAGGCGGCAACTTACCGGCGGAATTATCCACGCTATTGGAGGACGCCGCTGCGCTGAATCGGGCGATGGCTACTTGCGCCGGCGCCTCGGGCGCAGTGCTGCGCGCTACAGGAGTTTGCGGCGCGTAAGCTCGAGCAGCGTCTGATCGAGGCAGCTGCGCGCGATGCCAACGAGCTCATCGATCTCGGCGCAGCTGATGACCAGCGGCGGGGCGATGATCATCGAATCATAGACCGCGCGCATCACCAGGCCATTCTCGAAGCAGATGTCGCGGCAGATCGTGCCCACCGTCCCCGGCTGGGCAAAGCGCGCGCGTCGCCGCTTGTCCTGCACCAGCTCAATCGCTGCCATCAGCCCGAGGCTGCGCGCCTCGCCGACCAGCGGATGATCGGCCAGCGTCGCCCACTGGCGCGCGAGGTACGGCGCGGTGACGGTGCGCACCTGCTCGATGATCTGCTCCTCCTGCATGATGCGCAGCGTCTCACAGGCCACCGCGCACGAAACCGGGTGACCTGAGTAGGTGAAGCCGTGGAAGAATTCCCCGCCGTGCTCGATCAGCGTGTCGGCGATGCGATCGCCGATCATCACCCCGCCGATCGGCAGGTAGCCGGAGGACAGGCCCTTGGCAATCGGCATCAGGTCGGGGCGGATGCCAAAGTAGTCGCTGCCGAACCACTGCCCGGTGCGTCCGAAGCCGGTGATCACTTCATCGGCGATCAGCAGCAGGCCGTACTTGTCCACAATGCGCTGGATCTCGGGCCAGTAGCTGGGCGGCGGGATGATGACGCCGCCAGCGCCCTGCACCGGCTCGCCGATGAAGGCGGCGACGCGCTCGGGGCCGAGCGCCAGGATCCGCTCTTCGAGCGCGCGCGCGGTCCGCAGGCCGAATTCCTCCGGCCTGAGCTCGCCGCCCTCGATATACCAGTAGGGCTGCGCGATGTGCTCGATGCCCGGCACCATCGGGCCGCCCTGGGCGTGCATCGCACTCATGCCACCCAAGCTCGCGCCGGCGATCGTGCTGCCGTGATAGGCATTCTTGCGGCTGATGACCAGGGTGCGGTTCGGCTCCCCGCGCAGCTCCCAGTAGCGGCGCACCAGACGCAGCACCGTGTCATTGGCTTCAGAGCCTGAGCCGGTGAAGAACACATGATTGAACTGCGGCGGCGTGACTTCGACCAGCATGCGCGCAAGCTCGATCGCCGGCGGGTGCGCGGACTGGAAGAAGCTGTTGTAGAAGGGCAGTTCCAGCATCTGCGCGCGTGCCACGTCGGCCAGTTCGCGGCGCCCGTAGCCCAGGGTCATGCACCACAGGCCGGCCATGCCATCGAGCAGCCGGCGACCCTCGGAGTCGTACAGGTAGATGCCTTCACCGCGCGTGATGACGCGCGTGCCCTTGCGATGCAGGGCGGCGTGGTCCGTGAACGGGTGCAGGTAGTGGGCGCGATCGAGGGCTTGCCATTCCTGGGTCGAGCGCTCAGTGGTGCGTGTCGGGGCGCTGTGGAGGCTGGCCGGTGTGCTGCTCATCGGAAATTCCTCGAGGGGCTCAACAGGTGGAGCGTGAAGGGGCGCGCATGCCGGTGAGCGTGCGTGTGAATCCGCCGGCATGTCATTACACTAGCGCGCATCAGAGCGGTGCAACAGCGCCGGAGCGTATGGAAGAACTCGAACGCACCCCGATGAAGGTCAACGCCCGGATCTACGAGGTGTTGCGGGCGATGCTGCTCAAGGGGCAGCTCGCCCCGGGCACCGCGATCGGTTTCCGGCAGATCGCCGAGCAGCTCAACACCAGCGTGATGCCGGTGCGCGAGGCAGTGCACCGGCTCGTGGCCGAGGGGGCACTCGAGATCCGCGATAACCGGCGGCTCTACATCCCCGAGATGAACCAGGCGCGCTTCGAGCAGCTGATGCGCGTGCGCATCCTGCTCGAGCCCGATGCGGCCCGCCTGGCGCTGCCGCACATCGACTCGGCGCTGCTCAAGCGCATCCGGCTCGAGGATGAGATCATCGGCGAGGCGCTCGAAACCAAGAATTTCGAGAGCTACATGACCGGCAACTACCAGTTTCATTTCCTGATCTACCGCGCCTCGCACAGCCGCGTGTTCGTGAACCTGATCGAATCGCTGTGGCTGCAGTTCGCGCCCTACATGCGCCTGGTCTACGAGCGCTACGGCGGTTCGGACCTGATCGATCAGCATGCGGCCGCCTGCGAGGCGATCAGCAATCGCGATGAGGCCGGGTTGATGCAGGCGATCCGCGAGGACATCATCGATGGCATGTCGCTGATGGGCAGCGGGGTACTGAGCGCGCTGGGTCCGGCACTGTAAATCGATCTCTTGACCACGCACGACGCCCCTACCTGCCCAAATCAGGTCACCCATGGTATCTTGTGATCACAGTATCGCATAAAGCGGTATAGCGCGCGCCCAGGTCGACCAGGGGCCGCACGGACTGGGGCCTTTCATGAGCTATCCTCATGATTCTAATCAGCAATTGATCACTCCTGGCGCCCGCTGCGGCGTCTCGCGTACCTATTACCAGGCCACCGCGACCGAGACCGCGCCGTCGCTGGCGGCGCTGGAAGGCTCCGTTGAGAGCGATGTCTGCATCATCGGCGGTGGCTACACCGGCCTGTCCGCGGCGCTGCATCTGGCGCGCGAGGGCATCACGGTCACGCTGCTCGAGCAGCACGAGGTCGGCAGCGGCGCCTCGGGCCGGAACGGCGGTCAGGTGCACACCGGCATGCGCCACGACCCGGCCTGGTTTGCCGAGCGCATGGGCGCGGACGCTGCTGATCAGTACTGGGCGCTCGCGCTCAAGGCACGCGCTTATCTCGATGAACTGATCGCGCGCTACCAGATCGATGCCCAGTACACCGCAGGGCTGCTGCATGCGGTGCACCGAGCGCGCTACCTCGCCGAAGCACGCGCGCACGTCGAGCTGCACAACCGCCAGTTTCCGGACATGCCGCTGCGTTACATCGAGCGCGAGGAAATGCGCGCGCTGGTCGCGACGCAGGATTACCACGGCGGGTACCTGGATCACTCGAGCGGCCACCTGCACGCACTCAATCTCGCGCGCGGCCTGGCGCGCGCGGCGCGCTCGCACGGTGCCAGCTTATTCGAGCACACCCGCGCGACGCGCCTGGAGCGCAACGGCGCAGGCTGGCGCGTACACAGTGCGCACGGGCTGGTGCAGGCGCGGCGCGTGTTACTGGCAGGCAATGGATACCTCTCGGGCATGCACCAGGATGTCCATGCGCACGTGATGCCATTGCACAACTACATCGTCACCACCGAGCCGCTCGGGCGCGCCGGCGCCGAAGCGCTGATCCGGGGGCGCCTTGCGGTCTCCGAC
>JBEKOK010000259.1:0-5495 GCA_049521875.1 Steroidobacteraceae bacterium
CGCGCAGCATGATGTTGGGGGGCTTCAGATCCCGGTGCAGGAGTCCACCGGCATGCACGACCTGCAGCGCGGTGGCGATGCGGTGCGCGTAATCGAGGCACTCGGGCGGCGAGATCGGATGCAGCAGCCGGCGCTTGAGATCCCCGCACGGGAAGTACTCCATCGCCAGGTACTCATGGCCTTCATGCAGGCCGTAGTCGTACAGCGCCACGACCGAGCTGTGGCGGAGCGCGGCGATCGCGGCGTGCTCGCGCGCGAAGGACTGGTATTCGTGCAGCTCCTCGAGCGCCGGCTTGCTGATCTTGAGCGCCACCTCGTGCCGCAGCGCCTGGCTGTAGGCGAGCCAGACGCAGGCACGCGCGGAATCGCCCAGCTCACGCAGCAGTTCGTAGCCCTTCGGTGCGACCGGCCGTGCCGGATCGGTCGGTATCGGCACCACGCGCGCCGCGGGCTTGGGCGGCGTGCGGCGCGCCAGGCGCCGGCCACGGTGCAGAGCGATCCGCAGGCTGCGCTCGAGCAGCTGGCCGTTGAGCAGGTCGCGCGGCAGATAATCGGCAGCGCCCAGACGCAGTGCGTGCACGGCGGCCAGTTCGTTGCCGTTGTGCCCGATCAGCACGATCGGTGGCACCTGCGGCTGGCGACGCAGGCTGCGCAGCCACTCGAGGCTGAGCGCGCTCTTGTGTGGCCAGTCGCCGAGCTGCCCGCTCAGGATCACCAGTTCGTACTTGTCGCGGCTCAAGCTGCCGACGAGCTTGGCGAATTCGCTCTCGTCGCGATAATCCGGGTGGGCCTCGGGCCAGATGATCTCGAGGTGATGGCGCAGCCAGCTGCGATACTGCTTGTCGGATTCGACAATCAGGATGCGCGGTGCGGTCCTGACGCGGCTCACGGCGTGCCTCCAGGCGCTGGCGTCGCGGCGGCGCCTGCGCCCGGCGCGCTGCCGGCCGCTGCGGCACCGCTGCGCGCCTGGGCAAGCTCGGTCTCAAGCTGCGTTATCGTCGTGGCACCGACGCGGTAATCCTTGGCCGCGGCGAGCCAGCGCTGCGCCGAGTTCAGATCACCGGCGGCGAGTGCCGAGCGCGTGGCGCTGATCAGGCGCTCGCCCAGTTCGTAGGCGGCGGCACGAACTGCGGGATTCTGCGGCGCGCGCGCTGCGGCAGCGCTGATGTAGCTCTGGGCGTTGTCATTGGCCGGCGCGATCAGCGCGCCTTCCTGCATGCGCTCGCCGGCAAGTTCCACCCAGTGCTGCACTTCGACATCCACCGCCGGAGCGGGCGCTGCGCTATCGGTCGCTGGCGCGGGGCTGTCGCCGGCAGCCGCGCCACTGGCCGCGCTCGCCGGTGCACTGCTCGCATCGGCAGGCGCGTTGCGCTCGCTCTGGGCGCTCGGCCACCACCACCACAGTGCGGCTACCAGCAGCACGCCGAGCGCCAGGATCAGCCACCAGGGCCGGAACGAGCGCTGCGCGGTGCGCGGGAGTTCAAAGCGGGTCGAGATCGTATCGATGCCGGCGGCGATGCCTGCGAGAGCCTGGGCCCCTTCGCTATGGCGGCGCGCGGTCTCGAGGAACAGTCGCAGGCGCTGGGCCGAGAGCGGCCGGTGCGCAAAGCGCAGGACCGTGCCATCGCCCAGCTGCGGCGCGAGCTGCTGCTGGTGCGTGCTGTCGCCGATCGCGAGCAGCGTGAGCTTGGGAAACTGGTTGTGGATGCGCGTGAAGAATTCCCCGGGCGTGGAATCCAGCAGCGCGCAGTCGATCAGCGCCAGATCCGCGCCGCTGACGATCAGCAGATCGGCGAAGCGCTCCATGGTCGGCGCTGCGGTAAAACCTTCGCCTTCAGCGATTGCACCGCTGAGCGCCTCGAGCAGCGAGAGCTCTTCGGTCAGCGCCACCACCACGGGTCCGCTCACGGGCTGCGCGCGCGCGCGCGCCGGGGCTGCCGGGATCGGCGGAGATTCAATGGGGAGGCGGGGCACGGGGCGGTTCTCGATGGGCTTTTCCAGCGCGGCAGGGACGTTTCGCCCTTGAATTAACGGGACTTTACGGCAACGTCTTGCTCGCGCAATGCAGCCGAACCGGCCGGCGCGAGGTTCTGTGACGTGCTTCAGGCCGCCCTGAAAGGACTGTGATGGACCTCACCAAACCACCCCGGTCGGGTGGCGCGTCGGGCGGCTCAGGCGCGCGCTCCAGCGATGGCGCAATGCAGGCCACGGAGGTCGCCTTTAGCAGCGCATCTTGAGCCGGCGTCGGAGTGGAAATTTGCGTGGCTGCCGCGGCTGGATCTTGGCTTGAGCGGACGCTATCGTGTGCCGCCCGGTCATCGCCGGGATCAGGATCAGGGGTCGATGCTGTGCCGCAAGTGATTTGCACCGATGCCAACGGGCACACGATGAGCCTTGAGGTGCATCCTGGCTGGAGCGTGATGCAAACCTGCGTGAACCGCAGCATCCCGGGCATCGACGCGATCTGCGGCGGCATGCTGGCGTGCGCGACCTGTCATTGCTATGTCGATCCCGAGTGGATCGCGCGCCTGCCGCCGCCGTCGGAGCAGGAGCTGCAGATGCTGGAGAACGTCGCCGCCGAACGGCGCCCCGGCAGCCGGCTCTCCTGCCAGCTCTACGTCGATGAGACCCTCGATGGCCTGCCGATCCAGATTCCGGATCGCCAGGTCTAGCGACCTCAAGGACTCTCGTAGCGCCATGGATCCCATTGTCATAATCGGTGCCGGCCAGGCGGGCATACAGATCGCCGAGACGCTGCGTCAGGAACACTACAGCGGACCGATCGTGCTGCTGGGCGCCGAGGCGCACGGGCCGTACAACCGCCCGCCGCTGTCGAAGAAATGGCTGCTCGAGCACCATGATCCGGCGCAACTGGCGATCCGCAGCATCGAGGCGATCCGCCGCCGCGACATCGATCTGCAGCTGAACTGCGAAGTGACTGCGATCGATCCGGCGCAGCACAGCGTGCAGCTGGCCGATGGCCGGAGCTTGCGCTACGCGGGGCTGGCGATAACGACTGGCGCTAAAGTCCGCCTGCTGCCCGGGCCGCCGCTGCGTGGCGTGTTTGGCGTGCGCACGCTGGATGATGCGCAGGCGCTGGCGGCGGCCTTCGAGGAATGCGTGGCGCGCGCCGCCCCGCTCGTGGTCATTGGCGGCGGGTTCATTGGCCTGGAAGTCGCCGCCACCGCGCGCAAGCGTGGCCTGGAAGTCATCGTGCTCGAGGGCCTCAGTCGCCTGATGTCACGCGTCGTGGCACCGATCGTGTCCGATGCGGCGGCGCGCGTGCACCGGGCACACGGCGTGCAGCTGAACTTTGATGTCAGGGTCGAGGGCCTCATCGGTGTCGATGGGCACGTGACTGCCGTGCGCACCGCCGGCGGACTCGAGTATCCGGCCGGCGTCGTCGTCGTCGGCATCGGGGTCATTCCCGAGGATCGGCTGGCGCAGGCTGCGGGCCTCATCTGCGATCGCGGCATCGTTGTCGATGCCTGCGCGCGCACCAGTGATCCGAAAATTGTCGCGGCGGGGGATTGCACCGCGCGGCGCCTGGCCGATGGCACGCTGCTGCGCCTGGAATCCGTGCACAACGCGATCGAGCAGGGCAAGTCTGCGGCCCTGGCGCTGCTCGGGCGCGAGCGGCCATTTACCGCGACGCCGTGGTTCTGGTCGGATCAGTACGATGTGAAGCTGCAGATGGTCGGCTTGAGTCACGGCTATGATCAGATCGTGACCCGCGGGGATCTGGACAAACCGGCGTTCTCGGCCTTTTATTACCGCGGTGCGCGCCTGATTGCCGTGGACTCGTTGAGCCGCATCGGTGATCACATGGTCTCGCGCAAGCTGCTCGATAACGGGATCTCACCGCTGCCGGCGCAAGCCTCCGATATGGCATTTGATCTCGCGAGTCTGCTCAAGCCGCAAAGCGCGAGTGCCTGATCAGTTGCGCCCGAGCACGAACTTGGTGCCCTGGTAGGACATCACCACGCCATCGGGAAGGATCTGCAGTACGCGCGCGCCTTCGGGCAACGTATCGCCTTCCTGCACCTTGTGCATGTTAATCAGCGCATATCGCTGCTGGGGCTGATCTGAATAGGAATGCAGATCCAGGCGCAGTGGCGGCATGCCCGCGGACACGCGCGCGTAATCGGGCAGATCCGCCGCCGAATCGCTGGGCTCGAGCTGCGGCCTGGCAGGCTTTGGCGGCGCGGGCGCGGCAGCGCGTGGGCTCGCAGGCGCTGCACTCGTGCTGGCTGTGGCCGGCGGCGCGCTGCTGGCCGGCGCGCTGGAACCGGGTGTCAGCAGGGCTGCCGGTGGCGCAGTGTTGGGGATCGTGGGTGCGCTGGCCGCGGGTGGCGTGCTGGCCCGAGGCGCTGGCGTTGCAGGCGCGGTCTGCACCACGGCCGGAGCGCGCGCCGTCTCGGCAGGCGCGCGCAGCAGGAACCACACCAGCACCGCCATGTTCAGCAGCAGCAGTATCCCTAAGCCGATGACCCACAGCGGTAGCCGTCGCTGCGGGCGCGAGGGACGCATCTCGAGCAGCGTCGGACCATCCTGGCGCTGCCGCTCGGCCTCGGACTTGCGCAGCGCATCGAGTATGAAGGACATGTCGGTTCAGCTCCTGCCCGGCAGGCTGCCGGTCAGCAGCGGGGAGCCCGGCGCGGGCAGCGCCGCATCGAGCAGCATCTGCGTCTCGATGCCGGCGATGCCATCCACGGCCAGATGCCGGGCGCGCTGGAAGGTCTCGACCTCGCGCACCAGATCCTGATCAAACTCGGCGCTGGTGGCGGTGGCGGGCGTCGTGCCGCTCCAGCGATCCAGTGCCTCGCGCAGCTGTGCAACGGCGCGGCCGCGCATGCCCGCATGGAGCTGTACGATCGGCTGGATCGAGGGCTTCCACAACACCAGCCACTCACCGAACCAGTAGCCCGACAGATCCGCGATGCTCACTTGTGCCGGCACGATGCCAATACGCAGCTCCGCGTGCTGGGCATCGATACCGGTCAGCAGCACTTCGTGCATCGCGCCGGTTGCATCGGTGAGCTTGAGCAGCGCCGGGCGGTTGAGTTCATGCAGTTCGGCCAGCGTGCCGTGGCCCTCGGTACAGGCCAGGCCCTGCTGCGAGGCCTCGGCGCAATGATCTGCGGCGCCCGTCGATTGCGCGCCCCACAGCGCGAGCAGCGCACCGAAGGCACTGTCGGCGCCGCTCAGGTCCGGATTGCGGGCCAGCAACTCACCCAGCGGCGGCGGGGCCGGCGGCGGCACGATCACCGGCGCCGCGATCGGCGGCGGCGCGCTGTGCTTCCACGGCGCGGCGCGCCAGAACGCGTACAGGCCGCCGGCCAGCAGCACCAGCACGATAATGCCCACCGAGCGTGCGAGCCACGGACTGAAGATCGTGCGATCGAAGACCTCGCCGGCCGCGCGCCGCACCAGCGCTGGCGTGACGCGCGTGCGCTCGGCGGTGTAGGCGCCGAGCAGCGCGCGATCGCAGATGA
>JBEKOK010000260.1:0-5451 GCA_049521875.1 Steroidobacteraceae bacterium
TTTCGCATGCGCGTCAAAGTAGGCCGCCAGGTGACTCCGATACAGCTCGTAGGCTGCCCGCTCGGCGCCGCCGGTGACGTTCGCCTCGTACTTGCCCTGGGCCTCTTCGAGTTTCAGCTTCCAGTCGGCAAAGCTCTTGTCGATGGTCGCTTCCTCGCTACCACCGGCGTTCAACACATAATCATTCTCAGATCGGCGAAGCCTATTCAGTGCCAGGTCTATGTTGCCAAGTTCTTTGATGCTTGGCAGCCAGTTAGTGGCAATGTCAGTAGTATTGCCGTTTATCTTGGCCAGCTGGACGATTGAAAAACTGCCAACGCCAACGGTCAGGGTAATGACTGCGAGAAAGGCGCCGGAGAGCTTCGTGCCTATTTTTAGATCCGCAAGTCTCATGTTGATGGTCCTAAGTAATAATCTTGATAAGCTACTAATTGAGGCGACCAGCTTCTTGGGCGCTGGCCAGCAACCGCTCGACGTCGAGAAGTATCAGCGTACGTTCACGCTGGTCCTCCCTGACGAGGCCCAGCCGGGTCACAAACCGGGCATCCACGGTACTGCGAAAATCCGGTGCGGCCTTAATCTGCTCTGCGCTGAGCTGAAGAACATCGGAGACAGAGTCCACGACCAGACCGGCCGTCACACCGGAGATATTCACAACGATCGTAACGGTGTGCGCACTGAATTCGGCCTCGAGGCCAAAGCGCAGTCGCAGATCCATGATCGGCACGATGTCGCCGCGCATGTTGAGCACGCCTGGCAGGTAATCGGGAGCACCGGCGATCCAGTTGGGGCGCTCATAGGTGCGGATTTCGCGCACGCACAGAAGATCTATGCCGTACTCTTCATTGCGGAGGCGAAATGTCAGGCAGTCTCGCCACATGGCACTCGCCGAAGCGGATTGCTCACCCTGGGGCTGCGCCGTCATTTTGGAATTCTCAACAACGGTCTTACTCCCAAGCCTTGGTAGCGGTCCCGGGAATTCTTACGTTTGCCGTAGTCCACGTCTGTGACATTCCACCGCCAGCAGATGTGACCGAACCCACGGTTTCTAATGGGCCGCTGTTCGGATTTCTCTGGGCCCGTCATAGGCCAGCGCAGGCTTAGCATTGTTAAGTTCCGCTAGCACGAAGCCCGCGCGAGGGCGGACTGGCGGTGTGAAACTACGGCGCCAGGAAGTCCCGCGACTGCGCTGGAAGAGGTCCGATGCGTGGCGTGGCCCTGCGCCGGGTCAGGTATCAGGTGCCGCGACGGGTAGCCGATCAAGTGCCCTTGTAGAAAATCGCAGCCTGCGTAGCGCAATGCAGACAATTGCCGCTCGGTCTCGACGCCTTCGGCCACGACTTCGTTGCCAAGCTGGTGGGCCAGATCGATAATTGCCTCGAGGATCAGAGTGCTGCGCTGCGACTGACCCAGATCGCGGACCAGCGAACCGTCAATCTTGATCTGATCGATCGGCAGCCGACGCAGATAGGAGAGACCACAGTAGCCACTCCCAAAATCATCCAGGGCGACAAGGAAGCCGCAATCCTTGAGCCGTAGAATGCTGGCGTAGGCCGCCCCTGGATCCATCGTCACGGTGTGTTCGGTTATTTCGACCACGATCCGCCGCGGGTCAATCTGTAACTGCCGGATCCGGTTGATGAAATCGGTTACTGCCTGCGTCTCCGACAGTTGGGTCGGCGACCAGTTGATGCCAATGGACATCTTGGGGCTCAGCTCAGCGTAGACGCTGGCGATGCTATTCAGAAGCTGCTGTTGGATAGCGATGATTGAGCGCGTCTCTTCCGCGATCGGAAGAAAGTATGCTGGCGACACGCTACGGCCGCGGCGTCGCCAGCGCACCAGTGCCTCGTAACCTTTCACGGCACCGCTCAGGGCGCACACGATGGGTTGATATTCGTAGAAGAAGTCGTTGTTTGCTATGGAAGCTTGAATCTCCGCCTCTAGCGTCATCGCCATGCTGGAGAGCGAGTCCAGGTCAACGGGGGACTCGGCGCCGAGGTGCGAATCGAATTCGGAGGAAGATCGAGCCTGCTGGCAATCCTGAAGATGCCTGCCCAGCCGGGTCTGCAGGCGTAGCAGCCTGGCGGCGAGACCAACCATGGCGGGGGAGGGCTCATCGACAGACGAGGAACCGTTCGCCAGCGCTGCCGCGCTACGTTTCGCATCAAATACTGAACCGCACACTGTCATGTCGCCCTTTCACCGTGAGTTGAGCGGCTCGTGGCCGCGCCTTTGAGATCGACACGTTAAAAGGTCTGCTGTGGCAGATCACCACCAGAAAGAATGGAAATCGGGTGGTTTTTCTAGCGAGGCGGCAGGATCTGAAGCTGCCTGGCCACGTGCACGGCCTGGGTGCGGTTTTTCACACCCAACTTCACATAAATCTGGCCGAGGTGCCACTTGATTGTATTGGGCGATAGAAATAACTGCTGCGCCACGGCCAAGTTTGAATGTCCCTGCGTAAGCCGCTGCATGATCTGCGCCTCACGCGCCGACAAGACCGATGTCGTAAGGGGAGCCGAGCCAGCCGACGACGCACGCTCATCCGAGCTCTCAATATCATCAAAGGCTTCCTGGAGCGTAGCAAGGTAGCGGGAGCGGGGAGATTCGCGCGCAACCTCCTCCCGTACCTGGAGTTCATGTAGCAGTCGCAAGCACATCACGCCTTCGTCGACAAAGGTCCGGACTGCGCTGAACTTCATACCCTGATCAACTGCAAGGACCAGTGCTTCAAGCGCCCGCTCATGATCGCCTGTTGATTCGAAAGCCAGCGCCTCGAGCACTCGCAATTTTGCCAATCGAAACCGTCGCAGCTGGCGCTCGCTTTGAGCGATATGCGCGCGCAGAAAGCGCAACGCCTGCTTGCCCTCGCCGTTGTGTATATGGAAGCGCAACGCGCCTATGATCGGGCCGAACACTTCATCGCATGGTGCGATCCATTCGGATGCTGCATCCAGTGAAACATCCCTCAGCAGGCGCTGCGCAATGAGGCTTGCGTGGCTAAGATCGCCCCGAGCAAGATCAAAGGCGACGTGCTCCCACTGCAAGGTATGCTCAATCCAGGAGAGTTCGTGACGAATTGCGTAGGCAATCCCGTCCTGCAGCGCCAACACGCGACCCTCTTCGTCACCCTGCAGGAAGCAAACACGAGCCCGCAACTGATGCCAGAGCGCACGGCTGGATGTCGGACGCATGGAGTTCAGGAATGGCGCGTGACGCTCGAGAGCCGCCTCGGCGCCGTCGAGCTTGTTCTGCTCATAAAGAATCAGCGCGGCAGGGCTGGCAAGCGCGACAAGCAGCTGATGCGGATCGAGCGGGGGACCGGCCTGGTGCTGCTGCTTGGCAATCTGGCGGGCCGGGGTGTCGAAGTGACGCTTCGCCCCCGCGAATTCGCCGAGCGACATGTCGGTCAGCCCGAGCTCCATTGAGGCGTGGACCAGGCTTACCCACAGCGGAGGCGGCTCGGCCGCGCTGGCGGCTACCCTTTCGGCAAGCATTGCCGCCTCGACAAAGCGGCCATGCATCTGTGCCAGCATCGCCCGCACATTGGTCAATCCTGCCACGTTGAGCCGGTCAAAGTTATGCGCGAGCTGCGAGGCGGCCTCCGATTCACTCAGGGCATCATCCATGCGACCGCGGCATATATACAGGAACACCCGCAACACGCTGCTGCTCAGGCGTTCCTTCGCGGCGAGCGACTGAACCGCATCAGCGGCCCGCAACCGTTCGAGAGTGCTCTCAGCCGCAGCAAAATCGTTGATGTAGATTTCCACCCAGGCCGACCAGGTCAGCAAGTCTGTACGCCGCTGCAATGCCTGCGGTGGCACAGCCTGCAGCCAGCGCCTCAGTGTCAGGATCTGTGCTCGCACGATCAATGCCTCAATGCAATCCATGATGCGGTCGATGAGGTATTCGGGATCTTTGGCGAGCAGTGCGTATTCAACGGCTTCTTCGCGCATCTGCGCTCGTACGCACCAGTCGGCGGCGCGCCGTGCCAGTTTCGGCAGCTGCGCCGGGTTGCTCTGCCGGAATTGCTGCCGCAGGCAGTCAGCGAACAGCGGGTGGTAGCGGTAGAGGGCCTGACCGCGATCGATTGGCAGTAACAGCAGGTTCGCGTGTTCAAAACCCGCCAGCACGCGGACGCTGTCGGAACGACCGGTCACCTCATCGCACAGCGGCCCGGAAAGCACGCTCAGGAAGGAGGTCTCGAGAAGAAACTGGCGCTGGTCCGGGGGCAAGTGAATGAGCACTTCGTCGCTCAAGTACTGAAACAGGTCCGAGCGCGGAGCGGCCAGATGATCGACCACCGATTGCCAGGGCTCGCCCTGGGCAATGGCGACGGCCGCCAGTTGCAAGGCGGCAGCCCAGCCTTCGGTTTGCAGCGCCAATTGGCCGATCGTATCCGCACCGATCGGGCCGCCGCAGCGCGCTTGCAGGAACTGCCGGCTCTCCTCGCTTTGGAAAGCCAACTGCTTGTTTGTCAGCTCAAGAATATCGTCCCGGATGCGCAGGCGCGGTCCCAGCAGATTGGGTCGCGTTCGCGAGCCGACCACCAGATGAAAGTTTTCCGGTGAGTACTCGAGCATCACTTCGAGTAAGTGAGCGGCATCAGGCGCCGTTAGATGCTCGGCTTCGTCGAGAAACAATGTGAAGCTGTTTTGGGATTTCAGGCAGCGGTTGATCGAATCAAAAAGATCTGCGGTGATTCCGCCTGTGTCTGGCAACAGGGCCTGGCGAAGATTGACGCTGAAGCGGCCCGCATCAT
The DNA here is from genome assembly GCA_049521875.1 of Steroidobacteraceae bacterium. Taxonomy (GTDB): domain Bacteria; phylum Pseudomonadota; class Gammaproteobacteria; order Steroidobacterales; family Steroidobacteraceae; genus FEN-1191. Next base: position 4,769 of record JBEKOK010000260.1, read on the forward strand.
TGTCTTCCAGATCGATCGTAATCCAGCCGGTTGCGTGGCCCGCAGTCGTCAGTTGCTGGTGCCACTGCACCATCAGTGTGGTCTTGCCAAAGCCGGCCGGTGCATGGATCAAGACCAGCTTGGCGTGTGGATTCTGCTGGAGGAGAGACAGTAGCTGATGGCGCTCAAGCTGATTCGGGCCGGAGGGCCTCGGAGTGAATTTGGACGGTCGCGATTGCGGCGAATCGGGCATGTTGCTTGCTAATGAGCACGTAGGCGGCGTTGCCTAGGCCGGTTCACCCTATTATTTATGAAAGTCTTTGAAAAACAGTATAACGGATTGATTAAGAAGACAAACCCGACCCATTCGCCCTTGAAGCGTGGGCGGCAAGCGCCGGGCGCGAGCGCAGCGCCCGAGATCATGGGCGATCTAAGCGTCTAGGGCCCGCGGATGGTGCGGTGGGCGGCTCAAGGTTGGGCCCACTGCGTGCCCGCAAACTGCGGACTGGAGGGCCGAGGATTGTTCGGCGCTACCCAGTATCGGGCCAAGGCTGGCGCTAGGATCGCGCCGCATGCCGCCGAATCAGATCACACGGGCCTGGGCCCGACGGAATACCTGATTGACTATCGCGTAGCAGGAGCACGATGCGGCAAGAAGGCCCTTGCCACTGAGGATATGAATCTGTCCACGGGCGTAGGCGATA
>JBEKOK010000261.1:0-5434 GCA_049521875.1 Steroidobacteraceae bacterium
TGGTGCTTTCAGCGCATCCCGGTGAGGTACAGGAGTTCATTGAGGTCCCTGTGCCTCAGCCCCGCAACATATTGCAGACCGTAACCCGAGAATTCCTGGCGACCAAGGCACGTCTCGAGGAGCTGATTTACACCCATCAGGCGCCAGCCGAAGAGGGGGAAGAGGACTATCCGATCATGGCGCGCATGACGAACGTCTCCGATAGCGTGGATTGAACCGGGCTGGCGCGGGCAGCGGATAAGGTGCCTGCAAGACCTGGCATATGCAGGGCGCTTGACGTCGGAGCCACCCCTAGGTAGACTTACAACTATGGGTAAGCAAGAGCGCGACGTCCGAATGTCCCTCCAGACCTTGCGGGTTCTGGAGGCGTTCCTTGAAAACCCCACCGATGAGCTATCGGGCGCGGATGTGCAGAAACGCGGGAAGCTCGCCTCCGGGACCCTTTATCCGATACTCCTTCGGCTCGAAACTGCTGGGTGGTTCGTCAGTCGCTGGGAGGAGGTCGATCCTTCGAGCGTTGGCCGGCCGCGTCGTCGGCTCTATCGCCTGACCTCGAGCGGACTCAGGCGTGCCAGTGAAGTCTTCGCAACCTTCAGCCGAGGAGTGCTCGCATGAAATCGCGCGTCAGGCTCGCTGCAATGGTGCCAATGGCATCTTCTGAGCCCAACACGGGTCGCGTTGTGCGCTGGCTGGTTCTGTGCGCGGCACGGCGCGCTCCGCCACTGCTCAGGGAGCGCCTTGCAGAGGAGTGGCAGGCCGACCTGGCAACGCGACGCCCCGGCTTGGCGCGAGTGCGATTCGTCATCGGGTGCTGCTGGGCGTCCATCCTGATGGCCCACGATCCGCTGGCGTTCGGCGCATGCCCGGCTGCTGCTGGTGCTGCGGGCCAGGGTTCCGTTTCATTGTTGGGCGCACACGATTCATCGTTTTTTTCCAGGCGAACGACAGTCCTCATCATCATAGTTTGCCTGCATGCCGCTGCGATTTACGGCTTGGCAAGCGGATTTATGCGCCCGGCCACCGACAAAGCGGCATCGCCACCGCCTCTTAAGGGGCACATTGAAGATCCGCCCGTGATTCAACAGGTGCTGCTGCCTCCGTTAAGATTCACGAAGCCTGACGTCAAAGTCATGGATCCGCCACCGCTACCAACAATCGAGCTCCGTCCGCTGGTGGTACCGCCGACTACAGTGACGCTCGTGCCGGCGACACCGCCATCGACGGAGCAATCAGGGCCCAGGGCAATCGCCCGCGTACCGGGAGGACCGGGAAAGGGGTTCCCCACTACCCGCGAGTTCTATTCCAGTGCGGCGATACTGGCCGAGGAATCCGGGGTGGCCGCTATTCGGGTGTGCGTAGATCAGGCCGGTCGTCTGACCACCAATCCCGTTATCGCCACTTCGTCAGGTTATCCGCGGCTTGATAAAGATGCCTTGGCGCTTGCCAGAGCGGGTTCCGGACACTATCGCAGTACTACGGAGAATGGAGTGCCGGTCAGCGATTGCTACTCGTATCGAGTGCGATTCGAGCTTCAATAGCGGCATACCCTCAAGACGGTCGCGCTGCAATTTCAAGCGTCGCGTAAGCCAGATCTGGCCTCTATCGCCACGCAGCGCGCTCAGCTATAGAGCTCGTCGGGATTGATCGGCACCAGAACCGCCTTGGAATTAACAATCCCGCAAATCGCGAACTCCGGCTCTGAGGTGACGCGCGGCACGGGACACGTCAGGAATATGCCGTGTTGGCTGATGATTTCAGCAACCAGCGGTTTATTGGCTTCCTGGCCTCTGGCAAGGACGACGGCCACAGCGGTGCTGGCAAGCCGGACAAAGGTGCCCGGCGGGTAGATGCCAAACTCCTTGATCAAAGCGGCGGTAATCGGACTTCTGCCGCTTGCCAGGAAATGTTCGCGCATGGCTTCGTTCGGGTAGATCGCTTCGCGCGTGACACGCCCGATTGCTCGCGCCATGAACGCATCAACCTGCCGCAGAACTTCGGCGGGTTCAAAACCACAAGCTAAGCCGCGCGGATAGCCTTTGCCATCGGGAGTTTCATGGTGCTCAAGCACGGTGCGTAACCAATCCTGATCTCGGACCGCGAGCTTTTCCAGGAGCTCCGCACTGCGAATCGGATGCTCATCGATAGCCCGTCGCTGCTCTGTTGTCGGAGGCTCGAGTTGCGCGGCCAGCTCGCCTTGCAGCTTGGTCATTGCAATATTCATCGTCAGAGCCGCGGACACCAGAGATACTCGCTCGTCGGCGCTCCAGCGCAGCCGCTGAGCGATGAGATGACTGGCGATTGCGGTTTGCACGGCATGAGTCACCGAGTAGAGTGCGTGCTCGTGCGCAGGGCTTCGTATCAGGTGATATAGCGTGCAATCGGGGTGCGTTGTCGCGATGCGCGACAGTTCGCTGCCGCAATGCGCCACTTCCTCACAAAATTTGGAATGCGCGGTCGGCTCTAACAGCAGGCTCTTGAGCTTCTCCTGAACACCTAGCAGCGCGGCTGACACGCCGTTCGTTTTTCGTGCCACTGCCGCCGGTTTTTTGTCTGCAAATCCGGGAGCATCCTCCACGCGCAGACACGCTCCGCGATCCAGGAGGCGTTGCAGCTGGTCTTCGCTTGCCACCACCATGCCACGAGCGAGCAGCAGATTGCCGGCGGCATCGCAGACCCCGAACGGCAAGGGCTCATTCAGGCGGACATGAGATCCCTGTAGCGTGAGCAGTGTCACGAGAACTGCTCGCAGTCGGGTCTCGTGTTAGCAAGCGCGCGCACGGACTGCTTCAATCACGATTTAAGCAGCACGCGCGCCTCTTCGGCCCAGCGCACCGCCTCGAGGTAGATATCCTGGGAAAGCTGCGGATTCAGGTTGAGAGCATCCAAAGCTTCCCAGCGACCGCGCTCGAAAGCGACAACGCACTGTAGGGTCGCGCCGATGGGTCCTGCGTACGAAGTCAGAGCCAGCTCAAGATCCTTCGTTAGCGGTAAGCTCTTGAGCGCTTCAGCGGTCGTCACGCCCAGCAACGCATCAAGGTGTGATAGCAACCCGGCGAAGAACAGCTTGGCCGAATACTGAGGGTGATTCAGGACAGCGAGGAGCTCGCACATACGGGCCCGCACTAGGGCATTGACGAGAAGCTCCTGTGGCCGGCTCTCGAAGGCCGCCAGGGCCATGAGCGTACATAAGCGCCGCAGGTTATCCATGCCGAGCATCATGAGCGCCTCCTGTACAGAGGTAACCGCTCGCGGCAGATTGTAGTAGCCTGAGTTGATAACCCGCAGCAGACGGTAAACCAGCGTCAGGTCCTGTTGCACCACCCGCACAAGCATCTCGATAGGCAGGTCCGAATCCTGCAGCGCGGCAAGCACCTGCAAGGTAGCCAGCCGATCAGAGGAGGCGCGGTGGGCCATGAATGTTTCCGGGCGCTGGAACCAATAGCCCTGGAAGGCCTGGATGCCGAAAGCGCGACACTGCTCAAACTGATCGCGCGTTTCTACCTTTTCTGCGACCACCTCGACGCCGCGGCTCAACAGCATTGCGGCGGTCCCCGGCCAGAGCTCGGCAGGCTCGACCAGGAGGTCCATCTTGACGATATCCGCCAGCTGCAGCAGTTCCTCGTCGTGGCGCTGACTCACATAGTCATCGAGGGCAATTCGAAACCCCTGCTTGCGGAAGAATTTGATTCCAGCAATCACGCCGGGATCAGAACGCACGGACTCCAGAATCTCCAGCACCGTGGTTTCTGGCTTAAGCGGTAATTCCACGGGATCGACGATGAGCTCGCGCGGCAGATTCAGATGGATATCAAGGCCGCCACTCAGACTGTCCAGGCCGATCTCGGCTACGCTTCCGACGATCACATGCGCGGTTGCGCTCGATCCATCCAATATCCGCGCCTGCGAGTCCTGAGGCGCGGCCCGGTATAGCAGCTCGTAGGCGACCACTGCCATATTGGCATCAAATATGGGCTGACGTGCCACGCAGACTGAACTGCGTGGGGGAGTCACTACCCTATTCGAGCTCGTCTGAGCGCTCATTAGAAATGTTGCCAGTCATCGCTACCCGTCCTGGGCGATTCTGTCGCGGCAAGCGGCGCCACGACTGGCAGCTTGCTTTCGGCGATCTGCTTGCGCGCGAAATTGGGGCGAGCAACATTGGTAGCGCGATTCGGCCCGCGACGCTCAGGGCCGGCGAAGGCCTGTGTCTTGGTTTCGGCCGTCACGGTGCCCGTGCCATCAAGCTTGAATACGCTTACCGCCTTCACCAGCTGCTGCGCCTGCTGCTTCAGGCTCTCCGCCGCCGCAGCGCTTTCCTCGACCAGCGCTGCATTCTGCTGGGTGGCCTGATCCATCTGCGACACCGCCTGTCCCACCTGGCTGACGCCGCTGCTTTGCTCGACGCTGGCGTTGCTGATCTCTCCGGCGATGACGTTTACGCTCTTGATCGCGTTGACGATTTCTTCCATAGTGTGACCGGCCTGATCCACCAGCGCCGAGCCCTGCTCAATTTGCTGGACGCTGTTGGTGATCAACGCCTTGATCTCTTTTGCCGCTTCGGCGCTGCGTCCGGCAAGACTGCGCACCTCACTTGCGACAACGGCAAAGCCCCGTCCTTGTTCACCAGCGCGCGCCGCCTCGACCGCCGCATTGAGCGCCAGCAGGTTGGTTTGGAAGGCAATGCCATCGATGACGCTGATAATGTCAGCGATTTTCTTGGAGCTCTGATTGATATCCTTCATCCTGTCGACCACCTGTGCCACGACCGCGCCGCCCCTGGCTGCAATGTCCGAGGCAGCCGTAGCAAGTCGATTGGCTTCCTTTGAGTTTTCCGCGTTGTTTCGAACTGTCGAACTGAGCTCTTCCATGGTGGCCGCGGTTTCTTCAAGCGCGCTTGCCTGCTGCTCGGTGCGGTTGCTCAGGTCAAGATTTCCCTGAGCAATCTGGCCGCTTGCGGTTGCCACGTTCTCGGCATTGACGCGCACGCCTCGCACGATGTCGGCGAGGTTGTCTTTCATCCCACCAAGGGCCCGCAGGAGCTGCGCGGGCTCATCGTGGCCGTCAGCCTGCAGGCTTACGGCGAGATCGCCGCTGGCGATGTGCTCGGCAGCACTGACTGCGCGGGCAATTGGGCGGGTAATCAAGCCGCTGGTCCAGCGGGCCAGGAACACCGCCAGCACAATGGTGCATGCAAGCAGGACAACGACCCAGTTTCGCACGCGGCTGTACGTCGATTCCGCGGACTGGTAGGCGACATCCGCGCCCTTGTCGTTGATCTGGATGAGCCGCTCGACATCGTCAATGGTGGTGTTGAAGGCGCTGCGAGATTCGCCCCAGAGGAAGAGCTTGCTCTGCGGAAGCACTTTCTCTCCGTCGCGTGCGATCTGGACCAGTTTCGCATGCGCGTCAAAGTAGGCCGCCAGGTGACTCCGAT